>CAZPEM010000001.1:0-69444 GCA_964585575.1 uncultured Chitinophagaceae bacterium
GCCGGCGGCGGACCGCCTCCGTCAGCCTGCCCCCCTCCTCGTAGCCGACGTAGCCCGGCGGGGCGCCGATCAGCCGCGCGACCGTGTGCTTCTCCATGAACTCGCTCATGTCGATCCGAACCATCGCGTTCTCGTCGTCGAAGAGCACCTCCGCAAGCGCCTTGCAGAGCTCCGTCTTCCCGACGCCTGTGGGGCCCAGGAAGATGAACGAGCCGATCGGACGGTTCGGGTCCTGGAGGCCGGCCCGGCTGCGGCGAACCGCGTCGCTCACCGCCTCGACCGCCTCGTCCTGACCGACCACGCGTTGGTGGAGCCGCTCCTCGAGAACGAGCAGCTTCGCCCGCTCCGTTTCGACGAGCCGCGTTACGGGGATGCCGGTCCAGGCGCTCACGACCTCGGCGATCTCCTCGGGGCCGACCTCGCGCCGGAGGAGCCGCTTGCCGGAGCCTTTCACGGCCTCGCGACCGGCGTCCTTGTCGCTGCCCTCCTGCTCCAGCCGCTGCTGAAGCTTCTTCCGCTTCACGTCGAACTCGTAGAGCCGCTGGTAGAGGTCCTCGCCGACCGGCTGGCCCGAAGACTGCCGCTCCTTGATCTGCGCCCCGGCCTGGTCGAAGGCGAGCTGCACCTCGTCGAGCTGCTTGCGAAGCTCCTGCACGCTGCCGACGCCGCTCTTCTCCGCCTCCCACTGCTCGCGGAGGCTCGCGAGCTTTCGCCGCAGCTCCGTCGACTCCTCCTCGATCTCCTTCAGGCGATCCTTCGCATGCTCCTCCGTCTCCTCGGCGAGCTGCCGCGCCGCAAGCTCCAGCTGCACGAGCCGCCGCTGCACCTCGTCGATCTCGCTCGGCACGCTCTGCAGTTCCATCGCGATCCGGCTCGTCGCCTCGTCCATGAGGTCGATCGCCTTGTCGGGCAGGAACCGGTCGTGGATGTAGCGATGGGAGAGCTCGGCCGCGGCCACGAGTGCCGAATCCTTGATCTTCACCCCCTTGTGGTGCGCCTCATAGCGGGGCTTGAGTCCCCGCAGGATCGCGATCGTATCCTCGACGGACGGCTCCCCGACGAACACCGGCTGAAACCTTCGCTCGAGCGCCGCATCCTTCTCGATGTGCTTGCGATACTCGTCGAGCGTGGTCGCGCCGATGCACCGCAGCTCACCCCGCGCGAGCGCTGGCTTGAGCAGGTTCGCGGCGTCGCTGCCCCCCTCGGCCGCTCCGGCACCGATCACGGTGTGAAGCTCGTCGATGAACAGGACCACGCCGCCGGCCGCGGCCTCAACCTCCCGCAAGATCGCCTTGAGCCGATCCTCGAACTCGCCGCGGTACTTCGTGCCGGCGATGAGGGCGCCCAGGTCGAGGGCGACCACCCGCTTGTTGCGGAGCGTTTCCGGCACGTCCGCCTGCACGATCCGAAGGGCCAGGCCCTCGGCGATGGCCGTCTTGCCGACGCCCGGCTCGCCGATGAGCACGGGGTTGTTCTTCGTGCGGCGGGAGAGCACCTGGATCACGCGGCGGATCTCGGAATCGCGGCCGATGACCGGGTCGAGCTTGCCCTGGCTCGCCCGCTTCACGAGATCGATGCCGTATTTCTCGAGCGCCTGGAATTTCTCCTCCGGGCTCTGGTCGGTCACGCGGGAACTGCCGCGGACCGCCTGGAGCCCGGCGAGGAGTTCCTTCTCGGTGACCGCCGCCAGTTCCAGAAGCTTCTTCGCCTTCGAGGAGGTCTTCGCCAGGCCGAGCAGCAGGTGATCGGTCGAGACAAACTCGTCCTTCATCACGTCGGCCTCGCCGCTCGCCGCCTCGAAGACCTTCATGAGGTCGGCGTCGGGCTGCGGCTGGACACCGCCCGACACCTTCGGCAGGCTCGCCAGCTCCGCCTCGACGATCCGTTCGAGCTGCTCGCGGCTCGCCCCGATCTTCTCGAAGAGCGGCCGCACGATCCCCTCCCGCTCCGCCAGGAGCGCCGAGAGGAGGTGCATGGTTATTACCTGCGGATTGCCACGCGACGCGGCGAGTTCGACCGCCCGCTGGACGGCTTCCTGCGCCTTGATCGTCAGCTTGTCGAAACGAAATGGCATGACGGTTTCACGTCACCTCGTCCACGGGGCGACGTCTCCTCTCCTCTCGGCTCGCGGCTCGGGCTTCCGTGTGGGCCTACGGCGGAATGTATGGTTTGAACCCTAGCTCTTCACCTCGAACTCGGCGTCGATCGCGTCGTCGGGCCCCTTCCCTGCTCCCGCGGCCCCGGCGCCGGCCGTGGCCCCCTCGGCCGCTCCGCCCCGCTTGGCAGTGGCCTCGTAGAGCACCTTCGAGAGGGCGTGGGTCGCCTGCTCGAGGGCGTCGTGAGCCGACTGGATGGCGTCGGCGTCGTCTCCCTTGCAGAGCTCCCGGGCCTTCGTGATCGCCGCCTCGAGCGGCGCCTTGTCGGATGCCGACAGCTTGTCGGCATTTTCCTTGATGAGCTTCTCGGTCTGGAAGCAGAGGCTCTCCGCCTTGTTCTTCGCCTCGGCAAGCCGTGCCTTCCGCTTGTCCTCCTCGGCGTGCTCCTCCGCGTCCCTCCGCATCCGCTCGATTTCCTTTTCGTTCAGACCGCTCGACTGCTCGATCCGGACGGTCTGCTCCTTGTTGGTGCCGAGATCCTTCGCGCTCACGCTGAGAATGCCGTTGGCGTCGACGTCGAACTTCACCTCGATCTGCGGCGTGCCGCGGGGAGCCGGCGGGATCCCCTCGAGGTTGAACTGGCCGAGCAGCCGGTTGTCGCGGGCCATCGGCCGCTCACCCTGGAACACGCTCACCGTGACGGCCGTCTGGCTGTCGGCGGCGGTGCTGAAGACCTGCTTCCGTTCGGTGGGCACGGTCGTGTTTCGCTCGATCAGCTTCGTGAAGATACCCCCTTCCGTCTCGATGCCGAGCGAGAGCGGCGTCACGTCGAGCAGGAGCACGTCCTGCACGTCACCGGCGAGCACGCCTCCCTGGATCGCCGCACCGAGCGCCACGACCTCGTCGGGGTTCACGCCCTTGTGGGGCTCCTTGTTGAAGAGCTTCTTGACGAGCTCCTGCACCTTCGGAATGCGGGTCGAGCCGCCGACGAGCACCACCTCGTCGATCTCCTTCGGATCGAGCTTGGCGTCCTTGAGGGCCTGGACCACGGGCCCGCGGCAACGCTCGACGAGCCCGTCGCACATCTGCTCGAACTCCGCGCGGGTGATCGTCATCTGGAGGTGCTTCGGCCCCGAGGCGTCGGCCGTGATGAACGGCAGGTTGATGTCGGTGCTCTGGGCGGTCGAGAGCTCCTTCTTCGCCTTCTCGCAGGCCTCCTGGAGCCGCTGGAGGGCCATCGTGTCCTTCCGCAGGTCGATCCCCTGCTCCCGCTGGAACTGGTCGGCCACGTGGTTGATGAGCGACTGGTCGAAGTCGTCGCCGCCGAGGTGCGTGTCGCCGTTGGTGCTGATCACCCGGAAGACGCCGTCGGCCACCTCGAGCACCGACACGTCGAACGTGCCGCCGCCGAGGTCGAACACCACGATCTTCTCCTGATTCTTCTTCTCGAGGCCGTAGGCGAGGGCGGCCGCCGTCGGCTCGTTGATGATCCGCATCACCTCGAGGCCGGCGATCTGGCCGGCGTCCTTGGTGGCCTGTCGCTGGGCGTCGTTGAAGTAGGCCGGGACGGTGATGACCGCCTTGTTGACCTTGTGCCCGAGATAGCTCTCCGCCGCCTCCTTGAGCTTGCGGAGCACCTGCGCGGAGATCTCCGGCGGGGTGAACTCCTTGTCGCCGGCCTTCACCTTGACGTAGTCATCGGGGCCGCCGATCACCGCGTAAGGGACGATCTTCTCCTCGCTGGCGACCTCGTTGTGCCGCCGCCCCATGAACCGCTTGATCGAGTAGACGGTTCGCTTCGGATTGGTCACGGCCTGCCGGCGGGCGATGTCGCCGACGAGTGTCTCGCCCTTGTCGTTGAAGGCGACGACGCTCGGCGTGAGCCGGTTGCCATCCTTGTTGGCGATCACCTTTGGCTCCTTGCCCTCCATGATCGCGACCACGGAATTCGTCGTGCCGAGGTCGATGCCGATGATCTTTTCGCCCTTGGGATTCGCCATGACTGTTTCTTTCTCCTGATGACTGCCTTGGCCGGATTGATGTCGTGACCGATGCTGACGTGCCTGGTATTTGGGAAAATCGCGGCGTACCTGTTGGCGGCGATTTTTCCTGGAATGGTATGGATGCAAAGGGCGTGCCAGCGGCAGCTGACGGTCGGGAGGAGGGGTGCCCCGCCCGCAGCCCCTGAAAAACGCGGGCTTTACGGGGCATGACTTCCGATTAGGCTTGAGCTGGCCGGTGCCGATGCACCGGGCCACATCGTGGAGACTGCCATTTTGGCCGTCGCCGGCACCGCGTCGCTTCCATCGTCCGCATGGCCAGATCGAACCCCAAGAGCGACGCCGACGGAAAGGCAGTGCGATCGGACGCCCCTGCGGCCGGGTCGTCGGAGTCGCTCGCCGCCCTGCGGAGCGAGATCGACCGGATCGATCGACAGCTCGTCGAGCTCATGAACGAGCGGGCGGTCGTCGCGGGGCGGATCGGCCATGTCAAGAAGTCGAACAACCAGCGGACCTACGACCCGTCCCGCGAGGAGACCGTTCTCCAACGGATCGCCGATGCCAATCCCGGCCCGCTCTCCACGGAGAGCGTGAAGGCCGTCTTCAGGGAGCTCATCAGCGGCTCCCGGGCGATCGAGCAGCACATCCGCGTGGCCTACCTCGGCCCGGCCTGGACCTACAGCCATCTGGCCGCACTGCACCGCTTCGGAAGCGCCGTCGAGTTCGTGCCCGTCGCAAGCATCTCCGCGGTGTTCGAGGAGGTCGAGTCGAAGCACTCACACTTCGGCGTCGTGCCGCTCGAAAACTCCACCGATGGCCGCATCGCCGACACGCTCGACAATTTCTCGCGGCTCGCCGTGAAGATCTGCGCCGAGGTGCCGCTGCGGATCCACCACAACCTCCTGGCCGGGTGCGACCGCACCGAGATCCGCGAGGTCTACAGCCGCCCGCAGGCGCTCTCCCAGTGCCGCAACTGGCTCGCCCGGCATCTCCCCGCCGCCAAGCTCGTCGAGGTCACGAGCACGAGCCATGCCGCCGAGACCGCCTCCAAGACGCCCCACGCCGCCGCCATCGCCAGCCGGCAGGCCGGCGTGCACCACGGGCTCGACGTGATCGCCGAGAATATCGAGGATCTCGAAGGCAACTCCACCCGCTTCGCGGTCATCGGCCATGAAGACTCGGCCCGCACCGGCCACGACAAGACGTCGTTGATGTTCGAGATCGAGCACAAGCCCGGTGGCCTCGCCGACGCCCTCGCGATCCCGAAGCGGCAGAAGCTCAACCTCACCTGGATCGAGTCGTTCCCCATGGCGGGCATGGAGCGTGGCTACGTCTTCTTCGTGGAGCTCGAGGGGCATCGCACCGACCCCCGGGTCCGTCGGGCGATCCAGTCGCTCGAGAAGAAGTGCCGCCGCGTCGTGATCCTCGGCTCCTACGCGATCGCCGCGGCGGTGGGCTGAGGCCAAAACGACCGGAAGGACCCTCGTGACGGCCCGAAAAAGGCCTTCGTGAATCCCGCGGGCGACTCTATAGTCCGCTCGCCATGCTCAAGATCTTCATCGGATGGGATTCGCGGTTCCCGGAGATGGCCGACGTGCTGCGGCACAGCCTGCTCGAACACGCCTCGATCCCACTCGACATCCGTTTCCTGAAGCTGCACGAGACCGGCCTCGTTCGCCCCCCCGATCCGCGGGCATCGACGGAGTTCACCTACTCCCGCTTCCTCGTGCCGCAGCTCTGCGGCTTCGAGGGAAAGGCGATCTTCATGGACGGCGACATGCTTTGCTTCGCCGACATCAGGGAGCTGGACGACCTCGAAATGGGCGACCTTGCCCTGCGGGTCGTGAAGCACGACTACCGGCCAGAGAACACCTTGAAGATGCACGGCTGCGAACAGTCCGTCTATCCGCGAAAGAACTGGTCGAGCCTGATGATCATGAACTGCCGGCGGCTGACGCTCTGGAGCAGGGAGGTCGTTGCAACGCAGACCGGCGGCTTCCTCCATCGCTTTCAGGGCATACCCGATGAGCGGATCGGCGAGATCCCGATCGCCTGGAACTCCCTCGACCGGATGGACGAAACCACCAGGATGATCCACTACACGAATGGCGGCCCGTGGCTGGAGGCCTATCGCCACCATCCGCATGCCGACGTCTGGTTTCGCGCCCGGGACGCCATGCGCGACTCCTCGCGAGAGCGTTCGGCGGCCTGATCGGCGGCAGCACCTGCGGGGCCCTCGTACGAACGACGCGATGCCAACGCCGTCAGAAACCGTTGCCGAGCGCAGCCGCGTGATGCCGCTCGTCGTCGGCGCCGTTCGCTCGGGCACGACGCTCCTGCGTTTGATGCTCGACGCCCACTCGCGGATCGCCATGGGGCCCGAGACGTCGTTTCCGGAAACGCTCTTTCTCGACGCTGCTTCGCTCCCCGGCGACGCCGTCGCCGCCCGCGTGATCGAGCAGCCCAAGTGGCCGGACCTCGGGATCGACGGGGATGCGTATTGCGATGCGTGCCGGGGGCGGTCCGGAGCCGAAGCGATGATGCTCGTCTGGGACCACTACGGCAAGCGGCATGCGAAGCCCGTCGTCGGTGACAAGAGCCCTTCCTACGTCCGGTTCCTGCCGAGCATTTTCAGGGTGCTCCCGTGCATCCGCGTGATCCATCTGATCCGCGATGGCCGCGACTGTTTTGCCTCGCAGATGCACTCGCGTTTTTCGATGCAGTCGGTTGCCATTCGCTCTCCCGCGCGGCAGGCTGCGGACTGGTGCGATTCCGTCGCGGCGGGGAGGCGTGACGGCCCCTCGCTCCCCGCGTACATCGAGATTCGCTACGAGGATCTCGTTGGCGAGACGGCTCGCGTGCTCGAACGCATCTGCCGCTTTTTGGGAGAGGACTACGAGCCGGCGATGCTCGGCTATCACGACCGCGCAGCGAAACGGCTTGCCGAACTCGGCGACCGGGTCGTTGACGGGGGCCGCATGCAGCCGGCGGCGGTTCGTCGGAAGGCTTTCTCGCTCACGCTGTCCCCACCCGACGAACTCCGGATCGGCCGCTGGCTGGAGACGCTTCTCCCATCCGAAGTGAAGGAGTATGAAGCGGTGGCGGGCCCGATGCTCGCGGAGTGTGGCTATCGGCCATCGGCGGCGATCCTCGACGGACGCAACGAGAACCTCGCCCACGAGCAGGCCGTCCAATTCGCGGCGGCGCTTGCCCGCCGCGACTACGACGAGGCACAGCGGTGCGCGACACGCGCGTACCGGGCCGACCCGCGGTCGCTCCAGAGGATGCGCCAGCTGTCCTCGATCGCCGAGTGGACGCAAGACCTGGCCGTGCAGTGGCGGATGGAGGTCGTCTGCGACGAAGCGGCCGAATCGCGATTCGGCGGCAGGCTCCCGGCCTGGGCGGGCGAGCCGCTCGATTCCGGCAGGCGACTCTTCATTTGGAAGTCGCACCGGCACCTCGGTGCGGAGCTGAGGTACTCGGCGGCGCTCGCGAATCTCGGCGAGGGGGCGAAACACTGCACCGTCGAGGTCGATGCCCGGCTCGCGCCGCTCCTGGCGAGACGATTTCCTGCACTCGACGTCGTGCCTCGCGACGCCACGGCAAGCGAAGCCGTGCCGCAGGGCACCTGCTTCCACGCGACGTGGGAGCGGCTCGCCCACTATCTGCTGCCGTCCATCGCGGCGATGCCCCGGGACCCCTGGCTCGTGGCCGATCCGTCCCGGGTCGGGCAGTTCTCCCGTCGCTGGTTTCCGCGATCGCTGCGGCCCCGCGTCGCCCTCGTGTGGCACAGCGTCAACGCCGACAAATCGCTGCCTCCGCTCGAAAGTTGGCGACACATTCTCGCGGTGCGGGGCATCGAATTCGTTTCCGCCCAGCACCACGCCGACCCGCGAAGGATTCCGGAGTGGCGGCCGCTGGGTGGCCGCGTCCGGGTGGAGAAGGTCGATATGTACGGGGATCTGGACGGGCTGGCCGCAGTGCTGCGGTCGTGCGACCTCCTGATCGCTGTCTCGGCGTCGCAGGTCCATCTGGCGGGCGGGCTTGGCGTGCCCACGTGGCTCGTCGTTCGCGAGCAGCCGCAACTCAGCTGGCCTTTGGGAAGCGAGCAGACGATCTGGTACCCGGGCATGCGATGCGTGTGGGTGCGCGAAGAAGCCGACTGGGATGCGGCCATGCGACGGTTGGCCGACGACCTGCGAGCGTGGGCTGGGCTTCGACGCTTGCCGAGCTCAGGTCGGCTGACTTATCCTTCCGCACTCAACCCCGCTCAAGGAGGCAAGGCATGGCCGCCCGCACGCCGATCGTCGCCGGAAACTGGAAGATGAACCTCGACCGCGCGAAGGCCCACGCGCTCGCCGAGGCCGTGGCGGCCCGACGCGGAGAGGCTGCGGGGGTCGATCTCGTGCTCTGCCCGCCGAGCGTCTACCTCGAAACGGTCGCGGCGGCCCTGAAGCTCGTCGGCGGCTCGAGCCCTTCGGGGGTCGCCCTCGGCGGCCAGAACGTGTGCGACAAGGCGAGCGGCGCCTTCACCGGCGAGGTCGCGCCGCCGATGCTCGTCGACATCGGCTGCTGCTACGTGATCCTCGGCCACTCGGAGCGGCGCACGCTCTACGGCGAGACCGACGCGATCGTGGCCGCGAAGGTCCATGCCGCCCTCGCTGCGGGGCTGACCCCGATCGTCTGTGTCGGCGAACTGCTCGAGGAGCGCGAGGCCGGCAAGACGGCCGACGTCGTCTCGAAGCAGGTGCGAGGGTCGCTCGCGGGCGTCGCCGCGGCCGACCTGCCGAAGCTCGTGATCGCCTACGAGCCGGTCTGGGCGATCGGCACGGGCAAGGTCGCGACGCCGGAGCAGGCCCAGGAGGTGCACGCCCTCATCCGCTCGCTGCTCGCCGGGCTCTCCGACGCCGCCACCGCGGCGAAGGTCCGCATCCAGTACGGCGGCAGCGTGAAGCCCGACAACGCCAAGGATCTCGCGGCCAAGCCCGACATCGACGGCGCCCTCGTCGGTGGCGCGAGCCTCAAGGCCGACGACTTCCTCCCGATCGCCGCCGCCTTCCGAGGGTAGCCTCGCGCCCCGGAGGCCGGGAAGCCAGACGCGGCCCCGACGCCGACCCACATGGCTTACGCGACGGGGCTTTTTCCGTTAGGTTACTGACCGCTCTCGTCCCAGGATTCCGTTCCAGGATTCTTCAGATGCTCACGCTCGTCCGGTTTCTGCTCGGCTTCATGCTGGTCTTCACGGCCCTGTTCCTGATCCTGCTGGTGCTCATCCAGCGGGGCCGCGGCGGCGGACTCGCGGGGGCCTTCGGCGGCGCGGGCGGCCAGAGCGCGTTCGGCACGAAGGCGGGCGACATCTTCACGAAGATCACGATCGGCGTCGCCGGCTTCTGGATCATCCTCTGCATCGTTGCCATCAATGTGCTCGGCCGGCAGCAGTCGCTCTTTTCGGGATCGCTCGGTTCGTCGGCACCACAGGCCGTGCAGGCCGGCCCCGGCGACACGCCCCCGGCCGCCACGAATCCCCCGGCGGACGGCGGGCCAGCTCCGGTCGAGCAGTCGGACGAGAAAACGACGACCGACAAAACGACGACTGAAGAAAACTCGACGAAGCCGGCGAACACCGAGCCCGCAAAGGCCGATGCCACTCCTCCGCAGTCGCCCGCCGCTGCGACCCCGGCTGTGCCACCGGCCCCGGCTGTGCCACCGGCACCGGCTGCGCCGGCTGCTGCTGTGCCACCGGCAACGCCTCAACCGGCTGCCGCGAACTGATCGCTGCCCCCGGAATGTCGATGAGCACGACTGGCCCCAAGAGCATGACCGGCTGCGGCGAGGCCACGCTCACCCGCGACGGCTGCACCTGCCGCATCGAGGTGCGGTCGGTCAACCACCGATTCTTCAAGCTGTCGCTGCGGGCGAGAGAGGGCTTTTCCGCCCTCGAACCGAGGATCGATGCGGTCGTGCGCGAGCGGCTCAAGCGGGGCAGCGTGCAGGTGACGCTCGACGTAAGCGGCCGCGGCGCAGGGGGCGGCCGCCGGATCGATCGCGGCCAGCTCGAAACCTACCTCGACGATCTCGCCGACTTCTGCACCTCCCGCGGCCTGAACCACCCGATCTCGGTCGATGCTCTCTTGTCGCTTCCAGGGGTCGTCACCGAGAGCTTCTCGACGCCGGAGGCGATTCAAGCCCACTGGCCGCTCGTCGAGGCGACGCTTCTCGCGGCTCTCGACGCGGTCGATGGGATGCGGGCGAGCGAGGGAGCCGCCATGGCCGCCGATTTGCGGAACACCTGCGGCGAGATCGCCGGGCTGGCCTCGACCATCCGCGAACGGGTGCCCAAGGTCATGGACGACTACCGCCGCCGGCTGTTCGAGCGGGTGAGCCGGGTCCTGGCCGAGCATGACGCGGCGATCGCTCCGGCCGACGTCGCCAGGGAGGTGGCCCTGCTCGCCGACCGGTCCGACATCGCCGAGGAACTGGTCAGGCTCGACAGTCACATAGCCCAGTTCACGGCGATCCTCGCCGCGGACTCCCCCGGCCGACCGCTCGAGTTTCTCACCCAGGAACTCGGCCGCGAGGTCAACACGATCGGGTCGAAGTCGGCCGACGTCGAGATCGCCCACACCGTCGTCGAGCTCAAGGCCCGCGTCGAGCGGCTGAAGGAACTCGTGCAAAATTTCGAGTGAACGGGTATACTTTATGGTACGCATGTCCACCACCCGAGGCCAACTCGTCGTCATCTCCGGCCCCTCCGGCGTCGGCAAGAGCACGATCCTCCGGCGGCTGCTGGCCCGGCTTCCCCACCTGATCCCGAGCGTGTCCGCGACCACCCGCCCCCCGCGGGCCGGCGAACGCGACGGCGTGGACTACCACTTCCTCCCGCTGGAGGAGTTCGAAAGGCGTCGAAAAGCCGGGGATTTCCTGGAATGCTGCCAGGTCTACGGCCGTCAGCACTGGTACGGCACGCTGGTCGACGAAGTAGCCCCCCGGCTGGCCGCCGGAGATTGGGTGGTTTTGGAGATCGACGTGGAGGGTACACTATCGATTCTCCAGAAATTTCCCGACGCCCTCACGATCTTCGTGGAGCCGGAACGGCCGGAGCAGCTCGACGAGCGGCTTCGCGGTCGCGGCACTGAAAGCCCTGAGGCGATGGCGAGACGACTGGAGGTGGCGCTCCGCGAACTGGCCGAGGCACACCGCTACCGGCACCGGGTCGTCAACGCCCGACTGGACGACGCCGTCGATCAGATCGCAGAGATCCTGCGGCAGGCAGGCCTGCCGGAAGCCGCCGCAACCTGAAGCCCCCGAAACCGACCGCCCCCATCCATCCACTCGTCCACTCCCGCCCACCCACTCACAAATCACAAAGGAGAATGATGCATGATCGATGACCTGCGCGAGGAAGAGATCGTCAACAAGGTCGGCGGACGCTTCAAGCTCTCGACCCTGATCCAGAAGCGGCTCGTCGCGCTCAACGCCGGGAGTCGCCCCCTCGTCGACATCGACACCGACGATCGCATGCAGATCGTCATCGAGGAGATCAAGCAGGACAAGATCTTCCTCGACACGGCGAGCAACCTGCGGATCACGGGCGAGTCGGCCGAAGCCGGTGGGCCGCTCGACTTCTCGCCGGACATCCTCTGAAAAACGGCGTTTGATCACGACTCCCCGATCCCGGATTGCACGTTCACGGTCATGACCATCGCAGGCCGCGAAATCGTGCTCGGGGTTTCGGGAGGTGTGGCGGCCTTCAAGGCCGCGACGATCGCAAGCCGCCTCGTGCAGGATGGGGCGGGCGTCACGGCCGTGCTCACGAAAAACGCCCGCCGCTTCATCGGGGCGGCGACCTTCGCGGCGCTCACCGGCAGGCCCGTCCCCACGGGCAGCTTCGAGCCCTCGGCGCATCCGCTGGGAGCGCACATCGAGCTTGCCGCGCGGGCCGACCTCGTCGTGGTCGCCCCGGCCACGGCCGACCTGCTTGCGAAGGCGGCCCACGGCCTCGCCGACGACCTGCTCTCGACGCTTCTGCTCTGTGCCGAGTGCCCGGTGCTCTTCGCCCCGGCGATGAACGCCGCGATGTGGGAAAAGCCTGTGGTGCAGCGAAACGTGCGGCAGTTGGCCGACGACGGCGCGATTTTCGTCGAGCCCGGAACCGGCTGGCTCTCCTGCCGAAAGCAGGGAACGGGCAGGATGGCCGAGCCCGAGACGATCCTCGAGGCGATCGCCGGCATCCTGGCAGCGAGGCCGTCTGGCCGCTCCCCGTAGGCCCTTCCGAAGCCCTAGGCCCTTCACAAGCCACCGCGCGGCGAGCATCATCCCCGGTCGGTCCGCAGCCCGACTTTTCGAACGCCATGGCCCACATCCTTCTCACCGCCGGCCCCACCCGTTCCTACCTGGACGGCGTCCGCTACCTCACGAACGCCTCGAGCGGCCGGATGGCTTTGGCGCTCGCGGCGGCGGCACGGAAGCGGCGGCACGAGGTCACGATCGTGAGCGGGCCGGTGAGCGTGAAATACCCGAGAGGCGTCAGGGTCGTGAACGTCATGACGACCCGCGAGATGCTCGACGCCTCGCTCGACCTGCTGCCCGACTGCGACGGGGTGATCGCCGCGGCCGCCCCCTGCGACTTCGAGCCGGAGCGGCGGGTCGCCGGCAAAATTCCGCGACGGGGAGACGGCCTCACGCTGAAGCTTCGGCCGACCGTCGACGTCATCGCGACGGTGGCCCGCAGGGCCCGGCCTGAGCAGTGGATGGTCGCCTTCGCCCTGGAGCCGGAGGCCAACCCGGCGAGGGCCCTCGAAAAGATCACGACGAAGCGGTGCGACCTGATCGTCGTCAACGACCTCTCCGCGATCGACGCCCGGGATACCGCCGTGACGGTCTACGACCGCTCGCACGCCCGGGCCGGCTCCCGGAAGGGCACAAAGGCCGCCGTCGCGGCCTGGCTCGTGCGGCTCGTCGAACGCAGGCTCATGAATCCGGTATAACTCCCTCTTTCCCGTTGCCCCCGACCTTGCCCGAACGATGATCGACGTCGCCATTCTCGGTGCCACCGGCTACACGGCGGTCGAACTGATCAAGCTCCTCCTGCGGCACCCGCAGGCGAGGATCACGGCCGTCACGAGCCGGCAGGACGGGCGGCCCGCGATCTCGACCGTCCATCCGAGCCTCGTGGGCCGGCTCGACCTGCCGCTGGAGGATCTCTCGCCGAAGGAGATCGCCGCGAGGGCCGCGTGCGTCTTCAGCTGCCTGCCGCACGCCGCAAGCGCGGAGGTCGTGTCGCAACTGCTCGATGCCGGCGCGACGGTCATCGACTTCAGCGCCGACTACCGGCTCGACGACGCCGCGAGCTACCAGGAGTGGTACGGCCACGAGCATCCGGATGCCGGGCGGCTCGGGAGCGTCGTCTACGGCCTCCCCGAACTCTTCCGCGGGAGGATCAAGGGAGCGAAGCTCGTCGCGAACCCGGGCTGCTACTCGACCTCGGCGATCCTGCCGCTGGCTCCCCTCGTGAAGGCTGGTCTCATCGAGACGACCGACATCATCGTCGACTCCAAGAGCGGCGTGAGCGGGGCGGGCCGTTCGCCCAAGCTCATGACGCACTTCCCGGAGTGCAACGAGAGCCTCTCCGCCTACAACGTCGGCCGCCACCGGCACACGCCCGAGATCGAGCAGGTGATCGGGCGTCATGCAGGCCGTCGACCGGAGGTGATCTTCACGCCGCAGCTGGCGCCGATGGACCGCGGGATCCTTTCGACGATCTATGCCAAGCCCACCCGCCCGCTCACCGACGACGCCGTCCTCGCCGCGCTGCGGGAGGCCTACGCGGGGGAGCGGTTCGTGCGGGTCGTCGACCACCTTCCCGCCACGAAGGACACGGTCGATACGAACTTCTGCGACATCACCGCCCGGGTGGTCCGCGGCCGCGTGCTCCTCATCAGCTGTCTCGACAACCTCGTGAAGGGTGCGAGCGGTGCCGCCGTGCAGAACTTCAACTGCGTCCACGGTCTTCCCGAACATACCGGCATGCTCTGAGCCGCCCGATGCCCATCAACGAGACCCCCACCAAGCTCCCGATCCCGCCCCTGCCCAAGGGCTTCCGCGCCGCCGGCGTCCACGCCGGGCTCAAGCGCAACCCGACCCGCGAGGACATCTCCCTCATCGTGTCGGATCTCCCCGCGACAGCTGCCGGCGTCTACACGACGAACCTCGTCTTCGCGGCGCCGGTCGCCTACGACCGGGCCCGCACGCCCGGCACCGGCTTCCGGGCCGTGGCGATCAACTCGGGCAACGCCAACGCCTGCACCGGCAGCCGGGGCCTCGACGACGCCCGGGCGATGGCGCGGGCGGCCGCCGAACGCGTCGGCGTCGCCGAGGAGGGGGTGCTCGTGCTCTCGACCGGGATCATCGGCGAGTTTCTTCCGCTCGAGAAGATTCGCGCTGGGCTGGGCGTCGTGGCCGGCAGGCTCGGCACCGACGACGAGTCGCTCGTGACGGCGGCCCGCGGCATGATGACCACCGACACCCGGCCGAAGCTCTCGGGATCCAGGTTCGAGGCGGGAGGCGACACGATCACGCTCACCGGCATCGCGAAGGGGGCGGCGATGGTCGGACCGAGGATGGCGACCATGCTCGGGATCGTCATGACCGACGCGGCGATCCTGCCGGCTGATGCCCAGCGGCTGCTCCGGGACGCCACCGAAGAGACGTTCAACTGCGTGAGCGTGGACGGCCACACGAGCACGAACGACACGGTGCTGTTTCTTGCCAACGGCGCCGCCCGCGGCACGCCGCTGTCGGGCAAGGATCTCGACCGCTGCGGCCGGGCGCTCCACGAGGCCTGCGAGACGCTCGCCCGCGAGATTGCCGACGACGGCGAGGGGGCCACGCACGTCCTGCGGATCGAGATGTCGGGCTGCGGTAGCCGTGATGCCGCCCGGCAGATCGCGAGGACGGTCGCCGACAGCCCGCTTGTGAAGACGGCGATCTGCGGCGCCGACCCCAACTGGGGGCGGATCGTGTCGGCCGCCGGCTACGCGGGCGTGCCCTTCGACCCGGACAAGCTGCGGCTGAAGCTCAACGGCACGCTCCTGTTCGAGAGGGGATCCCCCGTGGCGTTCGACGCCGCGAAGGTCTCGGAGTCGATCCGCTCCGCCCGGGAGACCCTGATCGAAATCGACCTCGCCAGCGGCCCGGCCGGGATCCGGTTCTATTCGAGCGACCTCACGGCCGAGTACGTCCGCCTCAACGCCGATTATCACACGTGATACTCCGCGGCTCCGAACCCAGCAAAAGTTGACCGTGAGGGGGTGCCCGTGCCCCGCAGCCGGGCTATGGAAGCAAGCGCAGGCGTGATGCCGGAGCGCTGCGGACATGCAGTGAGCGGAGGTCCGGAGGACCGTAGCGAACGTCCGGCCAGGGGCACGGGCAGCCCCGAACCCAGCAGAGTTGACCGTGAGGGGGTGCCCGTGCCCCGCAGCCGACGCCGGGGGAACGGACGCGGAGGAGCCTCAGGCGTATCCTCGCCGAAGCGACGGAGCATTCGCCCCCCGGCGACAATGCTGCATCCTGCGCGTACAATCCCATCGCGGCCCCCCGGCCGTTAGCGTCCCTCGGTCATTAGAGTCATCCATGCCCACAACGTTCGCCCGTCCGATCTCCCGCCCGCTGAACGCCATCAATCCCGACGATGACGACGATCTCGGCGACGAGGAAGACCTCACGATCGCCGAGCCCCTCACCGACGAGGAGTCGAGCTTCGACGACTTCGACGACGAGTTCGACGACGACTTCGAGGAGGAGAGCAACGACCCCGACTGGGACCACCCCGACGACGACGCCTCGGACGAGCCGCCCCCGGGGAAGGTGCCGGGCAAGAAAAAGTAGTCGTCCACGGAAGGCATCCAAGGAAGGCAGTCCCCACAGCACGCATGCTCCACCTTCATGACCAGATTGGCGAGTCGGTCGCGGCGATCCGCTCCCGCTGGAGCCTGGCCCCGAAGGCAGGCGTGATCCTGGGGAGCGGCCTCGGCGGGGTTACGGAGGTGATCCGCGACCGGGTGTCGATCCCCTACGGCGAGATCCCACACTTCGCGAAGTCGACGGCGCACGGCCACGCCGGGCAACTCGTGTGTGGTTCCATCGAGGATGTGCCCGTCTGCGTGATGGAGGGGCGGATGCACGCCTACGAGGGCTATCCGCTCTCCCAGATCACGCTTCCCGTCCGGGTGCTCAAGGCGCTCGGTGCGGAGCTGCTCATCGCGACGAATGCCTGCGGCGGCCTCAACCCGACCTACCGCACCGGCGACATCATGGTGATCGACGACCACATCAACCTGATGAACGACAATCCCCTGATCGGGATCAACGACGACCGGCTCGGGCCGCGGTTTCCCGACATGTCGGCCCCCTACGCGGCCGACCTGGCCGACCTCGCCCTCGAGGTCGCCCGGCGGGAAAACTTCGCTGCCCACAGGGGCGTCTACGTCGCCGTCACCGGGCCGAACCTCGAGACACGGGCCGAATACCGGTTCCTGCGGCTCATCGGGGCCGACGTGGTGGGAATGTCGACGGTGCCCGAGGTGATCGTCGCGGTGCATGCGGGCCTCCGGGTGCTCGGCCTCTCGGTGGTCACCGACATGTGCCTGCCCGACGCCCTCGAGGTCGCCGAGGTCGAAAAGATCCTCGCCGTCGCCGGCTCGGCGGAGCCGAAGCTCCGCGCGATCGTAACGGCTGCTGTGAGGCGGATGCGTCATGTTTCGTCGTAAATGCGACCGGCGTGACTGGCTGAAGACCGCGACCGTCGGCGGGGTCGCGGTGCTCGCCGCGAGGTGGGACATTGCCGCAGCCCGGGCGGCGGAGGTGGACGACCGCTTTCCCCGGCTCGCCGACGCGGCGCTCGGCCGGGCCGGATCGCTCGGTGCGACGTTCGCCGACTTCCGGATCATGCAGACGGAGACGGAGTCGCTCTTCGTTCGCGAGCAGATGGTGCAGGGCGTCTCCGCGGCGACGTCGCTCGGCGGGTCGGTCCGCGTCGTCGTCGATGGTGCGTGGGGATTCGCCGCCTCGGAGGACCTCTCGGAGGAAGGCGTGGCGAGGCTTGCGGCGGAGGCGATTCTGATCGCGCGGGCACAGGCCGGCTGGCGGAAGCGTCGCGTCGAGATCGAACCGCTCCCGAAGCACGTTGGCCGGTTCGACCAACCAGCCGAGATCGATCCGTTCGCGATGCCGCTCGAAAAAAAGGTCGAGACGCTCCTCGGCATCACGGCCGCCGCCGAAAAGGCCGGGGCGAACTTCTGCCATGCGTCGCTCGAACAGGTGCGGGAGCGGACCTGGATCGCGAACACCTTCGGCAGCCGTATCGCCCAGTCCCGCGTCCGGCTCCAGCCCGGGTTTTCCATCACGGTCACCGACGCGAAGACCGGCCGTTTCGCCACCCGCGAGGGGTCGGTGCCGCCGCGGGCCGCAGGCTGGGAACACGTCACGTCGCTCCCGCTCGCCGGCGACGCGGCCCGCGCGGTCGAAGAGGCCCGTGAGAAGCTCATCGCCCCTTCGGTCGAACCCGGACGGAAGGATCTCGTGATCGCGCCGAGCAACCTCTGGCTCACGATCCACGAGACGGTGGGCCACCCGACCGAACTCGACCGCGCCCTCGGCGACGAGGCGAACTTCGCCGGCACGTCCTTTTGCACGCCCGACAAGCTCGACCGGCTGCGGTACGCCAGCGACCTCGTGAGCTTCCGCGGCGAGCGGACGGAGCCCGGCGGCGTCGCCACGACCGCGTTCGACGACGACGGGGTGCCGACGTCCGGCCGCGAGTTTTACATCGTCGAAGACGGCGTCTTCCGCAGCTACCAGATGGCCCTCGGCCAAGCCGGCAGAATCGGGCGGCAGGCGTCCAACGCCTGCGGCTACGCCGAGAGTTTCGACGCCTTCCCGCTCCAACGGATGCCCAACATCTCGCTCGAGCCGGGCCGCGATCCGGCCGTGACGAAGGAGTCCCTCATCGCGGATATCGACGACGGCATCCTCATCGAGGGCAACGGCAGCTGGAGCATCGACCAGCAGCGGTACAACTTTCAGTTCACCGGCCAGGTGTTCCACCGGATCAAGAACGGCAAGCTCGCCGGGATGCTCCGCGACGTCGCCTACCAGGGCAATTCCGTCGACTTCTGGAACGCCTGCGACGGCCTCGGCGGCAGGCCCTCCCGCGAACTCTACGGCGCCCTTCACTGCGGCAAGGGACAGCCACAGCAGGCGGCGCCCGTCTCCCACGGGGCGGTGCCCGCCCGGTTCCGCGGGATCAACGTGCTCAACACGGCCGAGCAGGCCGGCGCGAAGACGGCCGGCTGCGAGGGTTGCCGCGGGGTGGTGCGAAGATGGGCATGACCGCCTCCCTGTCCCGGACGCTCTGCGATCGGATCCTCGGGCTCGTGAAGGCCGACTCGGCGGAGGTTGCAGTCTCGGACGGCGACGATCTTCACCTGCGGCACGCATCCAACGACGTCACGTCCAACGCCCTCGTCCATCGCACCGAGTTGTCGCTCACCGTGAGCTACGGCCGCCGGTCGGCGACGCTCTCCACGAATCAGCTTGACGACGCCTCCATCCGACGGCTGGTGGATCGCACGCAGGCGATGGCGAAGCTCGCCCCGGAAAACCCGGAGCACATGCCGCCGCTCGGCCCGTCGGAGTTTGCGACGCCGGCCACCTGGGCCGAGGCGACGGCCGCCGCGTCGCCGGCGACGGTGATCGAGTCGATCAGACCGGTCATCGAACGGGCCCGCGACGCGGGCGTGGACACGGCCGGCTACCTCCAGCGGTCGGTCGGCGGCTCGACGCTGGCGAACACGAGTGGACTCTTCGTGCACCAGCGATCGACCACGGTCGGTTTTTCCGTGACCGCACGCACGCCGACCGGCCGCGGCTCCGGATGGGCGAGCACGCAGGTCACCGACATCCGCGATCTCGACCTCGCGATGATCGGCGACCGGGCGATCCGGAAGGCCCTCGATTCCCGCAACCCGGTCGAGCGGCCGCCGGGCCGCACGACCGTCGTGCTCGAGCCGGCGGCGGTGCGGGATCTCGTGTCGTGGCTCGTCCGCGGTCTCGATCGCCGTCCCCTGGATGAGGGACGCAGCTTCCTGAAAGGGCTCGCCGATGGTGATCCGGTGGGCAGGAAGCTCTTCGGCGAGCGGGCGACGATCTTCTCGGACCCGCTCGACGGGTCCGCCCCCTGCCCCACGCACTCGGGCGGCCTCCCGCTCGTCCGCACGCCGTGGATCGATGCCGGTGTCCTCAAGACGCTCGCGGTCGGCCGGTTCTGGGCGAAGCAGCGGGGAGTCCCGCCGCAGCCGCATCCCGGGAACCTGCTCATGGCGGGCGAGGGCCGATCGGTCGATGAACTCGTCGGCATGGTGGACGACGGCGTGCTCGTCACGCGGATCTGGTACCTGCGGTCGGTCGACCCGCAGACGCTCCTGCTGACGGGCCTCACCCGCGACGGAACGTTCGCGATCTCGAAGGGGAAGCTCGCCGGCCCGGTGAAGAACTTTCGATTCAATGCCTCGCCCGTCCACGTGCTCGCGCGGCTCGTGGCGTCGGGTATCCCCACGCGGGTTCTCGGTGCCGAGAGCGGGTCGCCGGCATGCATGCCGCCGGTCGTCGTCGAGGACTTCAACCTCTCCTCGGTCTCCGACGCGAGCTAGGCCCGACTCGAAACGAGGCGGTTTTCCAGGTCAGGGCCCGACCGGTTACGATTGCGGCTCACTCCAACACGTCTTCCGCCACTGCACCGCATGTTCCAGCCCGTTCGAGGCAAGCCCGACTTTCCGAGCATGGAGGCCGAGATCGGCCGGTTCTGGCGGGACGCGGCCGTCTACCGAAAGTCGCTCGACCGACGGCGGGGCGGGAAGCGGTTCGTCTTCTTCGAAGGGCCGCCGACGGCCAACGGCATGCCGCACCCGGGCCACTGCCTGACCCGCACGATCAAGGATCTCTACCCGCGGTATCGCACGATGCGGGGGGAATACTGCGAGCGGAAGGCCGGCTGGGACACCCATGGCCTGCCGGTCGAGGTCGAGGTTTGCAAGGAGCTCGGCATCCACTCGAAGGCCGAGATCGAGGCCTACGGCGTCGAGCCATTCATCCACAGGTGCCAGGAGAGCGTCTGGCGGTACATGAAGGAGTGGGAGGCGCTCACCGAGCGGATCGGCTTCTGGATCGATCTGTCCGCCGCCTATGTCACCTACCACCGGTCGTTCGTGGAGAGCGTCTGGTGGGCGCTGGCGACGCTCTTCGACAAGGGGCTGCTCTACCAGGGGCACAAGATCGTCTGGTGGTGGGCCCAGGGTGGCACGGCGCTGTCGAGCGGCGAGGTCGGTCAGGGCTACAAGGAGGTCGCCGACCCGAGCGTCTACGTCGCCTTCCCGCTGCTCGACGACGCAGGCCGTCCGACCGATCGGGCGCTCGTCGCCTGGACGACGACCCCCTGGACGCTCCCCTCCAACCAGTTCGCCGCCGTCCGCTCCGACCTCGACTACGTCGTCCTCGGAGATCCGTCGCCGGCTCCCGGATCGCTCCGGGAGTACGTCGTCGCCGAACCGCTCGCCGCGGCGCTCGTCGAGAAGACAAAACGCCCCCTCGAAATCGTCGAACGCCTCAGGGGCTCCGACCTCGTCGGCCGTTCCTACCTTCCCCCGTTCGACACGTTCCGTCCGGACGGCCCGCCTGCATTGGCGGCTCGGCGGGACGGCGGCTCGGAGCCCGCGGCCTGGCGGGTCGTAGCCGCCGATTTCGTGACGACCGACTCCGGCACCGGGATCGTGCACGTCGCGCCGGCCTTCGGCGAGGTCGATTACGGCGTGCTCGTGGAGGAGCAGGCCAGGTTCGCCCCCGGCGGCGGCCCCGCGCTGCTCAACTGCGTCGCCCCCGACGGCACCTTCACCGACGCCTTCCCGATCGGGGCCGGCCGGTTCGTGAAGGACTGCGACCGCGACATCACCCGCGACATCAAGGGCCGCGGACTGCTCGTCCACCAGGAGCAGTACGTCCACGACTACCCGTTCTGCTGGCGGGCCGAGAACGACCCGCTCATCCAGTACCCGCGGCAGAGCTGGTTCATCCGCACGAGCCGGTTCCGCGACGCGATGCTCGCCAACAACGCCGCGATCGACTGGCTGCCCGATCACATCAAGGAGGGCCGCTTCGGCAACTTCCTTGAGACGAACGTCGACTGGGCGCTCTCCCGCGAGCGGTACTGGGGCACGCCGCTGCCGATATGGGTCTGCGATTCGACCGGGAAGATGGAGGCCGTCCCCTCCTACGCCGCGCTCCTCGCCAAGCCCGGCATCGCCGGCACCGACGTCTTCGAAAAGGCGAAGGCCGCGAACCCGAAGCTGTCCGACGACCTGAAGGTGCACAAGCCCTACATCGACGCGGTCACCTACGAGTCCCCGTTCGCGAAGGGATCGCGGATGCGGCGGGTGCCGGAAGTGATCGACTGCTGGTTCGATTCCGGCGCGATGCCGTTTGCGCAGTGGGGCTGGCCGCACTCTGGTTCCGCCGAGTTCGAGGCTCAGTTCCCGGCCGACTTCATCTCCGAGGCGATCGACCAGACCCGCGGCTGGTTCTACAGTCAGCTGGCGATCAGCACGCTTCTCTTCGGCGACACCGTCCTCGAAGACCGCGGCCGTCCCTATCCCCATCCCTTCCGCACCTGCATCGTCCTCGGCCACATGCTGGGAGAGGACGGGCAGAAGATGAGCAAGAGCCGCCGCAACTACAAGGAGCCGAAGGTCATCTTCGACACCTACGGCGCCGACGCCCTGCGGTGGTACTTCCTCGCGGGCCAGCCGCCGTGGACGAGCATCCGCTACAACGAGCGGGCGATCAAGGAGAGCGTGCCGGAGTTTCTGCTGCGGCTCTGGAACGTCTATTCGTTCTTCGCGATCTACGCTCGCATCGACGGCTTCGATCCCGCCCGATTGCTCGACGCGCCCGGCGAACTCGCCCATGCCGAACTCGCGAAGGCCCGTGGGTGGAGGCCGGCGGGCGAGCGGGGCGAACTCGACCGGTGGATGCTTTCGGAGCTCAACGCCACCGCCGCGGAGATGGTCGAGCGGCTCGACCGCTACGATCACTTCGGCGCGGCCGCGCGGCTCTCCTCGCTCGTCGAGTCGGTGAGCAACTGGTTCGTCCGCCGCAGCCGCGAGCGGTTTTGGGGAGTCGGACGGGCCGACGGCGGCCCCGAGACGAATCCCGAGAAGCTCGATGCCTATTGGACGCTCTACGAGACGCTCCTTTCGATCGTGAAGCTCGCGGCGCCGTTCGTGCCGTTCGTGACCGAGGAGATCTGGCAAAACCTCGCCGCACGGGCCTTCGCCGGCTCCGCGAGGGCCCCCGAAAGCATCCATCTCACGACCTATCCGACGGGCGAGCCATCGCTCGTGGATCGCGACCTCGTCCGTCGGATGGCGCTCGTCCGCGAGGTGGCGTCGCTCGGCCGGGCCGCACGGGCCGCCGAGAAGCTCAAGGTACGCCAGCCGCTTTCGAAGGTGGAGGTAATCCTCGCCAATCCGGCCGACGGCGACGCGTCCTGGCTCGAGGAGCATGCCGATCTCGTCTGCGACGAGCTCAACGTGAAGGGCTTCGAGATCTGCCGCGAGCCCGACCGCTACATCTCGCGAAGCATCCAGGCCGATCTCAAGAAGCTCGGTCCGCGGCTCGGCAAGGACCTGCCGAAGGCCCGCGACGCGATCGCCAAGGCCGACGCAGCCGCCGTGCTCGTCCAGCTGGCCCGCGATGGCCGCGCGAGGATCGAATGGGCGGGCGGTTCGGCGACGCTCGAGCCGGACGAGCTCATCGTCCGCACGACCGCAAAACCCGGCTGGGCGGCGGCCGAAGGACCGCAGGCGGTGGTCGTCATCGCGAAGGAGCTCACGCCTGCGCTCGTCGCCGAGGGGCTCGTCCGCGAGGTCGTGCATGTCGTTCAATCGATGCGGAAGTCGCTCGACCTCGAGTTCACCGACCGGATCGAGCTCGGCTTCGAGACGTCTTCCGACGACCTCCGGGCGGCGTTGGAGTCCCACCTCGCGACGTTCGCCACCGAAACCCTCTCCATCAAGACCGCGTTCGCGACGGTTTCCGCCGGCATCGCCGAAACCCACGACATCGACGGCCACCCCCTCACGATCACGCTCAGAAAGGTGACGTCCTGAGCCCGCCACTCTCACTCGCCGTGCTCCTCTCCGGCTCGGGCCGCACGCTCGAGAACCTGCTCGACCGGATCGCAGCCGGATCGCTCGCCGCGAAGGTGGCCGCGGTGGTGGCCAGCCGCGACCGCATTCGGGGCATCGAGGTCGCGCGTCGGGCGGGAATTCCGGTGCACATCCTGCCCCGCGGCGACAAACCGCTTGCCACGTGGAGCCACGAGGTGTTCGCCCCCTGCCGCGACGCCGGGGCCGAACTCGTCGTCATGGCGGGATTCCTGTCGCTCGTCGAGATCCCGGACGACTTCACCGGCCGCGTGATCAACATCCACCCATCGCTCCTGCCGGCCTTCGGAGGGAAGGGGTTCCACGGCCGCCATGTCCACGAGGCGGTGATCAGCCGAGGCTGCACCGTCTCCGGCTGCACGGTCCACCTCGTCGACAATGAGTACGACCACGGCCGGATCCTCCTGCAGGAGGCCGTCCGCGTGCTCCCCGACGACGACCCAGACTCGCTGGCGGCGAGGGTCTTCGCCGCCGAGTGCCAGCTGCTCCCGCGCGCGATCACCCTCTGGAGGCATCCATGAAACGCTCCCTCGGAAACATCATTGCCGACTCACTGCAGGTCTCGATCGGCTATGCCGAGCGGCTCCTGAAAGATGTCCCATCCGGCCGCTTCGCCCGGTTCGCCGCGGCGGGCGGCGTCGCGGTCGAGGCGAACCACCCCGCCTTCATCTACGGCCACCTCTCGCTCTACGCGCCGAAGGTGCTCATCCAGATCGGCCACCCGGCACCGGCAGTGCCCGATCAGTTCGAACTCATGTTCTCGAAGGACGCCAGCTGCAGAGACGACGTCGACGGCGACCTCTACCCGCCGATGGACGAGATCACCTCGTTCTTCTTCGAGGCCTACCGGATGGTCTCCGGGGCGGTTCGCAGCACGCCCGACTCCACCTTCGAACAGGAAAATCCCGCCACAGGCCGGATGGCGCAGCTCTTCCCCACGCTCGGCTCGGTGCAGGCCTTCTACTGCGGAGGCCACCTCATGATGCACCTCGGCCAGATGAGCACCTGGCGGCGGATCGAGGGTCTGGGGGCCGCCTGACGGAAGGCCCGGACCGCGGCCTTTCCCGGACGGAGTCCGATCCCGTACGATTCTGGTCGCGGAAAATCCCCCTCCGAGAGAATCTTCCTTGGCCGTTTCCCCATCGCGATTGGACGCGGCCGCCACCGGCATCCACAGCGGCATCCACTGGGAATACCTGCTGCCCATCGGGACGGTGCACCTGCTCGCCCTGCTGGCGGTCCTGCCCTCCTGCTTCAGCTGGTCGGGGCTCGTGATCGCGGCGGCGGGTCCGGTCGTGTTCGGGACGCTCGGCATCAATCTCTGCTACCACCGGCTGCTCGCCCATCGGAGCCTCACGGTGCCCACCTGGCTGGAGCACATCCTGGCGGTGCTCGCGCTCTGCTGCCTCGAAGACACTCCGGCCCGCTGGGTGGCGAACCACCGCCTCCACCACCGTCACTCCGACGAGCCGGAGGATCCGCACTCTCCCCGCGACGGGATCGTCTGGTCGCACTTCGGCTGGCTCTTCCGAAGGGCGCCGCAGCGGCGGTCGTTCGCCTTCTTCGAGCAATACTCCCGAGACGTCCTCGCCGACGACTTCTATCGCAGGCTCGAGCTTCGGCCGACCTCCACGCTCTGGATCTATCTCGCGCAGGTCGCCGCCTTTGGCCTGGCCGGCCTGGCCGCCGGATTCCTGGCAGGCCGGCCTCCGAGCGAGGCCTGTGAGCTCGCCGCGAGCTGGATCGTCTGGGGAGTTTTCGTCCGCACGGTGCTCGTCTGGCACATCACCTGGAGCGTCAATTCGCTCACGCACGTCTTCGGCTACCGCACCTACGAAACCGGCGAGGACAGCCGCAACAATTGGTTCGTGGCGGTCGTGGCGATGGGGGAGGGCTGGCACAACAACCACCATCACGACGCGGCGAGCGCGAGCGTCCAGCACCGCTGGTGGGAGATCGACGCGACGTACTACGTGATTCTGCTGCTCGAACGGCTCGGCCTGGCGACCGACGTCATTCGCCCGCGACACGTGCGGCGTGCCGCGAACGGCGGCGTCAAGCCGTGAGCACCGAGGGCACTCACTCGGAATCGGTCGTGCCGACGAGCGTGAATCCGGCCGCTGGCCAGAAGGCCCTCGACTCGACCCAGGAGTCGAGCGTGTCGGCGGTGATCCGCGGAGCCCCGATCGACCGGGCATGCCGCACGGCCGTCGTGACGAGCGTTCGGGCGACCCCCTGACGCCGCACGTCCGGATCGACGAGCAGCCAGGGAATCGACAGGCCGCTTTCGGTCTCCGCGACCATGACGATCCCGATCGGCCGCGGCCCGAGCGTCGCCGACCTCCAGGCCAGCCACGCCGAAACCTGCCGCCCGTCGCGACTTTCGAGTTCGGCGAGAAGCCCCTTGGACGAGAACGAAACGCTCCCCTCCCGGGCCTCTTCCGCGAGGCAGATCACCGCCGCCCGGTCGCGAGGCATCACGACCGGCGCGATCGCTACGTCCGCTGCCGGTGCCGGCTCTTCCTGGGCCGATTTTGCAGCAGAAAGCTCGCAAACAAACCGCAAAACCGCCATTCAGGGCCTCTCTTCCGTTGTGTGAACGAATCGTGATCTAGGCTTGTCGGCATACTGACAGAAAACCTTGCCCGGGCCGCACAGACTATTGCGATTGGCTGCTTTTTTCATCGGTCGGATGCATATCGACCACATTTCAATCATTTGATTGGTTGATTTCGTTCGTTTCTTGCTTGCACTCATTCTAAAAGTTGTCATACTTGGACGGCAGGAAGTCGTCACACGTGCATAATCACGAACGCCGCCGCCGTCTGCTCGACCTCATTCGGATCCGCGGATTCGCGGCTCTCGACGACCTGGTTCGGGAGCTGGGCGTGTCGGAGTCGACGGTCCGCCGCGACCTCGACGCGCTCGAGGAGCATGGATCGGCAAAACGGACCCACGGCGGCGTGCTCTACGCCGGCGGGATGCCCAGACTCGCCGAATTCGACCAACGTCAGCCGGCCAACTGGGCCGCCAAGCGGGCCATCGCCGCCAAGGCGGCCGAGGCGATTCGAGACGGGGAAACCGTCCTGCTCGACGGCGGCACGACGACCTACGAGGTCGCCCGACTGCTCGTCGGCCGTTCGCTCCAGGTCGTCACCAACAGCCTGCCCGTCGCCAACCTCTTTGCCTCGGAAGCGCGGAGCGATCTCGTGCTCCTCGGCGGATACGTCTCGCCGCGGACGGGCGTCTGCCTCGGCCCCTACGCCAACGAGCTGCTCGGCCGGCTCCATGTGACGACCACGATCCTCTCCGCAGCCGGTATCGCCGAGGACGGGCTCTTCAACGCCCACCTGCTGCTGGCCGAAACCGAGCAGGCGATGCTGAAGGCCGCCGGCCGTGTGATCGTCGTCGCCGACAGCTCGAAGTTCGGCCGAAAGAGCCTCACGCTCGTCAGCAGCCTCGACGGCATCGACCTGGTCGTCTCCGACGACGGGCTCGCTCCCCGCTGGCGGCAGTTCGTCAGGGACGCCGGCTGCGATCTCGTCATCGCCGAGGTCTCGTCGGTCGAGACGGCCTCCGTACCCCATGCCGCTGGAGCCCGATAGCATGATCGCCACGCTTCCGGCCGGACTGGATCGCACGAGCGTCGAGCGGATCGTCCGCGAGATCATCCTGAAATCGCACACGCCCCCGTCGCAGGCCGCCGCGGCCGAACGGACCACGCCGAAGCTCGTCGTCAGCATCTCGGCCCGCCATTGCCACCTCACCGACGAGCATGTCGAGAAGCTCTTCGGCAAGGGCCGCACGCTGACGCCGATGAAGAACCTCTATCAGGACGGTTTCTATGCGGCCGAGGAGACGGTCATGCTCGTCGGCCCCAAGCGGAAGATGCTGCCGACCGTCCGCGTGCTCGGGCCCACCCGCAAGGCCTCGCAGGTGGAGCTCGCCTTCACCGACGGAATCTCGCTCGGCATCGACCTGCCGGTTCGCCCCAGCGGCCAGATCGCGGGCACCCCGGGCTGCGTGCTCGTGGGCCCGGCCGGCGCGATTGAGCTTTCCGAGGGCGTCATCCGCGCCGAACGGCACGTGCACATGAATTTCGCCGACGCCGAGCGGTTTGGCGTGAAGAACGGCGACCGCATGAGCCTCATGATCGACGGCAGCTGCTCCACGGTCTTTCGCGACCTGCTCGTGCGGGCCGACGCCACGAGCAAGCTCGAGGTGCACATCGACACCGACGAGGGCAACGCGGCCGATCTCGACCACGCGACGAGCGTCGAGCTCGTCAGACAGAACTGACAAGGACGGACCCGAGCCGCAGCATGGCCAAGAAGAAGGCAGCCAAGCGAACGCGAAGACGAAACACGATCGTGCAGCCGGCGCGTGCCGGTGCGGTCGGCGGGGACGGCCCCGCGAAGGCTGGTAAGCAGAGTGACACAGGAGCAAGGCAACAGATGGCGAAGAACGTCGAAGCCCTCGGAATGATCGAGGTGAAAGGATTCGTCACCCTCGTCGAGGCGGTGGACGCGATGATGAAGGCGGCGAACGTCACCTTCCTGGGCTGGGACAAGATCGGCAGCGGGCTCGTGACGGCGTTCGTCTCGGGCGACGTGGCCGCGGTGAAGGCGGCGACCGACGCGGGTGCGGCGGCCGGCGGCCGGATCGGCGACGTGGTGAGCGTGCAGGTGATCGCGCGTCCTCACGAGGACATCGGGGTCGTGCTGCCGTCGCAGGCCTGATCGATCGAACGCAAGCAGATGCAACTGGAACTTTTTCCCCATTTCAAGACCGGAACCCCCAAACCAGAAGGACAGAGCATGAACACGGCAATCGGACTCCTCGAAACCAAGGGACTCGTCGGCCTCGTCGAGGCGACGGACGCGATGGCCAAGGCGGCAAACGTGAAGGTTCTCAAGCGGATCAGCATCGGCAACGCCTTCGTGGCGACGGTGGTGCAGGGCGACGTCGGCAGCGTTCGGGCGGCCGTCGAGGCCGGTGCGGCCGCGGCCCAGCATGTCGGCGAGCTCGTCGCGAGCCACGTGATCCCGCGGCCCGCCGAGAGCCTCGTCACCGCGTTTTTCTCCTGATCGCCGACGACTGAAGCGCACACGATGAAGATCCTCGTCGCCAATCTCGGATCCACGAGCTTCAAGTACCGCCTCTTCGACCTGCCGGAAGCGGCAGGCGCCGAAGGGGGCGTGGAGCTTGCCAAGGGGGGAGTCGAGCGGATCGGTGCCGCCGAGAGCCGGGTCTATGCGACCCTCGGCGATGCGACGCTCGGGGGGCGAAAGCTCGAGACGGTGAGCCCCGTGCCCGATCATGCCGTCGCCCTGCGGGCGGCGGTCGATCAGCTCACGGGCGAGGGCGGGCCGCTTGCGAGCATCGAGGAGGTGGCGGCGGTCGGCTTCAAGGCGGTGCACGGCGGGAGGGTGAGCGGCGTCGCACGCGTCACGCCCGACGTGCTCGCGGCGATGGAGGAGATGGCGAGCGTGGCCCCGGCCCACAACCCGCCCTATGTGCGGGCGATGCGGCTCTTGGGCGAGAAACTGCCGAGCGTGCCGCTCGTGGCGGCCTTCGAGACGGGGTTTCACGCGACCATTCCCGACCGCAACGCGCTCTACGCGGTGCCGACGGAGTGGGTGGAGACGCACCGCGTGAAGCGGTGGGGATTCCACGGTGCGAGCCATCGTTTCGTGGCGGAGAGGCTCTCGGCGGTCGTCCCGCCGAAGCCGTCGCGGCCGCTGCGGGCGATCTCCTGCCACCTCGGCGGCTCCAGCAGCGTCTGCTGGGTCCGTGACGGCAGGAGCGTCGGCACGTCGATGGGGATGAGCCCGCAGTCGGGCCTGCCCCAGAACAACCGGGCCGGCGATCTCGATCCCTTCGCGGTGCTTCACGTGGCGAAGGCCACGGGCCGCGGCTTCGAGGAACTGCTCGTGGAGCTCTCCGGGAAGGCCGGCCTCGCCGGCATGTCGGGCACCTCCGGCGACATGCGCGACCTCGAGGAGGCCGCGGCCGCCGGGAGCGAGCGGGCGAGGACGGCGATCGACGTGTTCGTGGCGTCGATCCGGCACTGGCTCGGCGCGGGGATCGTGGAGCTCGGCGGCGTGGATGCGATCGGCTTCGCGGGCGGCATCGGCGAGAACTCGCCGCTCACCCGGGCGGCCGTGCTCGAGGGCCTCGCCGACCTCGGGATCGTGATCGATGCGGACGCAAATGCTTCCAAGGGCTCCGCGGAGCGTCCGATCCACGCGAAGGACTCACGGGCCGCCATCTGGGTGATTCCAACGAACGAGGAGCTCGTCGTCGCGAGGCAGACACGCGACCTGCTCGCTTCGAACCACGCATGAGAGGAAAGGGAAATCGATGTTCGTCGCACTCGTGACCGGATCGGTCGTCGCCACGCAGAAGACCGAGGCCATGACCGGCCACAAGCTGCTCGTCGTGGAGCCCTACCGGCTCGACGAGAAGACGCGGTCGAAGCTCGTCTCGACCGGCCGCACCTTCATCGCCGTGGACACGCTCGGCGCGGGCGAGGGGCAGTTCGTCCTCGTTACGCAGGGCTCGAGCGCCCGGCTCACGCCCGAAACCAAATCGCTCCCGATCGACGCCGTCGTCATCGGCCTCGTCGACACCGTCCGCGTCGACGGCCAAGAAGTCTTCCACCGCACCTGACCAACGCCACAACCAATCCCCTTCCCATCACCACCATGTCCATCGCACCCACGCCCCCCGACATCGCCCAAATCGTCCGCCAGGTGATCCAGGAGCTGAGCCTCGCCGGATCAGCGGCGGCGAAGCCGTCCGCTGCATCCGGCCCGGCTCACGGCCGCTCCAGCGCCGGCGCCCATGGGATATTTCAAGGCGTGGACGAGGCCGTCCGCGCCGCGACCGAGGCCTTCGAGCAGCTCGAGCGGCTCGGCGTCGAGGGCCGCAGGAAGGCGATCGACCACATCCGCCGCATTTCGATCGACGACGCGGAGGAACTCGGCCGGATGGAGTTTGCGGAGACGAAGGTCGGCCGGCTCGACCACAAGATCGAGAAGCTGAAGGTGCTCGGCACGAAGGTGCCGGGCGTGGAGTTCATGAGGAGCGAGGTCTTCAGCGGCGACCGCGGCCTGGCCGTCATCGAGCACGCCCCGTTCGGCGTCATCGGCGCGATCACGCCCGTCACCCATTCGCTCCCCACGATCGCCTGCAACGCGATCAACATGATCGCCGCGGGCAACACGGTCGTGGTCAACCCGCACCCGAGCGGCAGGCGGATCGCGGCCGAGGGGGTCCGCCGGTTCAATGCGGCGATCCAGCGGGACATCGGCATCGACAACCTGGTCTGCCTCGTGGCCGAGCCGACGCTCGAGACCGCGGGTGAGCTCTTCAGCCACCGCGGCGTGAAGCTCATCTGCGTGACGGGCGGCCCCGCCGTCGCGAAGGCGGCGATGCAGTCGAGCAAGCGGGCGATCGTGGCCGGCCCAGGCAACCCGCCCGTCGTGGTGGACGACACGGCCGACCTCGACAACGCCGCCAGGTCGATCATCCAGGGGGCGAGTTACGACAACAACCTCCTCTGCATCGGCGAAAAGCAGGTCTTCGTGGTCGGGAGCGTCTTCGACCGGCTCATGAACGCGATGGAGCGGGCGGGAGCGATGCGGCTCGACGCGAAGCAGGTCGACGCCCTCACGAAGCGGGCGATCGTGATGGTCGGCGAGGGGGTCCACCGGCATCCCGCCCCCTGCAAGGATCTCGTCGGCCAGGACGCGGCGGTTTTGGCGAAGGCCGCGGGCGCGGCGGCGAGGGAGGGGCTCGATCTCGTCTTCGGCGAGACCGACGTCGACAACCCGTTCGTGCCCACCGAACAGATGATGCCGTTCGTGCCGTTCGTCCGCTGCAAGGACGTGGACGAGGCGATCCACCGGGCCCACGAGAGCGAGCATGGCTTTCGCCACACCGCGATCATCCACTCCAACGACGTCCGCACGATGACGCGAATGGGTCGGCTCCTCGACACGACGCTCTTCGTGAAGAACGGCCCGAGCGTGGCCGGCCTCGGCCTCGGCGGCGAGGGGTATCTTTCCTTCTCGATCGCGACGCCGACGGGCGAGGGGGTGACGACCCCGCTCACCTTCACCCGGCAGCGACGCTGCACGCTCGTCGACGACCTCTGCATCCTCGGCAGCCCCGACCGCTCCTGAGAGCCACGCCCATGCAACTCGCGAAGATCATCGGCTCGGCGACGGCGACGGTGAAACACCCGTCGCTCTCGGGCTGCCGCCTGCTCGTCGTGCAGCCGCTCATGGCCGACCGGAGGAGCCCCGACGGCGACCCGCAGCTCGCGATCGACACCGTCGGCGCGGGATCCGGGGACGTCGCCGTGATCACGAGCGACGGACGGCTGCTCCGCGAGCTTTTGAAAAGCGACACGACACCCGCCCGCTGGAGCACGATCGCCCTCCTCGATGATTGACGGTGCCGACGGACCATTACCGACCGCGACGATCCGACCAACACCCCGACCGAACGCCCCCCGAACCAATGCCATGAAATCCGCCACCCCCTCTTCGCCGCTCGATCGCGACACCGTCGCGAGGCTCGTCGCCGAGGTCATCCGCCGCATCGAGGCGGAGGCCAAGCCGCTGCCGGCGGCAAGGCCCACGGCCCAGGCCCCGACGCTGGCGATCGCCGACCGGGTGGTCACGCTGCACGTGCTCGAGCGGCTGCCGGCGGGCACGCGGCGAGTCACCGTCGACCCGAAGGCGGTCATCACCCCGTCGGCCCGCGACCATGCGAAGGAAACGGGCATCACGATCGACCGCGGAGCCGCGCCGGGCTCGGCCGGTGCCGTCGCGACCCCACGCCCCTTCTTCATCGGTTTTGCGCAGTGCAAAGCCGATCCCTCGGCCAAGGCCGCCGCGATCGCCCGGGCCGTTCCCGCCGCGCAGCACCTGCCCGCGTCGGGCCTCCCCGACCTGATCGCGTCCCTCGCCCTGCACGTCTCCCGCGACGCCGCCCACGGCATCCTGCTCACCGGCCGGCCGGCGGTGGCCGTCATCCTCGCCAACCGCTCGGCGAGCCTGCGGGCGGTCACAGGCCGCGACGCGGCCTCGCTTTCGGCCGCCGCCGCCGACTGCCAGGCCAACCTGCTCATCGTCGATCCGTCGGCGTTCGCCGGCGGACTCGAGCGGCTCTGCGTCGAGTTCGCGACGCGGCCTGGCGGCACGATTCCTTCCGAGCTCTCATCCGCCCCCGCCGGCTGCGGCTGCAAGACCCACTGAGATTCCCATGCGACTCGGCAAAACCATCGGCACGGTGACGCTCGTGGAACCCCATCCCACCGTTCGCGGCGGAGTGTTTCGCCTCGTGGTGCCGCTCGGCCCGGACGATCTCCGCGCGGGGGACGGGCCGGCCGAACCGATCGTGGCCTGGGACGAGTTGGCCGCCGGTGACGGCCAGATCGTGGCCTTCAGCGAGGGGGGCGAGGCAGCACAGCCCTTTCGTCCGGCCGACAAGCCGATCGACGCCTTCGTCGCAGCGATCATCGACCGGCTCGACGCCCCCGCGCGACCCGCATGACCCGCACACCCCGCATGGCCCGCCGCCGCGCCGCAATCCACAAGCCGACCGCAACCCGAAGAGTGGGCAAGAATCGTTAGGACAGCCAGACCGAACATCAAGGAGCAAGCCATGGCAGCCACCGGCCAGATCAAGACCACCGACAAGTCGCTCTCGCAGCTGAAGGAGGAGATCTGCGACATCGGCCGACGCATCTACAACAAGGGATTCGCGGCCGGCAACGATGGCAACATCTCCTTCCGGCTCGGCCCCAACGAGGTGCTCTGCACCCCGACGATGATCTCGAAGGGCTTCATGAAGCCCTCCGACCTCTGCATCGTCGACATGGAGGGGAAGCAGATCGGCGGCAACCGCAAGCGTTCGAGCGAGATCCTGCTCCACCTGACGATCATGAAGGAACGGCCCGACGTCAACTCGGTGGTCCACTGCCATCCGCCCCACGCCACCGCCTTCGCCGTGGCCCGGGAGCCGATCCCTCAGTGCGTCCTGCCGGAGGTCGAGGTGTTTCTCGGCGACGTGCCGATCACCCGCTACGAGACGCCCGGCGGCCAGAAGTTCGCCGACACGGTCAAGCCGTTCGTAAAGCAGTCGAACGTCGTCATCCTCGCCAACCACGGCACGGTCAGCTTCGGCGAGACGGTCGAGAAGGCCTACTGGTGGACCGAGATCCTCGACGCCTACTGCCGGATCCTCATGCTCGCGAAGGATCTCGGCCGCGTCACCTACCTCACGAAGCAGGAGACGAAGGAACTGCTCGACCTCAAGGCGAAGTGGGGCTACACCGACCCGCGGCTCGACAAGTCGATGGAAAACTGCGACATCTGCGCCAACGACGTCTTCCGCGCGAGCTGGGGCACCGCCGGCGTGACCCGCAAGGCGTTCGACGCGCCTCCCCCGATGGGCGCCGAGCCCGACACCGCAACGCGGCCGACGGTTCCGGCGGGGCTCGACCACGAAACCCTCGTGAAGGTGGTCACGGAGCAGGTCTGCCGGCAGCTCGGCATCTCGGCCGCCTGAAGGAAAAAAGGACACCCATGAAAGTCGGAATCATCGGCGGCGGCGGAATCGTCGGCTCCTCGGCGGGCTTCGCGCTCCAGCTCGGCGGGATCGTGCACGAGATCGTGATCGTCGACGCCAACGCCGAGCTGGCCGACGGACAGGCTCTCGACATGCTCCACGGCACGGCGGCGATCGCCGACCAGTCGATCCGTTCGGGTGGCTACGATTCGCTCGCCGACGCCGACTGCATCTGCATCACGGCGGGCCTGCGTCGCAAGCCCGACGAGAGCCGGCTCGCCCTCATCAACCGCAACGTGGAGCTGTTCCGGTCGATCCTGGCCTCCATCAAGAGCCACGGCCTGCGGCCCGACGCCACGGTGCTCGTCGTCAGCAACCCCGTCGACATCCTCACGTATCTCGCGGAGAAGGATCTCGGCCTGCCCAAGGGCCGCGTGATCGGCCTCGGCACGCTCCTCGACACGCTCCGCTTCCGCAGCCTGCTTGCGATGAATCTCGAGGCCCCCGCGACGCAGGTTCAGGCGATGATCCTCGGCGAGCACGGCGACAGCATGGTGCCGGTCTGGAGCAGCGCGAGCATCGCCGGCCTGCCGCTCGAGAAATACCCCGGCTTCAGCCCGAAGCTCGGCGAAGCGGTCTTCCAGCGGGCGAAGACGAGCGGCGCCGAGATGATCAAAAAGAAGACGGGCGCCGGATTCGCCGTCGGCGTCTCGATCGCCGAGGTGATCCACGCGATGGCGCTCGATTCGAAGCGGGTTCTGCCGGTCTCGACCGTGCAGTCGGGCTGCTACGGGCTCCGCGACGTGGCGATCTCCGTCCCCACGGTCGTCGGCCGGGCCGGAGCGGAAGCCACGCTCGAGATCGATCTGTGGCCCAAGGAGCTCCAGGGGATCCGGCGAAGCGGCTCCGTCCTCCAGGAGACGCTCGGCCAGGTGCTCTCCGCCGCAAAGGGCTAGCCCGCCGTGAAAAACGGCTAGCCGCCGGCGTGGGCGGCGTGCGGAGCCACGTGCTGGCCGAGGGTGTCGCGACCCAGCCGCTTCCACAGCCAGAGGCGGCCATGGGAGGCCACCTCGTACAACGTGGGCAGCACGAGCAGCGTCATGAACGTGCTGCTGATGACCCCCCCGATCACGACCGACGCCAGCGGCCGCTGCACCTCCGCCCCCATCCCCGACGAGATCGCCATCGGGACGAATCCCAGGCTGGCGACCGTGGCCGTCATGAGCACCGGCCGGAGCCGCGTCACGGCGGCCTCGAAGATCGCCTCGTGCAGCGGCTTGCCCTCGGCCGCGAGATGCCGGATGAACTCCACGAGCACGAGGCTGTTGAGCACCGCGATCCCCGACAGGGCGATGAAGCCGACCGCAGCCGAGATCGAGAAGGGCATCTCGCGCACGAACAGCGTGATCACGCCCCCGATACAGGCGAACGGCACGCTCGTGAACACGAGCATCGAGTCGAAAAGGTTCCCGAACGTCATGTAGAGCATGACGATGATCAGGATCATGGCGATCGGCACGACGATCTGCAGCCGCTTCGTGGCCCGCTCGAGGTTCTCGAACTGCCCGCCCCACACGATCCGGTAGCCCTTGCCCAACTCCACCCGCTTGGCGATCTGCCGCTGGGCATCCTGGACGAAGCCCGCCATGTCGCGGCCGCGGATGTTGCACTGGATGGTGATCCGACGCTCGCTCCACTCCCGTGAGATCACCCGGGCGCCGCTCGTCTCCTCGACCGTGGCCACCCGCGACAGCGGGATCCGCTCTCCCGTGCTCGTGGTGAGCGTCAGCGATGCGATCGTCTCGGGCGAGGTCCGCAGTTCCTGTGGCAGGCGGATCGCCAGGGGAAACCGCAGTTCGTCCTCGATGATCTCGCTGACGACCTTGCCGCCGATCGACTCGACCACGTCGAGCACGCTCTTCCGCGAAATGCCGTAGCGGGCGATCTTGTCCTCGTCGATCTTCACCCGCAGGACGGGCTGCCCCTTGATCTGCTCGGTCGTCAGGTCGGCGGCGCCGGGGATCGATCGGAGCACATCCTCGATCTCACGGGCTTTGGCGATGAGCGTGTCGAGGTCCTTGCCGAAGAGCTTCACCGCCACGTCGGCCCGAACCCCCGAGATCATCTCGTTGATCCGCATCTCGATCGGCTGCGTGAAGAAGACGATCTGGCCGGGAAACTTCTCGACCTCCCGGCTCATGGCCTGCACGAGCTCGTCCTGGGACTCGACCCGCTTCTTCACGGTCGTCGTCACGCCGTCCACGACCCGCTCGACGTCGACGATCTTCTTCCAGGTTTCCCGTGGCTTGAGCATCACGAAAATATCGGTGCTCTCGATCGTACCGGGGTCGGTGGCGACCTCCGGGGCCCCCTGCCGCGACCAGCACCGCTCGACCTCGCCGGGAAACTCCCGCAGGATCATCTTCTCCATCTCGGTGTTGATCCTGATCGACTGCTCCAGGCTCGTTCCCGGCGGCCGCAGGATGCCGATCACGATCGAACCCTCGTTGAGCCGGGGCACGAACTCGCCCCCGAGCTTCAGCGCGATCGACAGGGCCACCGCCAGCATGATCGCCGTGGCCCCCAGGACGATCGTCGGCCGGGCCATCACGGTCGCGAGCAGCGGCCGATACACGAAGGCGAGCCCCCGCACGAGCAGGGGCTCGGTCTCGGTCATCTGCTTCGGCAGCACGAGGCTCGCCAGCACCGGGATCACGGTCAGGGTGAGCAGGAGCGACCCGGCCAGCGCGAACACGACGGTGAGGGCCATCGGCCGGAAGAGCTTTCCTTCGACCCCCTCGAGCGCCACGATCGGCAGGTAGACGATCATGATGATCAACACGCCGAACAGGCCGGGCTTGGCGACCTCGCAGCAGGCGTCGCGGATGACGTCGAAACGCTCACGTCCCGACGTGTCGTGGGACAGCCGCCGCACGACGTTCTCGATCGTCACGACCGCGCCGTCGACCACGAGGCCGAAGTCGAGCGCCCCCAGGCTGAGCAGGCTCCCGGCGATGCCCGCCCGCGACATTCCCAGGAAGGCGAACAGCATCGACAGCGGAATCGCGCTGGCCACGATCAGCCCGGCCCGAAGGTTTCCCAGGAAGATGAACAGGATCGCGACGACGAGGAGGGCGCCCTCGGCGAGGTTCTTGCGGACCGTGGCGATGACCTTGTCCACGAGCTTGGTACGATCGTAGACGGTGTCGGCCGTCATCCCCTCCGGCAGCTGCCCCGAGGAGATCAGGTTGCCGGCCTCGTCGTACCGGTCGTGCACGTAGCGGTCGAATCGGTCGGCCAGGTTCCGCGTGACGTTGTAGCTGTTCTCGCCCATCCGCATGAAGCCGAGGCCGAGGGCGACTTCCCCCTGCCCGTTGGCCGTCACCGCCCCGCGGCGGATCTCGTGGCCGATGACGACGTCGCCGATGTCCTCCAGGCGGATCGGCACGCCGTCCTCGGCCGTGATCATCATTTTCTTGATCTGCTCGACGTTCGTCGTCCGGCCCACACCGTGAACCAGCAGCATGTCGCCGCGGCGGTTGATGTTTCCGCCGCCGACGTTGAGGTTGTTGGCCTGCAGGGCGGCCACGACCTCCTCGAAGTTGAGGTCGTGCTTCGAGAGCCGGACGGGGTTGAGCAGCACCTGGTACTGCTTCTTGAGCCCGCCCCAGCTGTTGATCTCGGCCGTGCCGGGAACCTGCCGCAGCTCCGGCTTCACCCGCCAGTCGAGCGTCGTGCGGGCCTCGGTGAGAGCCTGCTCCGAGTCGTCTTTCGGCTTGACCGTGAAGTGGAAGACCTCTCCCAAGCCGGTCGACACTGGCCCCATCTCCGGCCGCGGAATGCCGGGCGGCATCTCGATTCCCGAAAGCCGCTCGGCGATCTGCTGCCGGGCGAAGTACACGTTCGTGCCGTCCTCGAACGTGACGACCACCTGCGACAGGCCGAACTGCGAGATGGACCGGATCTGTTGCAGGCCCGGCAGGCCGCCGAGCGAAAGCTCCACCGGGAAGGTGATGAGCTTTTCCACCTCCTCCGGCACCATCGACGGCGCCACGGTGTTGATCTGCACCTGGATCGGCGTCGTGTCGGGGAAGGCATCGACGTTCAGCGATGCCAACGCCGAGACGCCGGCGGCCACCAACACCAAGACCCCCGCAAGAACCGCCAGGCGGTGGTTCATCGAGCCGCTGATGATTCCGTTCAGCATGGAGTGAAATGCTGCGAAGCCGATGAAGTTCCGGACCCGCCCACGTCTAATCTACGGAACGCACAAACTGCTTCGGACAGGAATCTACGGCGACGTTGACGTCATCTTGCGGGTCGCCATTTCCGATTTGAGCATGTGGCTCCCATCGACGACGACACGGTCCGCGGTCGAAAGACCCTTGATGATTTCCACGAACCCATCGTCCACCGTCCCGGGCAGCACCATCCTTTGGCAGAAGATCGATTCATCGTCGTCGGCTTCCGGCCGCTCCTCGACGAAGACAAAGTGCTTCTCTCCGTCCCACTGAACGGCCATGGCCGGCACGGCCACGGCGGAAGGCCGGTTGCGGACCCGAATCCGCCCGACGCCATACGTGTTGGCCTTCAGGAGTCGGTGGCTGATCCCGTCGCCATCCGCATCGACCAGCGGATTGTCGACCTCGGCCAGAGCCTGCAGCGTGCGGGTCTTGTCGTCGAGTTCGGTGCTGATCCAGTTCACCTTGCAGTTGAGGGAGCCGGGGATCCCGTCGGCGATGTACTCGACAGGCTGCCCGACCGCGACGCGGAGGGCGTCTTCCTTGTTGATGTTGAGCCGGAGCAACATCCGAGAGACGTCGGCGATCGCAATCTCCGACCGCTCCGGAGACACGACCTCGCCGCGGACGACCTCGCACTTGATCACCACACCGTCGAACGGTGCCACGACCGGGATGAGATTCGCCGAAGTGGAGGCCCGATCAAGGTGCGACGAGATCTCGGAAGGCAGTCCCAGGAAATGGATCTTGTGACCTCGCTCGGCATCCGACAATCCGTCGAAGTCCTCGTGCCGGATCGAAAATCCGAGGTTGATGAGCGCCTGTTGGGCATTGAACCGATTGACGAGCGCCTGCCGCAGGGCCGACCGTGCTTCGGCGAGCTGGCGGCCCGCGACGGCCTGACCGACCGACTCGAGACGGTCCACGGTCAATTTCTTGAGCTCAGCGTCGACGAGCGACTCCAGAAAACCCGCCTTGGCGTCACCAACGGCGGACGCGTCGAGGATGACCAACAGTTCACCCTGCCGGACCGTGTCGCCCAGCCGCTTCTCGACCCGCCACACGGTGCCGGGCACGCGGGCGGCCAGCGACGCGACGCCGTTGCGGACATACGTGATGGCGCCGGGGGCGACGACATGCTCTTCCATCTGCCGCTCGACCACGGGATGGACTTCGATGAAGGAATCCCCGGCCGTCTGCTGGTCTACCGAGACGACCTCCGAAGCCGCCGTTTGGCTCACCGCGGGTCGCGTTTCAGGTCCGGAGGCCGCCGCGGCCCTTCCGCCGCTCGCGGCCTGGGATCCGGACGTCAGCTCGGCCGATGACTCGCTCCGAGCGGCCGCTTTTCCGCGGCTCGAGTCGGATTCATGCCCAGCAGGCTCGTGGCCACCGGATTCATGGTCATGATGGGCGTGAGCATGGTGCTTGCCCCATTGGCTGGGAAGAAACGTCCAGTCGGTTTCGTGGCCGTAAACCGCGGCGAGCGCCAGCGTCCCGAGGACCGCGAGATTCGGGACGCACGAACCCAGAAACTTGATCACAAGGTGCATGATTCGACTCCGTCAACCTTGACCAAAACCGATCGTTTGGGAGACCCATAACAGCTCGAAATCACGGCCGTTCAGTGGTCCTGCGCCTTTCATCTGCTGCCCCGGCCGGACGCCCTCGGGGCAGCCCCCTGACACCCGCGGGCCAACCTTTTGGGACAACGGTTTGGGGAATGAACATTGAGGGGAGGGGCGACCTTGGCCGGATGGTAGGCGGGGCGGGAAGGGAGGCAAAAATCGACGAACGAACCAAGCTCCTGGCCAAAAGATCAACCGTTAACTACCAGGACCAATTGGAGCAAAAATCGTGCCACACTTGGGTTTGTCTAGGTCCTTGCGTTTTTCGCGGCAGTCGCCGAACAATGCCTCAAAGACGGGCGTTTTGCATGCCGTCACGAAGCCCCAAACGTGGGCATTCGCTGCGATCGCTGCCGCGCGACTGGGCACCAAACCGCGTCGCGGTTGAGCTCGTAGCGGAAACGAACCTCGAGAACCCTTGGCCCGCAAACACCGACAACAGCCTGGAGCGACGGAAACACTCATGAGCCCGACAGCGATTGGACTTACCGCGGCTTTCATCGCCGCCGCGTTCGCGTGCGGATGCCAGCCGCAGGCAACACCAGCTGCCCTGGAGACGGCGGCCGCCCCAGAGAAGGAGAAAGTGACGACCCGAAAGACGATCGGAAAAACGACCCAAAAAGTCCTCGAGTTGTCCAAGGCGGTTGCCAGCGGCGGCGTGCCCGCGGAAATGTCGATCGAAAGCGGCGGGCTCGAGGTCGTGGCCGACGCCTACCGCACGAGCGTCGGCAAGCTTGCGGTGCTCGCCGTCGAACAAAAGATGAAGCTGCACGAGGCCGAGCATGGCTCGCCGCCAAAGTCCTACGCGGAGTTCATGGCCAAGATCATCGAGCCGGGAAGCAGTTCCGGCATCCAGCTGCCGATGCTCCCGTACTACCAGGAATACGCATACGACCCGGCGAGGAAGGCCCTCGTCGTCGTCGAGTTTCCGGAAAAGAAAGCCCGGCGGGAACAGGAGACGACCGGGCCGGCTGGTATATGACCGCCGAGCGGTCGAGCCGGTATATGACCGCCAAGCGGTCGAGGCGGTTTATGACCGCCAAGCCGCTTCACTCCTCGGCCAGCCGCCGCAACGTCGCGATGCAGGCCTCGACGGCGGGCGTGTCGTATCCGCGAACGTGCCCCTTGCGGTCCGCCTCCTCGAGGACCAGCAGATCCTCGAAGTCTTCGCTTGCCTCGAGCCGTCGCCTCGCCCGAATGCCGAGCGAGCCCTCGTGGAGCTGCCTCGCCGCCGGCAGCTGCTCGACGAACCAGCGAGTGCGTTCCGTGACCATGTCGCCGAGCAGCTCGACGCCGGCGGCCACCGGGTCGCGTCGGTCCACCGCCTTGCCGACGTCGTGAACGAGCGCGGCCGTGAGGAGTTCCTCGTCGTACGGTCGCTCCCGCTCGACGAGGTCGAAGACCTGCAGCGAGTGCTCGAGCAAGTCCCCTTCAGGATGTCTCGAAGGATCCTGGCGCACGGTCGAGAGCACGCGAACAAGTTCCGCCAGGCGATCGAACCGGTCGCCGAGATGATGTGACGACGACGCCCCGCCCGATCCGGAAATGTCGCGTTGGACGATTTCTCGCAGGATCGAACGATGGCCGGGAAGGTCGCCCTCCGGCACGTACTTCCCCGCCACACTGCGGGCCGCCCGCAGCCGGGCCCGGCGGGCGTCCTGCCCCTCGCCGACGAGCCGGGCCGCCTCCCTCGCGATGCGATGCCGAAGCTTCTCGGCCGAGGGGTCGTTCGATTCCGCGACGGGTTCGGGTTCGTTCATGGCCATCGCCGTTCAAGGGACACGCGGGGCCGCCTCCAGCCGACGATAGCGGATGCCCCGAACCTCGCCCACGGTCGCGTATGTGGCGATTCCCAGAGGCCGCGACGCCTCCACCTCCTCGCGAATGGAGACGACGTGACCCTCGAGGGGCTGGTCGATGATCGTCTTGCCGTCGAGGTCGCAGGTGATCCTCGCGGGTGTCACCCGGATTCGCACGGCATACCATCGCCCCTTCTCGAAATCTCGTATCTGCGTCGTGGCGTTGCGGGAGGCATCCTTGCCGTCGATGCTCGAGAGGCCCACGACGCCACCGCCCCAGCCACCGAGGATCAGGCTGCAGGGATCGTCCCCAACGGGAAACGTGATCCCGCAAAAGAAGTCACTTCCATCAACGCGGCGGGCCTCGAGTTCGATCTCGTAGTGCTGCTTCGGAAACTCTTTCGACCACGTGATGCCGGTCATGTCGGAGCCCATGTCGAGCCGGATCGCCCCCGACTCGACGCGCACCTCCCCTTCCCCGCCAAACGGTGTCGATTTCCATCCGCCGAGCGACGTGCCGTCGAAAAGCGGGATCCAGTCCGACGGTTCCGCCGCACCAGCCACGATCGGGATCGCGGCCGCCAGGAACGTCGCGGCAGAAAGCCGGAATCGCCGAGCGGAGGCCGCGGCCCCCCAGAATCGAACACCGCGGGATGGATTGCGCATCGAGGAAGCATACCGCCGGGGGCGAGGGCGGGAAATCCGGTTTTTCAGGGCCGGCCGGCCATCCCCCACAGGGCCTTGCTGAATAACTGAAATCCTGTACACTCATGTGCGCACGATCACCATTCACGCAGGAGATAGCCATGCTCGCCCGCCTCCAGACATTTTCCCTCTTCGGCATCGAAGCCATCCCCGTCGACGTGGAGGTCGACGTATCGGCCGGAGCCCTGCCCGCGACGTTCCTGATCGGCCTGCCGGACGCCGCGATCCGGGAAAGCACGCCGCGACTCGCCCGCGCGATGGTCAACTCGGGCTTCTCCCGACCGAACGACCGCGTCGTGATCAATCTCGCCCCGGCGGAGCTGCCGAAGCAGGCCGCGACGTTCGATCTTCCGATCACGCTCGGAATCCTCGCCGGCAGCGGACAGTTTTGCTCGGACCGGTTCGATCAATACGCCGTCGTTGGCGAACTTTCGCTCGAGGGGCACACGCGACCGGCCCGCGGGGCGCTGTCGATGGCGATGGCGGCTGCACGCAACCGCGGCCTGCGGGGGGTGGTCGTGCCGTCGGCGAGCGCCACCGAGGCCGCCGTCGTCGAGGACATCGAAGTAATCCCGGTGGCCTCCCTCACCGAGGCCGTGAAATTCTTCTCTGGCGATCTCGACATCGCCCCTGCGCCGGCCCGCGTGGATGAATGGTTTCATCGGTTTTGCGCGAACGACATCGACTTCGCCGACGTCCGCGGTCAGGAAGCGGCGAAGCGGGCGATCCTCGTCGCAGCCGCCGGCGGGCACAACGTGGCGATGGTCGGGCCGCCCGGCGGCGGCAAGACGATGCTCGCAAAGCGGATTCCGACGATTCTGCCGCCGCTCTCGGCGGCGGAATCGATCGAAACCACGAGGATCTACAGCGCCCTCGGCCTCATGCCGCCAGGACAGCCTCTCGTGACGATCCGCCCGTTCCGGGCGCCGCACCACACGATCAGCGAGGCCGGGCTCGTCGGAGGCCGCTCGATCCCGATGCCCGGCGAGATCTCGCTGGCCCACAACGGCGTGCTCTTTCTGGACGAACTGCCCGAGTTCAATCGCCGCACGCTCGAGGTGCTCCGCCAGCCGCTCGAAGACGGGGCCGTGACGATCTGCCGCGCGAAATCAAGCACCAGGTTTCCGGCCGATTTCATGCTCGTCGCGGCGTTCAACCCCTGCCCCTGCGGCTACCGCGGCGATCCGCGCCGCGACTGCCAGTGCACGGCCCCGCAGGTCGAAAAGTACATGGGAAAGGTCTCGGGCCCGCTTCTCGACCGGATCGATATTCACATGGAGGTTCCGGCGGTGCCCTTCCGCGAACTGTCGGCGGCACGCGCGGGCACCTCGAGCAGCCAGATGCGCGACGCCGTGCTCGCGGCTCGCGGCCGTCAGGAGGCTCGCTTCAAGGCGTTGGCAGCCGCTACCAGCCAGACAGGAGCCGCCGGTCAAACAACGCGTTCGAACGCGAGGATGACGAGCCGTCAGATTCGCGAACACTGTCCGCTCGAGCCGGCGGCGACGGAGCTCCTGCGGGCCGCCGTCAGCGATCTGGGCCTTTCGGCGAGGGCCCACGACAAGGTCTTGCGGGTCGCCCGCACGATCGCCGATCTCGACGAATCGGAGATGATTCGCCCCGCCCACGTGAGCGAGGCGATCAACTACCGGGTTCTCGACAGGTGCCTGTGGACGTGACAGTTGCGATTTTTACGTAGCAGGTTCCTGTGGGAGTGATCGGGCCACGAGCCCGGCAACGTTTCTCTCAGGACCAGCGTTCCGGCCTCTTTGGCCGAGCTGTCTGGACGTGATGGTTTGACATGTGCGACAACGAAAGGGATGTCGTTCTCCCTGCCAAGCCTGCGGCCGTCGGCCATCGGTTCGCGGAGCCTGCTCGCGTTGGCCGCGATCCTCGCGGCCTGCGGCTGCGCGGCGACGCTCGTCGACCTGCCGGTGGCACGATTTCTTGCCGACACGCGCCGCCCTGCCGACACGCGCCGCCCTGCCGACACGCGATCACCAGCCGGCGACAACCGCCTGAGACCGCCGGGGGCCGACGTCGCCCCGGAGCCGCCTCCTCGGGAATCGAGACGGCTGCCGGGGGACCTCGTCCGGCTCGTGAACCTTTCGGAGGTGTTTGGATACTCGCCGTCGGCCGCGATCATCCTGCTTGCCGCGATGCTCCTCGATCCGTCGCTCGTTCGTCCGACGACATCGCGGTCATTTCGGCTGGCATCAACCGGTCGCGCGACGTTCAGGGTGCCGGCGCTGGTCTCTCCGGACGCGATCCGGATGGTGGGCATGACGTTCACGGGCGGCCTCACGACCGACCTGCTCAAACTCATCATCACCAGGGTGCGGCCGTACGCCGCCAATCTCGACCTGCATGCGACGGCGTTGGACACCTTTTCGAATATCGAAGGCGTGAGCGGAGTCGCCATGCGAAGCTTTCCTTCCGGCCATGCGGCCGTGGCCGCCGGTCTCGCCTCGGCGCTCTGTTGGCGATACCCGAGGGGGGCGGCTCTGTTCGTCGCCATCGCCGCCGCCGCCGCCGCACAGCGGCTCACGTCGGGCTCACATTACCCGAGCGACGTGGCGGTTGGCGCCGCGATTGCGGTGGCATGGGCGGCCGCGTGGATTTGGTCGGCCGAGCGGAAGAATCCTGGCTGATTCGATTGGCAGAGGATACCGCACCGGGTAAACTTTCGCGGACAACGCATGGAGGAAGAAGAAACATGGCTGTCCAGCGAAAGGCGAAGAAGGCTGCTGCGGACGTTCCGGTGGCGGCGGAATCCACTCCGCAGGTCGCCGCCGCGGCTGCCAAGCCTCGGTCGGCAGCGAAGCGAGTGCTCCTCGTCGATGACGACGTCGAGATCCTCGAGTCGATGCGGACGCTGCTCGAGGCCCGCGGCTACGAGATCCTGATGGCCCGCGACGGCAATCAGGGGCTCGTGATGGCCGAGCAGGAGGAGCCCGATCTCGTCGTGCTCGACATGATGATGCCCAAACGGAGCGGTTTCCTGGTGCTCGAGAAGCTCCGTCGCTCGCGGCCCGTGCCGGTCCGCGTCATCATGATCACGGCCAACGAAGGCAGTCGCCACAAGGCCTATGCCGAGATGCTCGGGGTGGACGACTACATCCGCAAGCCGTTCGCCATGGACCGGCTGCTCGACAGCGTCGATCGGCTGCTGAAGACGAATTGACGAGTCGAAGCCGTCGATGCCTTGATTCGTCGGCGGTCTCTCCATGCTTCGCTCGTATTATGCGTCGCTCGTGCCGCTGCCGGATCAGCTTCGCGGTCCGCTCGCCATGGTCGGAGAGCTTTATCGGTGTGCTGGCCCGGGCCATGCACGACCGGCGAAATGCGGGCAATCTCGGCAATCTGCGCGGCAGAGATCTGGAATTGACCCGTTTTTCAGCGGGCAATACATTCCGACGGCTCGTCAAACTCCGCCTGAAAAACCCTCGCTTTGAATGCCTCGATGACCATCGGCCGAGATGATGCCAAGGACCGCGTGAGGGAGGCCACGGACATCGTGGATCTCGTCGGCAGCTACCTGGCTTTGCGGCGGCAGGGCAAGGCCATGGTCGGGCTCTGTCCCTGGCATGACGACTCCCGGCCGAGCCTCACGGTCAACCCGGAGCGTCAGACCTTTCGCTGCTGGGTCTGCAATCTCGGAGGCGACGTCTTCAGCTTCATGATGAAGATGGAGCGAATCGAGTTTCCCGAGGCGCTCGAGATGCTCGCATCGCGGGCCGGTATCGAACTGCCGAAGGCCGGCCGTGCCGGGCCCGGGACGAGTGAGAAAGCGGAGCTTTTCCGGCTGCTCGACTGGGCCGCAGGCCGATTTTCCAGGGCTCTCGAGTCGCTCCCGGCCGCGGAGGCGGCCCGTCAGTACGTCGCAGCACGGGGATTGGCGGCCGAGGTCGTGCGACGCTTCACGATCGGCTTCGCGCCGAACGAGTGGGACTGGCTCGTCCGGCAGGCGTCGGACAACGGATTTTCCATGCAAAAGCTCGCCGCGGCGGGCCTCGCGGTCGAGCGGCAGGGCTCCGCGGGCCACTACGACCGGTTTCGCAACAGGCTGATCTTTCCGATCCGGGATTCGGCCGGCCGGTGCATCGCCTTCGGTGGCCGCGCACTGCCGGGAGCGGCTGCCGACACGGCCAAGTACATCAACTCCCCCGAGACGCCGCTCTTTTCGAAGAGTTCGACGCTCTACGGCCTCGACACCGCCCGCGACGCGATTGCCAGGAAAGGCCGGGCGGTCGTCGTCGAGGGCTACACCGACTGCCTCGCCGCCCGCCAGGCGGGCATCGACGAGGTGGTCGCCGTGCTCGGCACGGCGCTCGGCGAGCGGCATGCGAGGCTGCTGCGGCGGTACACCGATCGGGTCGTGCTCGTGCTCGACGGCGACGATGCGGGCCGGAAGCGGGCCGACGAGATTCTCGACATCCTCCTCGCGGAGCCGATCGACCTCGCGATCGCGAGGCTGCCCACGGGAGTGGATCCCTGCGACCTGCTGCAGGCCGAGGGTGCCGCCGCGTTCGAGGCGGTGATCGACTCCGCCTGCGACCCGCTCGACTACCGGATGGACGAGGTCTTTTCGCGGTTGCAGTCTGACCGCAACGCCGGAGAGCAGGCGATTCTCGCCGGGATCGAAAGCGTGCTCTCGGCGGTCGCCCGGGCCGGCTCGAGGCGTGGAGAGGGATCCCTCTCCACGTCACAGCGGCGGCTGCGGGAGGAGCGGATGCTCGCCAGGCTGTCGCGGCGGTTCGGGCTCGACGTCGCCGCACTTCGCGATCGGCTCGACGATCTTCGGAGTCGCTCGGATGGCAGATCGGCCCGCAGTACCTCAACAGAACGAGGGCCTTCCACCGAACGAGGGAGCGATCCGCCGCCGGCCACGGCTCCATCGGCTCCCCTGTCGCCATGGGATCGCGAGGTGCTCGAGGTGCTCGTCGGCGTGCCGGAGAGCGTGGGGGTGATCGTCCGCGAGGTCGCCGTGGACGAGCTCGAGTCGCCGGCCGTTCGGACCGTCTTCGAGGCCGCCCGCCGGCTCCACGGCGAGGGCCGCCGGGTCGGCCTCGTCGATCTGCTCGACGCGTTGCCCGACCCCGCGATGCAGAGCCTGCTGGTGGACGTGGACGAAACGAGTTCCTCGCGTGGCATTCACGATCCCCAGGAGCGGCTCGAGCACCTCCGCGAGGCCGTCCGCCGACGGTCGGCCCTGCGGATGGCCGGCCAGCACGCACGACAACTCAAGGGCAGCGGGCTCGACGCCGAGTCCGAGGCCGACCTGTTGGAACGACTCGTCGCGCAGCGGCGGGTGGCTCAGGGCATGACCGATCCCAAGGATGGGTGACGGTGCCCGCGTGGGCGGAGTCGCCCGCGGTGGTAGAGTGACGATGGTCCAGAGGCTAGGAGGGCATCTCGATGCGGCAGCAAGATGGTTCGGCGAATCAACATCGATCGATCGGCTATACGGACGGCGCGCTGGCAACGCTCGTCGAAACGGGTCTCGCGCAGGGGTATCTCACGTTCGACCAGGTGAACAACTACCTGCCTGACGAGGCGGTCGATCCTGAAAAGATCGACGCCCTGCTCGTGGCCCTCGAGGAGCGGGGCATCGACCTGGTCGACCAGCCGCCGCAGGTCGATGCAACCGCCGATGCGGTCGCGGAATCGTCTGCCACGCCGCCCCCGTCGAAACCGCGCCGCGAAGAGGCGATCACGACCCCGCCGTCGAACGCCGGCAACGATCCGATCAGGATGTACCTCGCGCAGATGGCGGAGATCCCGCTGTTGACCCGCGAGGAGGAGATTTCGCTCGCGAAGCGGATCGAGGTCACCCGCAAGCGGTTCCGTCGCGCGATCCTCGGCTCCGCTTACGCGATGCACTCGACGGTGGAGACGCTCCGACGCGTGCACGAGGGAAAGCTTCCCTTCGACCGCACGATCAAGGTGTCGCTCACGGAGCGGCTCACGAAGGAGCAGATCCAGGCCCGCATGCCCCACAATCTTCGGACGCTCGACCACCTCATGGAGGAGAATCGGAAGGACTTCCGTCTCCTCGTCAGTCGTCGGACGAGCAAGGAGGATGCCCGCGCCGCCAGGGTCCGGTTCAAGCGGCGGCGGTCGAAGACGCTGCAACTCGTGGAGGAACTCAGCCTCCGCATGCGGCGGGTGCAACCGATGATGAAACTTCTCCGCGGCATGTCGGGCCGCATGGACCGGCTCCGCGAGGACCTCGCCCGCATCGCCGAGGGGCGGAGCTCTCTCGACGACCGCGCCGACATGCGGAAGGAACTCCGCGACCTGATGATGACCACGCTCGAGAGCCCGCGGTCCCTCCGCAATCGCGTCACGGCGCTCGAGCGGCTGCAGACCGAGTATGAGGCGGCGAAGCGAAACCTCTCCGCATCGAATCTGCGGCTGGTCGTTTCGATCGCGAAGAAATACCGCAACCGCGGCCTCTCCTTCCTCGACCTCATCCAGGAAGGGAACACCGGGCTCATGCGTGCCGTCGACAAGTACGAGTATCGCCGGGGTTTCAAGTTCTCGACCTACGCCACCTGGTGGATCCGGCAGGCGATCACCCGCGCGATCGCCGATCAGGCGAGGACGATCCGGATTCCCGTGCACATGATCGACGTGCTCTCGAAGCTCCGCACCACTGCCAAGCGGCTGCTTCACGAGCTTGGGCGTGATCCGACCTACGAGGAGCTCTCGCAGGCCGCCGACATTCCGCTCGAGGAGGCCCGACGCGTGCTCGACATGGGGCGGCAGCCGATGAGCCTCGACCGCCCCGTCGGCGAGAGCGAGGACGCGAGCTTCAGCGAGTTCGTCGAGGACATCGGCACGAGGAGTCCGACCCTCTCGGCGACGAACGGCCTGCTGAAGGATCGGATCGAATCGCTCCTCAAGACCTTGACCTACCGGGAGCGTGAGATCATCCGACTGCGGTACGGCCTGAGCGACGGCTACACCTACACGCTCGAGGAGGTCGGCCGCATCTTCCGCGTGACGCGGGAACGCGTCCGCCAGATCGAGGCGAAGGCGGTGAAGAAGCTCCAGCACCCGGTCCGTTCGAGGCAGCTCGAGGGCTTCCTCGAAGGGACGGTCGTGGAAGAAGTCGCCAGCTGACGCCGGTTCGACGGATTCGGTGGCCGAGGCGGGCGGGGGCGGGGCGCCCCCTCGCCCCCCCGAAGCCCGGAGCGGCCCGCTTTCTGGTATGATTCGGCAACCGGAAAGGGGTTTCATGGCCGTCGTCGTCGTCACCGATCTGCTCCGTACGCTCCACCGCATGCACCGCCAGCTGGCCGACCTGCGTGATCGGCTCACCGGCGGCCCCCGCCAGGTCGCGGCCTTCAAGGCGAGGCTCGCCGCCTCCGAGGCTGCGCTCACCGCCGCCAACGACGCGGTCAAGAAGGGGAAGGTGACGGCGGATCAGAAGCAGCTCCAGCTTCGCAGCGCCGAATCGAAGCAGCGGGATCTGGAGGCGAAGCTGAACGCCTGCAAGACCAACCGGGAATACCAGACGCTCAAGGAGCAGATCGCCGCCGACTCGATGGCGATGAAGGTCCTGGAGGACGAGATTCTCGAGGCCCTCGAGCGGATCGACACGCTCAGGAAGGACGTCCCCCCGGCGGAGCAGCAGGTCGCCCAGATCAAGAAACTCGTCGCCGAGAAGGAGGACGAGGTGCGACGCGAGAAGGCGCAGCTCGAGGCGGAGGTCGCCAGGATCGAGGGGGAACTCGCCGCCGGCGAACGCGAACTCCCGGCCGACATCGTCGAGGCCTATCGGCGTGCCGTGAAGACGAAAGGGGCCGACGGCATGGCGGTGATCGAGGGGGAGAGTTGCGGCGGTTGCTTTCAGAGGATCACCGACATGATGATGTCGGAGGTCCTTCTGGGCCGGATGGTGATCTGCCGCGGCTGCGGCCGGGTTCTCTTTCCCGCCGCGCCGACGTAGGCCCATCGACTTCCCGGAATCCCGACCCGGAACAGCATCCAATCCCGAACAGTGAGGAACGATCCGTAGCCATGTCGTCCGACCGCATTCCCATGACCCGTGCCGGATACGAGAAGCTCAAGGCGGAAGTCGAGCACCTCGACACCGTCGAGATGCCGAAGCTCGCCCAACGGGTGGCCGCGGCCCGCAGCGAGGGGGATCTCAGCGAAAACGCCGAGTACCACGGCGCCCGCGAGAGCCAGGGAATGCTCCAGGCCAAGATCAACCTGCTCCGGGACAAGCTCGCCAGGGCGGTCATCGTCGAACGGCAGAAGGAGGCAACGGGCGAGGTGGTCTTCGGTTCGACCGTCGTCGTCAAGGATCTCAAGTTCGGCGACAACGAGACCTTCGTGCTCGTCGGCGCCGGCGAGGAGGACTACGACGCAGGCAAGATCAACGTGGCCAGCCCTCTGGCCCAGGGGCTCCTTGGACGGAAGGTCGGCGAGCGGGTCGCGATCGACGTGCCGGCCGGGAAGATGCAGTTCGAGATCCTCGAGGTCAAGTTCGAGGATTGATATCTTCCTCGAACAGCGCCGAGCCGACCCGCACGATCGTCGAACCCTCGAGGATCGCCTCGCAAAAGTCGCCGCTCATTCCCATCGAGAGTTCCTCGAGCGACTCCGCCCCTGGCGTGCCGCGAAGCGAGTCGCGAACCGCGCGGAGTGCCGCGAACTGGCTGCGGGCCAGCTCCCGGGTTTTCGCCACATCCGCCCCCTCCTCGGCCGCCGATGCCATTCCCATCAGCCCACGCACGCGAATGCCGCCGCAGCCGGCCGCCGCGGCCACGAGCGACGCCACGTCGCCGATCGCCGCGCCCGTCCGCTCGGCCCCCCCGTCGAGATTCGCCTCGACGAGCACATCGGCGACGCGGCCACCCGCACGGGCCTCGTCGTCGATCGCGCGCAGCAACCGGAGGCTGTCGATCGAATGGACGAGGTGCACGACCGGCAGCGTCCGACGCACCTTGTTGCGTTGGAGGTGGCCGATCAGGTGCCATCTCGGCTGCAGTCCCGCGGCCGCGAAGGCTTCCGCCTTCCTCCAGAGCTCCTGCGGCCGGCTTTCGGCGAGATCCCGGCAGCCGGCCTCGTACAGCGCCATCGCCGCCTCGATCCCCACGTACTTCGTGACCCCGACGATCCTGACGGCGCTCGGGTCCCTGCCCGCCTCACGGCAGGCCTCGGCCACCGAAGCCCTCACGGCAGCGTAGTTCTCGGCGACCCGCCGGAGCATCACTGGATCTCGATGAGCCTTTCGACGGTTCCGCTGCGACCCACCCTGCCGAGCAGGAACTCGCAGGCCAGGTTGCAGCCGAGCACGGAGCGGTTGCGGACGGCGTCGAGCCCCCGATAGACGAGCCACTGGCTCCCGCCGACCTGGATCCGGTATCCGCAGCCGCGATGCTCGGGGAGGTTCTGCCGGCTGTCGGCGACCGTAAGCCGCCGCCACGTCAGCGGCTCGCCGATCCGTGCCGCGTCGAGGTCGAGCCAGATCGGCGTGTAGGTCCTCGCGACCCGTGAACGCCTCGCATGCACGAGCCGGCCGGGCTCCGCCTCGAGCCTCCCGTCGCACGAAGCCGACGACCATTCCGGCAGCGCCAGCGGCAACGCCATCAGCCGCACCGACTCGTCGAAGCCGATGAGCTCACGGGTTTCTTCGGCGGCCTCGAACTCGATCCCGGGGCAGACCGGCAGGCCGGTGCGGTACTCGATCTCCATGGCCAGCCGCGGCGAATCGGCGGGACCGGCCCGCGTCGAATCTTCGGAGGGCACGATCGCGTCCGCAACGAGCAGCACCCGGTCCCGGGGAGCGAAAACGAGCTGCCGTTCGAGTCTCAGACCACGGGACAGCGGCAGCGTCCATTCGGCGAACGTCGTCTCCGTAGCCCCCTGCGACTTGGCGGCCTTTTCCGACTCGAAGCAGGAATCGGCCCAGGGGCCGCTCGGTTCGAGCGCGACGCCGTCGGCCGAAGCCTCGAACGACCACTCGCCGCAGCAGAGCAGTCTGGACTCGACGACGACCTCGAGGTGCATCGCGGACCCGCGCGCATCGACGAGGATCCTCGTGGAGCGACGCCCGCGGCCGGAGCGGATGACGGCGAAGCCGCCGACGGATCGGCTTGCCGCAGGCTGCAGGCCGTGTCGCCCGGCGACTTCGACGATCGACTCCCATCCCGGTTGCATCGTCCATCCACCCCGCACGGCGGCGGGTTTTCCGTGACGGCGGTCGGCCGGCAGGAGCCGCATCGCCGTCTCGATCGCCGAGAGCAGGGCGTCGCGGACGCGGGGGGACCAGGGAACGTCGCCCGTCTCCTCCGCCCGCAGGTGCACTCCCGCCCAGCGGGCGACCGTCTCCAGGATCGCTTCCGATCCGGTCCGTCCGATCGCGCCATCCGAGGGCATGAGCTGCTCGATTTCCGCCTCGACGGCGGCCACGGCGAGCGGAGCAAAACGGTCGCACGCCTCGACGTCGGCGAAGAGCCTGCCGAGCACGAGCAGAAATCCGGCCGGCGTCGTGTCGCCGATCTCGAGCGCCGGAAGCAAGGAACTGGCGATCCCCTCGATCCGCTGGAGCGCGGCCCCGGAGGCGACGCTCGACCGCTTCGACCGCGCGGCCCACGCCAAGCCCCACGCGGCGGCTTCGGCCGCCGTCGCCCGTCCCGCGAGCCCCTCGCCGTTTTCGGCGGCGTCGATGACCGCGTCGAGCAGGCCGCCCGGCTTCGTGATCTCGGCGGCCTTCTCCCCCGCGGCGATCGCCCGCGCGAGCGACAGCAGCCGCTTTCTCGGATCGTGCGAGTCGCACTCCGATCCGAGTCGGCGGATCTCGGCGACGGCCACCCTCCGCTTGATCCGCTCCGGCGGCCGCTTGCGGCGGCTCGTGCGGTGGTGGGGCGGTGTCGGGGACACTGCCGACGGGGACACTGCCGACGGGGACGCTGCCGACGGGGACACTGCCGACGCTTTGGCGTGTACCGCATCGCCGTTGATCGATGGCCGGGGAAGTTTGCGGGCTTTTCGCTTCGTGCTGTTCATTCCGGTATGGTACAAAAATCTTTCCCGCCGGAGGCCCGTCCCATGCGTTTCCCCGACTCGATCGACCGCCCCGCGTTCGTCCTGGCGGTCGCCGCCGCTTTTTCGGCATTCTGCGGCTGCAGCGCGGCCGACGCCCCCTCCCTCAAGCGGCTCTCGAAGACCGACGCCGTCTGGCTCGACGAAAACCGCAAGGAACTCGTCCTCCGCGGCACGGTCGTGCTCGATCGAGGCCCGCTGGAGCTTTTCGCCTGCCCGAAAAGCACGAAGGAACACGAGGCGGTCGTTGCGGTGGACGCGAAGGCGCAGGTCGTCCATGCCGGATTGCTCGCCCTCGGCCTCGAGCCGGGAAAGCCCGTGTCGTTCGACCCCAAGTACGTCGCGGCAGCGGGCCCGGTCGTGAAGATCCGGATGCGGTGGAAGGGAAAGGACGGAAAGGTCGTGGAGACCCCGGCACAAGACTGGATCCGCGATACCCGGACCGGCAAGCCGATGGCCGCGGATTGGGTGTTCGCGGGCAGCTCGTTCTGGAAGGATGAGACGACCGGCGAGGAGTTCTACCAGGCCGACGGCGGCGACCTCGTCTGCATTTCCAACTTCCCGACGGCGACGCTCGACATCCCGATCGCCAGTTCCCAGTCGAACGAGGCGCTGCTGTTCGAAGTCATGGATGGGGTCGTCCCGCCGCGGGACACGCCCGTGGAGATGATCCTCTCGAAGGGCGTCAAGTGAGCCGTGCGTGGCGGAGGATTTCCTCCGCCGTCGCGACGTAGCCGACATAGAACGGCCCGAACTCCGCGTAGCGGGCGCTCGCCTCGTCGAACCGCATCGTGTAGACGATCTCCTTGAGGAAATCGGGCTTTCGTGCCCAGAGCGTGACGCCCCACTCCCAATCATCGAGGCCGACGCTCACCGTGATCAACTGGGTCACCCGACCGCCGAAGCTCATCCCCGTGCGTCCGTGCTCCGCCATCAACCGACTGCGTTCGGAGAATGGCAGGGTGAACCAGTTTTCCCCGACCTTCCGCTTCTTGTTCATCGGGTAGAAGCAGGCGTTGGGCCAGGGCGGAAAATCGGGCTCGAGCCTGGCCCGGCGCATGGCTCCCTCCCGCGAGGCGTAGGCCTGCACCTTCGCACGGTAGGAGGCTCCGTCGCGTTCCTCCCCCTCGGCGACGAGCCGCTCCCCGTACTGCTCGACCGTCGGAACGTATTCACTCACCTCCGTGAGGCTCACGAACGAGTAGGTCGGCACGATGCATTGGCCCATCGGCCCGGAAAGCAGCCGCTGGTGCACCGCCTCGACGACCAGCGGCGACGGATCCATGACCATGAGGCCGAAGTCGGCCTTGTGACCCGGCACGATCCAGGACTGCAGCCGCTTCGGCCCGCCGTCCGCCGACGGCCCCCTATCCACCGACGGATCGACCGCCGCCACGAAGGCGTCGGCAGCCTGCCGCCGGGCCTCGGCGGACAAGGCGGCCAGCCGGGAGCGGTCGAACGAATAGAAAAAGTGGGTCACGTGCCAGCCGCTGCTCGGCACGCGGGAAACCTCGTCCGCGCCGGCCCCTTCGGCCCTGGCGTGGGGGCTGGAACCGGCCTGGGTCCGCGGGCTGGAGGGAACGGGAGAAGGTTCGTTCACGGCTGGGGCACTCCGGCAGGTTTCGCGGGAAGCAGACTGTCACGACCGATGCGGGTCACGATATCATGCGGAAGTCGGTCGCACAGGAGCGGCCCCCGAAACCACGAGCAGGGGCGATCACGGCAGCGGCCGATCACAGAAAGGGCCGATCTCAAAACAAGGGGGTAGCGGCACATGGGACAGGCAATCGTCGACCCGGCCGAGCTGCGGCGGTTTGCAGCCCGGCTGAAGCACTTCAGCGGCGAGGTGATGACGCAGATGCAGGCGGTCCAGCGGCAGCTGGCTGCTCTCGGGGCGACCTGGCGAGACCAGGAGCATCAGAAGTTCGCGGAGGCGTTCGAGCAGCAACTGGCCCAGTTCGGCCGCTTCGTTCAGTCGACCGAGGACTACGTCCCGTACCTGCAGCGGAAGGCGGAACGCGTCGAGGAATACCAGCAGCAACGCTAGCCGGGAACAACATGTCTGGACAGGCTGACGTCAAATCGATCGACACGCTGGCGTTCGTGAAGGCGGCGCTCGCCACCTACGCCCACGAGTCGGGGCAGGCCCTCGCGGAGGTCGAGATCGAGGGCCGCCGCGCGGTCGAATGGATCACGGTGGACCGGGCCGAGTTTTGGAAGGCGGAGGTCCGCCGGTCCGCCGACCTCGTCAACCAGGCGATGAAGGATCTCGAGCACTGCCGCACGTTCAAGAAGGTCGGCGACAACCAGCCGTCGTGCATCGAGGAGAAGAAGGCGCTCGAGAAGGCGAAGGCCAGGCTCGCGTTCGCCGAGCAGAAACAGGAGGCCGTCCGCCGCTGGACGCCCGTCGTGCAGCAGCAGTTCCGCGAAACGGGCGTGCGGATGGTGCACTTCAGGGACATCATCGACGTCCAGATCCCGAAGGCGGTCGCACGAATGGAGCGGATGCTCAAGTCGCTCGACGCCTACAAGAGCGTCAGCGGACCGGCAGCCCGCGACGCGACCAGCGGAGACGCCACCGCGACGAGCGTCGTCCGTCAGGAGCCGTCGGAATCCGGTGCGGCGACCGGCGTGGCCGACGAATCGTCCGTCGGCACGACATCGACGACAGCAACTCCGGCAAAGCCTGTCGGGCGGGCGACGGAGAGCGGCACATGAGAGTCGGAGATCTCTCGAGCGGCGCGTCGAAACTGGCGCTCGCGCTGAAGCAGCTCGATCTGAAGTGGGAGTCGGCCAAGGAGACCTGGAACGACGGCACGAGCCGGCAGTTCCACAAGGAGCACATCGAACCACTCTCGCCGGACGTGAAGGAGATGCTCGAAGCGCTCGGGAGGCTGGCTGAGGTTCTCGCCCGGGCCGCCCGCGACGTGAGCGACCATGGATCCTGACTCCCTGCGGAATCCGTACGACCGCGAACTCCTCCGTGGGCAGATCGAGCGGCTGCGGCGGGAGGCGGGAATCCGCGCAGGCCTCGAGGAGGAAATCCTCTCGCAATACTCCGAGGCGATCGCCAGGGCCGAGGCCGACGCGAAGTCCGGCCTGGAGACGACACGGGCGGAGTTCCAGGCCCGAATCGACGCCGCGAAGCGGGAATACGCGACGCTGACGAAGCGGATCGAAGCACAAACCGAGGCCGATCGTGCCACGCTGGAGGAGAAGCGGAAAGCCGTCACCGCCGACATCAGGCGGAAGTGCGATCGCGAGGTGCAGCGGCTGAAGGAGGATTTCGCCGGCGACGAGATGCCGTACCGCGAGGTCCACAAGGACGACCGGAAGAAGCCGCTCCTCATCGCCGCCAAGAGCGAGAAGGAAGTTGCGGCGGCGATGAAGCTGCTCGAGGAAGTCTCGGCGCGGGTGGCCAAGACCATGGCCGACCGGGGCGTGAAGCCGAACGCCGAAGCGGAAAACACCGAAGCAAGCCAGCCCGAGGCGGCCGCCCAGTCCGAGGTATCGGTCGTCGAGGGACCGGACTCGCTCAAGCGGCTTCTCGAACTGAGGGACCTCGGCATCCAGATCGCCCGAAATGCCATCGAGATGCCCGAGGCAAGGTCGGCGTTCTCGTCCGGGCTGAAGGCGGCGGTCGGCCTGCTGCCGACGCTCCTGGGCCTCGGTGCGGCGGCCGCCGCCTTCGTGCTGCTTCCCGGCGACATCACGCTCAAGGGATCGGCGGCGGCGGCCACCGCCGCGGTGCTGATCGGTGGAGGCGTCGGCGGCGGCAGCCTGTTCGTTCGAAAGAAGCGGACGGCGGTTCGGGTGAAGACGTCGGAATGCGCCGCCCAGCTCGCCGGCGTCGTGGCGGAGGCCGGGGCCACCGCCGCCGCGGCCGGCCGGTTCATCAAGCAACGCCGCGAGGAGCAGTCGAGAAGGATCGAGGAGAACTTCAACGCAGGGCTCGAGAGCCGCAAGGAAAAGCACGCCCGGCAGCTCGAGGAACTCGCGGCGAAGCGGGACAAGGCGCTCGCCGACCTCGAGGCCAAGGCGTCCGCCGCGTTCGAGGGGCTCGCAAGGCGGCTCGCGACCGTCCGCGAGGGGCTCGATTCGAAATACCCTCCGCTGATCGCCAAGCTCGACGACGAGTGCGCGGCGAAGGTCGCGGCGATCGAGACCACCCACCGAGACGCGGTCAGGGCGATCGAGGACCGCAAGCATGCCCGCTGGTCGGCCATGACGGAGGCATGGAGGCAGGTTCGCGAGCAGACGACCGCCGCGTACGATGCCGCCAAGGCGGTCGACGAAGCGTCGTTCCTGCCGTGGTCGGCTCTCGCCGATGAGTCGAATCCGCTCCCTTCGAACGCCCCTCCCGGCCTGAGGTTCGGTTCGCTCGCCCTGTCGATGCGGAGGATCCCCGGCGGGGTCTCGCCCCACGCCGAGCTCAACGGGTTCGGACCGGAGGCATGGCCGCAGCCGGCGATCCTCCCCTTCCCGGTCGCCTCGTCTGTGCTCCTGAAGACGACGGCCGACCAGTCGGAGGCGGCGAGCGGGATGATGCAGGCCCTCATGCTCCGGATCGCGACCGGCATCCCCCCCGGCCAGAGCCGCTTCACGATCCTCGACCCGCTCGGGCTCGGCAAGCAGTTCGCCGGCTTCATGCACCTGGCCGACCACGACGAACTGCTGGTCACGAGCCGCATCTGGACGGAGCCCTCCCAGATCGAGCAGCGGCTGGCGGACATCACCGAGCAGATGGAGGTCGTGATCCAGAAGTACCTCCGCAACGAGTACGAATCGATCGGGGCATACAACGCCGACGCCGAGGTGCCCGAGCCCTACCGGTTCGTCTGCGTCGCCAACTTCCCGGCCAACTTCACGGAGACCAGCGCCCGCAGGCTCGCGAGCATCGCCGCCAGCGGCGCCCGCTGCGGCGTCTACGTGATCCTCTCGGTCGACATGAAGCAGACGATGCCTCCCAACTTCAGCCTCTCAGACGTGGAGAAGCATGCCACGACCGTCGTGCTGAAGGACGGCACGTTCACCTGGCAGGATCCGGAGTTCTCCAAGTGGCCGCTCTCGGTCGAGCAGTCGCCGCCTGACGACGTCTTCACGTCGATCATCCAGCGGGTCGGCCGGGCCGCCAAGGCTGCCAAGCGGGTGGAGGTTCCCTTCGACCGCGTGGCCCCCGTCGAGCAGGACTGGTGGAAGGGAAGCACCGCGAGCGAGGTGCTCGCGCCGCTCGGTCCCGCGGGTGCGAAGAAGCTGCAGTACCTCAAGCTCGGCAAGGGCACGAGCCAGCACGTGCTCATCGCCGGCAAGACGGGCTCCGGCAAATCGACGCTCATGCACGCGATGATCACGAGCCTCGCGCTGCAGTACAGCCCCAACGAGATCCAGTTCTATCTCATCGACTTCAAGAAGGGCGTCGAATTCAAGCTGTACGACCACTACCGGCTGCCGCATGCCCGCGTGATCGCCATCGAGAGCGAGCGGGAGTTCGGGCTCTCGGTGCTCGAGCAGCTCGACCGGGAGCTCAAGCGTCGCGGCGACCTGTTCCGCGACCTCGCGGTGCAGGACGTGGCCGGCTTCCGCCAGACGGGCCACGCCGACCCGATGCCGCGAATCCTGCTGGTCATCGACGAGTTCCAGGAGATCTTCGTCGAGGACGACAAGCTCGCCCAGGACGCGGCGCTCATCCTCGACCGGCTCGTGCGACAGGGGCGTGCCTTCGGCATCCACGTGCTGCTCGGCTCCCAGACGCTCGGCGGCTCCTACAGCCTCCCGCGGGCGACGATGGGCCAGATGGCGGTGCGGATCGCGCTGCAATGCAACGAGGCCGATTCGAGCCTGATCCTCTCCGAGGAGAACTCCGCCGCCCGACTCCTGACGCGGCCCGGCGAGGCGATCTACAACGACGCCAACGGCATGGTGGCCGGCAACAACCCCTTCCAGGTCGTCTTCCTCAACGAAGAGCGGCGGGAACGGTATCTGGGGGCGCTGCGGCAGCTCGCCGACCGACGGACCGACATCCCCGCCCTGCCCCGTCTCGTGTTCGACGGCAATCAGGCCGCCGACCCACAGGGCAACAGGCTCTTGTCGGAACTGCTGGATGCAGGCACCGTCCACGGCCGTGTCCCGAACGTTCCGCTCGCCTGGCTCGGCGACGCGATCGCGATCAAGGACCCGACCGCCGCGCCGTTCCGCCGCCAAGGCGGCGCCAACATGCTCATCGTCGGCCAGCGGGAGGACCTCGCCACGAGTCTCCTGGCGATGGCGATGGTGAGCCTCGCCGCCGGGCACGACCCACACCCGGGCGGCGCGACGGGCCGCCCGGGCCGGTTCGTGCTGCTCGAACCGGCGATCGCCGAGGAGAAGCCCGACCTGCTCCTCTCGCGGCTTTCGGGCTTCCTGCCGCACGAGATCGAGGTCGCCGGCAGGCTCGGCGTGGCCGCGGCCTTCGACCGGCTCGCCGCCGAGGTGAAGCGTCGTATCGACGGGCAGGTGCTCGACGCGGAGAGCGTCTTCGTGGTGATCCGCGACCTCGGCCGTTTCCGGGAGCTCCGCAAGGCCGACGGCGACTTCGGATTCTCCTTCGGGTCGGAGCAGAAGGCCGGCCCGGCGACGAACCTTCTGACCGTGCTGAAGGACGGGCCCACCGTCGGCATCCACGTGCTGCTCTGGTGTGACTCGCTCACGAACCTGCAGCGGACATTCGAGCGGGGAACGCTCAAGGAATTCGAGCTGCGGGCCATGTTTCAGATGAGCGGCAACGACTCCAGCCAGCTCGTCGACAGTCCCGCCGCGAGCAAGCTCGGCCCCCAGCGGGCCCTCTTCATCCACGAGGAGACCGGCACGCTCGAGAAGTTCCGGCCCTACGCCTTCCCGACCGAGGATTGGCTCACCGGTGTTTCGGCGAAGCTCCGCGGCCGCCCCCAGGGCACGCCGGCGGCACGCCCGGAGCCCTCGGCCGAGCCGGTGTCGCCACGAGCGACCGAGCCGACGGCCTCCGGTGCGGAACCGGGGGACGACTTCAACTTCGGCGGCGGCTTCGGCGACTTCAACTTCGCGAAATACCTCGACGACCCGCCGGCCGAATCGCCGCCGACGACCGATCCGGATCCGCCGTCAGGGCCGCCGCCCTCGTCCGCCTGACCTGGCATTCCACGAAAAACCCGATGGTCACAGAAAAACCGATGCTACGGCAGTTGCCAGCCAGCCTGTTTCTCTCGCTGCTCGTCGTCGCCGGGATCGCGAAGGCGGCAGACGACGGTCCGCAGCGCCGGGCCTCGCCGCCGGGAACCATTTCGATCCTCTTCGTCGGCGACATCATGCTCGACAACGGCCCGGGGCACGCGGTCTCCAGCGGTCGCGATCCGTTCGCCGCCTGCCGGGAGCTGCTTCTCGACGCCGACTTCACGATCGGAAACCTCGAGTGCGTGCTCGGCCAGAAGGGAAAGCAGCAGCTCAAGCCCTATACATTCCGCGCCGCGATCGGCTCGGAACGGTTTCTGAAGCCGTTGTTTTCTGGGGTGAGCGTCGCCAACAACCACGCTCTCGATTTCGGGCCGGAAGGCCTCGTGGAATCGCTTGCAATCCTCGCCCGCGAGGGCATCCCGCAGGTCGGAGGCGGCCGTACGCTCGCCGACTGCCGAAAGCCGCTCGTGTGCAGGAAGGACGGCCTCGCCGTCGCGATCCTCGCCGCGAACGAATTCAGGGCCGAAGCGTACGCCCCGAGCGAGCAGGCCGCGGGCGTGAACCCGCTCCGCGAGCAGGACCTACTGGCCGACATCCGCGGGGCCGCGGCGTCGGCCGACGCGGTGATCCCGTTTCTCCACTGGGGACCGGAAAATACGCCCGAGCCGGGCGAGTCGCAGCGACGAACCGCCCGCCGGCTCGTCGAGGCCGGGGCCGCCGCCGTTGTCGGTGCGCACCCCCACGTGACGCAGACGGTGGACCTCCACCGCGGCGTGCCGATCATCTACAGCCTCGGCAATTTCGTCTTCGACTACTATCCCGTCGATCCGCCGGTCTGGCACGGCTGGGCGGTGAAGCTCTCGATCACCAAGGGAAAGCCGATCGACGTCGAGACCCGCACGGTCGTGCTCGACAAGGAAGGGCTGCCTTCCCCGCTCCACGAGGAGTGAACCCGTCGGCGATCACTCCCTCGGACGGCGGCCGACGCGGACGTCGATCGTGCGGCGATTTTTTCCGCGGACGATCTCGAGCTGCACGGTCTCCCCGATCGGGGCCCTCGTGAGGTAGAGCACGAGCACCGCGGGATCGAGGATTTCCTCGCCGTCGAACGAGGTGATGACGTCGCCCGCCTCGAGTCCGGCGACCTCAGCGGGCGACTTCGGCTCGACCGCGACCACGAGCGCCCCCTGTTGCTCCGGCAGCATCGGCGGCAGCTCCCGGAGGGCGATCCCGAGATACCCGCGCTCGACGTGGCCATTTCGGAGAATTTCCCCGGTCACACGCCGCGCGGTGTTGCTCGGGATCGCGAAGCCGATCCCCCGCGACTCGCGGCCGGCGATGGCGGTGGTGATCCCGACCACGCGGCCGTGGACGTCGACGAGCGGACCGCCGGAGTTGCCCGGGTTGATCGAGGCGTCGGTCTGGAGGAACTCCTGGAACGGATTGTCGGTGACCCCGCGGCGGCCGACGCCGCTGACGATCCCGTAGGTGATCGTGCGGTCGAGCCCGAAGGGATTGCCGATCGCCCAGACCATCTCGCCCACCTCGACGGAATCGCTGTCGCCCCACGCGGCGGCCGGCAGGTCGTCGGCATCGACCCGGAGAACGGCCAGGTCGCTCGCCGCGTCGCCGCCGACGAGCTTCGCCTCGAAATCGCGGCCGTCGGAGAGCTGCACCCGAATGGCGTCCACCTGGGCGACGACGTGATAGTTGGTCAGGATCACCCCCGCGGAGTCCACGACCACGCCCGACCCGAACGACTCGTCGGTGAGCCCGGGGCCGCGTTCGCCCCGCAGTGCCCGGATCTCGTCGGCGAGCGTCCGCACACGGCGGGTCGCGGTCACGTTCACGACCGACGGGCCGATGATCCTCGCGAGCGTCGTGAAGAGCTTTCCGACGCTCTTCAGCTCCGCCTTCGCGGCCGCGTCGCCGATCGCCGCAAGCTCCGCGCGGGTCTTCGCGTACTGGATCCGCCCGATGAACGACGGCGCCGCGATCAGGACGACGAGCGAGACGAGCCCGAGAACCAGCCACGGCGTGCGATTGGAGGCTTCCATGGACTTCATGGTAGCAGCCCCGCCGGGGAGCCGGTCACTCCCCGAACGCCGGCGGCCAGCACGAGGGACCGCCGATCGCCGTCGAGAGCCGCTCGAGGAACGTTTTACGGGAGACCGCCGTCACGCCGAACTGCTCGAGGTGCGGCGACACGAGCTGCACGTCGAAGAGCCCGCACCCCGCCTCGCGAACCGCGATGGCCAGCCGACAAAGCGCGACCTTCGATGCGTCCCGCTCGAGCGAGAACATCGACTCCCCGGCGAACATTCCCCCGATCGACACGCCGTAGAGCCCTCCCGCGAGCGTGCCATCCCGCCAGACCTCCACGCTGTGGCAGAAGCCGGCCTCGTGGAGTCGCCGGTAGGCCGTGATCATCGCGGGCGTGATCCAGGTGTTGCCACGCCGGCCGCCACTGGCCGCGCATCCGCGGACGACCGCCTCGAAGGCCCGGTCCGTGGAGAGCGTGAATCGGCCCGAGCGGATCGTCCGCTGGAGCCGCTGTGGAACGTGGAGCCGGTCGAGGTCGAGGATGCCCCGCGGATCGGGCGACCACCAGAGCAGGCCCCGCGGGCCGCTCGACACCGGCCAGGGAAAGATGCCCCGCGAGTATGCATCGACGAGCCGCTCCACCGTGAGGCTTCCGCCGCAGGCCAGCGGCCCGTCCGCAGGCCAGGTCTCGGGCGGCGGAAAGAGCGACGGCGTGTTTTTCATGGGCGACTCATCCCCAACGGCGGCGAACCAGGTCGAGGGCCGACTTGGCGGCCCGCGAGACGCGAAGCGAGCCCGCGCCGCCGAGCACGTGATCGACGACTTCGATGCCCGAAGCCGTCGCCATGGCGATCGTCGCGTGCGTCCGTCCCGGCTCCGGCCCCGGCAGTTCGGGCCCGATGGCGAGGCCGATGTCCGCCCCGAACGACGAGCGAACCGCCTCCGCGACCCCGCCGACGTCGTGCGGCCGGCGACCGGACTGGTCCCGCGGCACGGGCAGGACGTTGCCGCCGCGATACACGCCGGCCGACCGCCGTGCCTCCGCCTCCGCAGCGAGCGACGCCAGGCAGCCCTTCGTCGCGATCTCGCTCGTGGCGAGCGAAAGGCCCCGGGACGCCGCCGCGGCCACCGCCGCGTCCTCGATCTCCTCGTCTTCGACGCCGAACACGAGCACGCCGAGGTGCTCGCGGATGAGTCGCTCCGTCGGATCGATCTTCGCGAGACACTCCGACTCGTCCCGACCCCGAGCGGCGATCCTGAGCGTGATCGTCGCCTCGTGGGCCGTGATCCCGACGAGCGGATCACGGCCCCGGCGAATGAGGTCGGGCAGCATCGCCTCGATCGCGCTCTCGCCCGCCCCGAAACACTTGATCCTGCGGAAGAGCACCGTTCCCGCCTCCGGCTGCATCGCGAGGATCGCGGGAGCCACGCTATCCCGCCACATCCGCTTCATCTCCGAAGGAACCCCCGGCAACGCGAACACGCGGCAGTTCCCGGCCGGACCGCCTGCGTCGCGGGGCAGGTCGATGTCGATGCCGGGTGCCGTGCCCACGGGGTTGTCGACGATGCGGCTCCCCCGCGGAAACATCGCCTGCAACCGGTTCGAAGCGGGCATCGGCATGCCACGCCTGGCGAACCGCGACTCCACGGCGGCAAGCGCCGCGTCCGACAGCTCGAGAGGCTCTCGGCTGACCTCCGCCAGCACGTCGCGGGTGAGGTCGTCGGCCGTCGGGCCGAGGCCGCCGGTGGAGACGACGAGTTCGACCCGTGATGCCGCCCGGCGAAACGCCTCGATGCCATCCTCGAGCGAGTCGGTCGCCGTCGTGTGAAACCGCACCGCGACACCGAGGGCCGCAAGCTCGGCGGAGAGCCACTGGCTGTTCGTATCGAGCCGTTGTCCGGTCGTCAGCTCGTCGCCGATCGCGATCACCTCCGCCCGCATGCGTCGTTCTCCGTGATTCATCCAATGCGTCTCAGTGCCCGCAGCCCGAGCCCTTGTTGTACCGGAAGCCACGGGCCGAACCGGGGCGACTGTACGGGGCCGGGCGTGGCGGCGAGAATCCCGACATGAACATAGGCCTTCTCGGGTGCGACCGACAGATACTCGACCTGCTCGCGGCGTCGGTCGCCGACGGCGGCCGGATCGCCGTCGCGTGCGATATCGACGCCGAGGCGTTCGCGGCGGTCGTCTCCCGCGGTCTCTGCGACCGGACGCTTGCCAGCGACGGTTCGTGGGAGTCGCTCATCGACCCGCGGCAGACGGACGTGGTGTTCGTCGGCGCGGACCGCTGGCACGAGGGCCGCGCCGATGCGGTCCGCAGGATCGTCCAGGCCGGCCGGACGGTCGTGCTTTCGCATCCGCTCGACCTCTCGATGCTCTGGGCCTACGAGATCGACATGATCCGTGGCGACAGCCGCGCGACCCTGATTCCTCTCCTCCCCGACCGGCTGCACCCGTTCGTCGCGAGGCTCCGCAGCCTCCTCGAGGCGGGGCTCGCGGCCGCATCGCCATTCGGTGGAATCGACGCGATCGTCATGGAACGCCGCCCCGAAGGCTTCGACCGCGATGCCGTGCTCAGCGCGTTCTCGCGCGACGCCGACCTCCTGCGGGCCATCGCCGGCGATCCGAAGCGGCTTTCGACGCTCGGCGCAACCCCGCAGTCGGCCACGTTCACGACGCTCACGGTCGAGCTGAGCGGACCATCGAGCCTGCCGGTCCGCTGGCAGGTCGTGCGGGGGGATCGCCCCGGCGCACGGCTGTCGCTCATGGGGGAGCGGGGCACGGTCACGCTCGAGATTCCCGACGGGCCGGCGGATGCATGGACGCTCCGGGAACAGACGGCCGACGGCTCCCCTCCGCGGGTCGAGACGCTGCCCTTCGACCGCCCGCGGGCCGTGCTCTCGCTGCTCGCACGCCGCGATGCAGCCACGAGCGACCCGGACATGCCGCCCGCCGGCTGGAGCGACGCCGCTCGGACGATCGAACTGGCCGAGACGATTCCGCGAAGCATCGCCAAGGGACGGGGCATCGACCTGCACCAGGAGGAGTTCTCGGAGATCGGCACGTTCAAGGGCACCATGGCATCCCTGGGATGCGGCATCGTGCTCGCGGGGCTGCTCCTGCTCGTGTTGGCGACGCTCGTCGGCGGCATCGCCAGCGCCGCCGGATGGGAATTCGGCGAGCGGCTCGCCGGGGCCTGGCCCTGGATCATCCTGACGGTGCTCGTGCTGTTCCTGTCGCTTCAAATCATCCCGCTCTTGATTCCCCAACCACCACCGCACCGCAGGAAATGAGACCGAGCGATCCTGGCCCCCGGCCGGCACGTTCGCCGGTGGGCCGCGACCGCCCGCTCCCGTCGCAGGCGGGCCGCAGGTACCATGTGGCAATGCCCACCGACGTCCGCTCGCTCGGCGACAGGCTCGAAGGCGACCTGCTCGTCGACGACCTCGCCCGCTCGATCTACTCCACCGATGCCTCCGAGTACCAGGAGCGGCCGCTGGCGGTCGCCTTCCCGAGGTCGGACCGCGACGTCGGCGAGATCGTCCGCTTCGCGGCAGCCAACGGCATCGGGCTGATCCCACGGGGGGCCGGCACGTCGCTCGCCGGGCAGGTGGTTGGCGGCGGCCTCGTGGTCGATCTCGGCCGCCACATGAACCGGATCCTGTCGCTCGACGCCGCTGCCCGCCGGGTCCGCGTGCAGCCGGGCGTCGTCCGCAACGAACTCAACGCCTTCCTCGCGCCGCACGGGCTGTTCTTCGGCCCGGAAACGTCCACGGCCGGCTGGGCGACGATCGGCGGCATGGTCGGCAACAACTCCTGCGGGTCGAATTCGATCGCCTACGGCACGACACGAGACCATCTCGTCTCGGCCCGCGGCTTCCTCGCAGACGGCTCGGAAGTGACGTTCGGACCGCTCGACCGGGAGGCCTTTCTGGCGGCGTGCGAGGGCGACACGCTCGTCGCGACGGCCTACCGCACGCTCCGCGACCTGCTTGCCCCGGAGGAAAGCCGCCGCCGGATTCTTGAGGGATTTCCGCGGCCCGAAGTCACCCGCCGCAACACCGGCTACGCGCTCGATGCCCTCCTCGACGCATCCTGCTTCGACGCGTCGAGCTCGACGCCCTTCAACGCATGCCGCCTGATCGCGGGGTCGGAAGGCACCCTCTTCGTGGGCGTGGAGTTCGAGCTCGACCTGCTGCCTCTGCCCCCCCCGGGGGTCGTCATGTGCGTCCACTGCCGTTCGGTGGACGAGGCGCTCAGGGCGACGGTGCTCGTGATGCGGGAATTCGGACGATCGCGGAACGGACAGCCGCCGCGCGCATCGGCCGAGTGCGAACTGACAGGCTGCGAGCTGATAGACGACAAGATCCTCTCCTGCACGAAGGACAACCTCGAGCAGGCCCGCAACCGCAGCTTCGTGGAGGGCGATCCCGGGGCCGTGCTCGTCGTGGAGTTCAAGTCCGCCGATCCCACCCGGCTCGTCCGGGCCTGCGACGACCTTGAGTCACTCCTTCGCAGCGCGGACATCGGCTACGCCTTTCCGCGACTCTTCGGGGCCGAGTCCAACCGGGTCTGGGAGCTGCGGCGGGCCGGCCAGGGGCTCGTGAACAACCTTCCTGGCGACGCGAAGCCCCGCGAGATCGTCGAGGACACGGCGGTCGCGGTGGAAGACCTGCCCGCCTACATCGCGGATTTCGACCGGCTGCTCGCGGAGAAGTACGGGATCGACTGCGTCCACTACGCGCACGCCGGCGCCGGCGAGCTCCATCTGCGGCCGCTCTTCGACCTGAAGACGCCCGAGGGTCTGGCGACGTTTCGCGGCGTGGCCACCGACGTCGCGCAGCTCGTGAAGCGGTATCGCGGCAGTCTCAGCGGCGAGCACGGCGACGGCCGCCTCCGCGGCGAGTTCATCCGCACGATGGTGGGCGACGAGTGCTACGCGATGCTCGAGCGGGTGAAGCGGGCCTTCGATCCCCGTGGCATCCTCAACCCAGGCAAGATCATCGCCGCCCCGCCGATGGACACGAGCCTGCGGATCGTCCCCGGCGCGGCCGAGCCCGAGCGGGAGACGGTCTTCCGGTTCGCCGACACCGGCGGCGTGCTCCGCGCGGCCGAGAAATGCACCGGCGTCGGCCAGTGCCGCAAGACGCACATCATCGGCGGCACGATGTGCCCGAGCTACATGGCCACCCGCGACGAGCAGCACACGACGCGGGCCCGGGCCAACGTGCTGCGACAGGCGCTCGCCGACGCCGGCTCGGCCGACCCCTGGAGCCGACCGGAGCTCGCCGACGTGATGGATCTCTGCCTTTCGTGCAAGGCCTGCAAGAGCGAGTGTCCCTCCAACGTCGACATGGCGAGGCTCAAGGCGGAATGGGAGCAGCACCGGCACGACCGGCGCGGCGTTCCGCTGCGGTCCCGGCTCATCGCCGGCTCGGCGCGGGCGATGCGGCTGGCCCATCCGGCACGCGCGATCTACAACCTCGCCGTCACCGCGCCCGGCCTCTCGCAGGCCGTGAAGCGGCTCATGGGCTTCTCCGTGAAGCGGTCGCTCCCGACGCTCGCCACGACGAGGCTCTCCACGTGGCACCGCCGAAGGCCGCGGCCCGCCGGCCCGTTCCCGCTCGGCCGCGTGCACCTCTTCTGCGACGAGTTCACCGACACGCTCGACGCCCCGATCGGCATCCGCGCCGTGGAGCTGCTCGAGGCGCTCGGCTACGAGGTCGTCATCCCGCGGCACGCCGACAGCGGGCGGGCCCAGCTCTCGAAGGGGCTCGTCCGCGAGGCCAGAACGCTCGCCTCGCACAACGTCGAGTGGCTCGAGCCCGTCGTGACCGACGAGGCGCCGCTCGTCGGGATCGAGCCGTCCGCGATCCTCGGCTTCCGTGATGAGTATCCCGATCTCGTGCCGGAGGAGCTGGCCCCGAAAGCCCGCCGACTCGCCGACCGCGTGTTCCTCATCGACGAGTTCCTCGCCCGCGAGGCGTCACGCGGACGGATCGGGCCGGGCTCCTTCCGGCCCGCCCGCCGTCGCATCCTGCTCCACGGCCACTGCCACCAGAAGGCCCTCGCCAGCCTCGAGGCGACGAAGGAGATCCTCTCGCTCCCCGAGGGGCACGAGGTCGAGATCCTCCCCACCGGCTGCTGCGGCATGGCAGGATCGTTCGGCTACGAGGCCGAGCACTTCGATCTCTCGATGCGGATCGGCGAACTCGTGCTCTTCCCCGCCGTGCGAAAGGCCGCCCCCGACACGCTCGTGGCTGCCGCGGGCACCAGCTGCCGCCACCAGATCAAGGACGGCACAGGCCGCACCGCCCTCCACCCCGTGGATATCCTCCACGCCGCTGTCGCCCGCACGGCGTAAAACCCGGTCGCGACCGCGTTCCGCGGCGGTTTCACCGCCCGCAAAGGTGTCGACAGCGGCCGGAAATGCCGATAAAACAAGTGTTCATCGAGATTGCGTCCGGTGGATTCTTGACAATGGATGGCACGTTGTCGCTCTCGCTTCCATCAGCCACCCGACGGCCTTCGCTGCTCACGGCGTCATGGATTCCAGGGCCGCGGACCACCGCGGCGTCCTGCATCCGGCTGCTGCTCGCCGGCTGTTTGCTGCCCGCGTTCCACACCGCGGGCCTTCCCGCAGCCGCGAACGCCGCCGAGGCGTCGCCGGCAGACTTTGCCGCCGCCAGGACGGTGATCACCCGCTACTGCATCGACTGCCACTCGGGCGACTCGGCCGAGGGGGAGGTGGACCTTTCGTTCACGGCCGAGCCAGCCGCGCTCGGCAGGCATGCCAAGCTCATGCAGCGGGTCGCCGAGATGGTGACGAGCGG
>CAZPEM010000002.1:0-59627 GCA_964585575.1 uncultured Chitinophagaceae bacterium
CGATGGGGAACTGCACGCCCGAGTCGCAGTTCCAGATGCCCAGCCGCCAGTTCTCAGCGCGGCACAAGTCAGTGATCTCCCGGGCGGCCTCGTGGGGTTCGTGCGTTTGGACCCAGATGCCCGTGAAGCAGGCTGAGACGAGTTCGTGGAGGCGGGAGGTGAGCGTCGGGGTGGAGGCGGGCGGTGCGGGTGTCGGGGTGTTTTTGGATCGGGGCATAGTGTCTCCGTGGAAAGAGGTTGAAAAAGCGGCGGGGGCTACTTGGCCAACGCGCTACCGCGGCCGAGCATCCAACTCTCGGGCTGAATCTTTGCCAGCCAGTCAGCCACCGTAGGGATCCGGCCGAGGTCTTCGAGGACGTGCTGCTCGCCGACGAATCTCACGGGAAGTACCCTGCCGGTCGACAGCGTGATCGTGGAGCCGAACAGGGCCTCCAACATGAACACGCCCTCGCTGTGATGGCGTAGTGCGCGGTGCCGGAAGTCCGCCATGTGGGCCTTGCTGCCGTCGAGCCATTCGTGCAGCCGGAGGTACTCGTCAGGCTCGCCGCCGTACTTCTTGGCCGACGAGACAGCATGGTGATAGGGGTGCGCCATTACAGGTCGAACTCCCGGGTGGAATCTCGGGTCTCGGTGTAGTTTTCTTGGTGCTGGATCGTGACCTTGGCCGTCTGGGTGTCGATCGTGAGCGTGCCTTGGCCGCCGTCGTTGATCTCAAAGCCCGCGGGCAGGAACTCGTACACGCAGTTCTCCAGTTGCTCGATCACTTCCTTCGGCAGGCTCGCTCGGTCGACACGCTCGCCGGCCACGTCCCGGTACTGCACGCCGTCGATGGCCCCTGAATCGCCGTAGCCCGAGTAGGCAGCCTCGATGTTGGCGACCCGGTGATTTCTCAGGGCCGGGAGGACTTCTGCGCGGAGCTTGGCCTTGGCGCGCTCCAGTCGGGCCTGCTCGGTCTGGTGGAAGTGGGCAAGGAGCTGCCGGACGTTCTCGCTGACCTGTTCTTCTGCCGGGTCTTCGGGGGTCTGAGGTGTGGTCATAAGCATTTGAATCCTGTGGGAGGTGTGATGAGCGGCTGGCCGGGGCTGGATGGCGGAAACGAATCCATCTCCGCCATCCAAACCCCGAATTCACGGCGGCGTTGATTTCACCGCCACCGTAGAAGCCGGCCCTAGCTGCGCTGCCGGAGCTGCTCGCCGGCACTGGTCTGGTTGTAGAACTCCGGCAGCAGGCTCTCGCGGCCGGCTACCCCGAGCGCACGTTCGAGGTCCCGGGTGGCGTCCCTGCACGAGCCTCCGGTGAACCCCGAGGACTTGATGCTCACGGCGCCTTCGGGGCTGACGGTGATCTCGATGGTCTTGGTGGTGTTGGGCGTGCTCATCAGGCGACACCTCCCACACGCACGGTGACCTTGATCGAGCCGTCCTGCAGGCTGGTTTCCGTGACCGAATGGCCCTTCTTCCGGGCTTCGATCTTGGCCTTCTCGACGGCGTATCCCTGCAGGAACTGGTTCAGATGTTTTTGTTCCCCCCAGTGGCCGCCGTAGTTGTCGTACTGGAGCTGGCCGGTCTGGAGGTTGCACACGACGGGGTACGACCAGCCGGGGAGCTGCACGCACAAGCCCGTAGCCGTCGCGTTGAACAGCCGGACGGTCTTGTGCTCGGGTGTAGGAATCTGGAGGCGGACACAGGCGGCTTTCACGGCTGCCTCGTCCCGTATTTCTGTTTTTATTTCAACAATATGGCTCAAGGCCGGGTTCTCCTGTGGGTTGGTAGGGGAGGTGTGAATGGCCTGTCAGAACGGCATGGGCTCGCGGTCTTGGTTGCAGTCGTGCTCGCCGTCCTGCTCGCTGTCACTGGGGAAATCCGGGCTGCCTTCACCGGCGTACCCGACAAGGGCAACATGGTGACTCTGCTTGCGCTGGTGTTCCCCGAGCCGTAGCGAGCCACCGCGAGCGCCATATGGCCAAACAGATGGCCCGACAGGCAGCCCCGCAGATACCCCGACCGGTTCCGTAACGTGCGCCGAGATTTCCTCGACGAGCAGCTCTACGGTCGCGGCCAGTTCTTCCTGCCGGCCATCTCCAGCCCGATTCACGAGCCAGAGCGCCAGACCAGCCACCAGCAACACCGTGATACAGACGAGCACGGGCCCGCTCGCATTCAGCGCCGCGGCCCATTGCGAGTCTTTCAGGCCGAGTTCCGTGAGGGCCGAAATATGGTCCGCAAGATTGCTCCGCTCGCTGGAAAGTTGGCCCAGTGTTTCCGCCAGCCGTGCGTTCTGCTGTGCCTGTGCTTCAGCCTGCTGGGCCTGAGCCTCTGCGGCCTGACTCGCGACCCGGGCGGCTTCTTGGGCCACATTCAGCGAGCGTTCGAGCTGCCGGGTATCAGAGCCCCAGAGCCACGAAAACCAGCCTGCTTCGGCAGATTGGGCTGTGGCGATCAGGAAGCCCATGATCACAACCGGCCAGAGCAGCATGAGCACGTAGGTAAACGCCCGGAAAAGCAGGCCCGCGATGAACTGGCCGAGTACCAGCAGCGCCCAGAAAAACGTTGAAAGAAACCACGTCATGAGTTGGCTATCTCCTACGGGAACGAGATCGATGGGAAGTAGTCGGCGGAGAAGCGAAGTGCCGCCGTTGCACTTCAGCGAGCCGGGCCATGAGCCGGTTACAGAGAGCCTGCAGGGCCCGACGGAGTTTCGTTTCGCGGGCCAGCAACACAGCCAAGCCCGCAGCAAGAATGGACAGAATCACCCCGACAGCAGTTGTCATGGGGTCTCCTTTTGAGAGGGTGAGAGGGGGAAATGAAAATCAGTTCCGGCAGGAGAGTTCAGCCAGATCGATTGCCAGCCACCGGTCACTGGCGAAGTCGTAGAACTCCACCTCCCGGAACATGGCAGTCGGGACGGGCGTGGGTGTGAATCTCCACGTGTCCGGATCACTGCCGAGTTCGAGGCCGGCGACGAGAAGCCCTATGCAGACGCTGGGCTTGGTGCCGGCGATCAGGGGAAGCTGCTGGAAGGCATACGGTGCGCACGTTCCCGGCACCGTGATCCTGACCAGACCGCCCTGAGCCTTGGCCGTCTCGATCTGGCCCTGCATGCCCGGAATCGGAACCTTCGTGGCGGTCGGTTCCCACTGGTCTTGGATGCTGAACCACGCGACGGGTTTTTCGTGGGGCTCAATCTTGGCGGTCGTAGGCTTGATGCAGCCTGAGTTAATGATCTGCCGGAGTTTCTGGCCCGTGGTGAAGTGGAAAATCTTGTCGGGCGGATCGGGGCTGGGAGGTGGCTGGTCGGTGTTGGAAATCGGGATCAGAGTGACGTGGATTTGCATGTGGGTAGGTTCCTTGGGCGCAGACGGAGAGCGCAGGCAAGGGTGATAAATCAGCCGCCGGAGAGGTCAGCGGCTACGAGAGAGCGAGCGCGGCCTGCTGATGGCTATTTTTGCGCTCACTGAATATGCCCGGAATTCGGCGGGGATTTAGGCCCAAGGAGCTTCCAACGTCTCCTCGCCCAACAACTTTCGCATCGCCGGAGCCAGCGCTTTCGCGTACCGGACCTTGAATGCCTCGACAGATTCCGACGCCAACGATTTCAGTATTTTTGCCGTAACGAGCAGAGCGATCTGGCCGGCCTGACTGGAAACCTTGTTGATCCAGAATGGGTGGCGAATCGGGCGGACGGACTGGGTGTCGCCGTTCTTCGTGTTGGCCATGTGGTCGAACGCGTTCATCCCATGCACCGCGTCCGAATAGAAGCCGTAGAATGTTTCGTAAGCCACCCCCTCGCCAACGCGGTAGGCCAACTGACGCGCAGTGTCCGGCCCACCAAACAGTGAGTACCACGGTGGAGGCCCCGGTTTCTTGCCTCGGGCTATCACGGCTTCCTGCCAGGCCGTTTCGATGTCTCTGAACTCGGCGCTCTCAAAAAGCCCTGCCACCCGATCCGCAATGGCAAGCGAATCTACATCCGCTCCCTCAAAAACGTGCGAGTGTTCTTGGCCGGCAAGTCTCTCGCGGAGTTTCTTGTTGGCGTCTGTCGTCGGATCGCATCGCTCGGCAAATGCGACCGTTCGGTGGGCGTGGGCGAGTTGGTAGGCCTTGGCTCGCTGTAGCGTATCGTCGGCGAGTACCCACAAGATCCCCCAGTAGCTCTCCCACGCTGACCGCAACAGGTGAAAGCAGTTCTGCGTGCACCCCTCACGAACCAACACCCCCACGCCATCCAATACTTCGATCACGTTGCGGGTTTGCATCAAGACCGTCGCACCGGAAGTCTGACCCGAGCTCGCATCCTCGGCTTCTGCAGTGGTCCAAGCGTCGATGAGGAAGTCGACGCTGTCGTTAACGAACAGCGCGCGTTCGGCGCGATAACGCTGGTACTGTTTTCGATCCCGCGCGTTGACGAGAAGGTCGGGGAAACGCATCCTTTCTCACTCCACGAGCGCCTTGAACACCGCGTCGGCGGCGTCCTTGTAGAACTCGATGTTCAGCCGGGTCCACACGTCGTCCGGCAGGTCGGCCAGCTGCCGGCGGGCGGCGACCGGCATCAGCACGGTGCCCGCCTGCTTGTCGACCGCCAGCTCGGCGATCCGCTGGGCGTTCGGGATCATCTCGAACGAGCCGCCCAGGTTCAGCGGGCCGATCAGGATCGTGCCGCCACGGGTGTTACGGCCGAGCAGCGCGCCGCACATCGCCACGAGCACCGGCAGGCCAAGCCCGGCGCCGTTCTTGTCGGCGTCCATCGCCCGCAGCTGGAGGGAGAACTCGTGGGCACGCGGGTCGCGGTCGCCCACCAGTTCCTTCGCCCGCGTGTAGAGGTTCTGCTCGCCGATCCGCACGCTCTCCCGAAATCCGGCCGGCACCGGCTGGTTCAAAATCCGCACCGTGCTCCCCGGGCCGACCGTCACCTCGACGCGATAGAGGCCAGGCTCTGATTCGAGGCCGCCCGGGCTCACCGCCCAGACCTGCCCCGGCGGCAGCGGGTCGCTCTCAATCGCCTCGTCGCTGTGCAACTCCGGCGTGGCCACGAACTGCTCCACGCCCTCGGCGCCCATCACGTAGCTGAAGTGCGTGTTGCGGAACTCGCTCTTGAGCAGCCGTTTTTGTTGTTCCTTCACCCGGCGGCGGGATTCGAGAGCCAGTCGCACCATCCACTCGAGGTCTTCGTCGGACACCGGCATCTCGGGGTCGGGGAAGAGCAGCTTCGTCAGGCCGCTGACCGTCTTGTTCACCGCCTCGATGTCGCGGCCGGAGAGGGCGCCGCCGAGGTGGACCCGCTCGTACATCACCGTCGCCCGGCTCGTCGTGCGCAGGTGGCTCCAGCACTCGCTCAAGAAGTCACTGACGAGGCCGAAGTGGTTCGTCAGGTGGTCCGTGGGTTTCAGCTTCGGGAAATCCCAGCCCGGGGCGAAGGCGTGCAGCCGGTCCATGAACGCCGTGTCGCTCCGCATCTCCGGCGGCAGCGGGCTGAGCAGGTGGCCGATCCGCTGCTGCTGGTCCACGTCCACGTCGAAGTTGCCGACCATCACGATGCCGCCATCGGCTCGGATGTTTTCCTTGCCGCGGCTGAACTGCCCGCTGGCCATGTAGCCCTTCATGATGTTCACGCCGTCCTTCTGGTCGAAGGAGATGCCCGACACCTCGTCAAAGCAGACGACGTCGTACTGACAGACCAGGCCCTTCTGTCCCGAGGCGTTGTTGACGAACATCTTGGCCACCGACGCCTTGCCGCCCGAGATCAGATGGGCGTAGGGCGAGATCTGCTGGAAGAGGTGGCTCTTGCCGGTGCCGCGGGGACCAAGTTCGACGAGGTTGTAGTTCCGCTCCACGAACGGCACCATCCGCAGGAGGAGCACGCGGATCGCCTTCTCGTCGAGCGCGTCGGGCTCCAGACCGATCGACCGGATGAGGAACTTTTTCCACTCCTCGGTCGAGAAGGTCCGCCGCCCACGCTGCAGCGCCTCGAGTACGTCCGACTTCGACATCTGGATTGGCCGCATGGCCTCGATCCCAAACGCCCGCCCGCCCGCCTGCGACGCGATCACGCTGTCGTAGGCGAGCGTCACCTCCGCATAAAAGCCGTCGGTGAGCATCCGTTCGTTGTCGCGGACCAGGTCGTCTGGAATCCGCACCTCCCGCAGGGCCAGGCTCGGCAGCTCGGCAACGTAGCAGTCGTTCTTGGCGTCGAGCCGGGCCCGCACGATGTCGATGAGTTTCACCTGCCGCTGCTCCTTGGCGCGGCTCTTGAAGAGTTCCTCGTTTCCGGTGCGGACGGTGCGGTCGGCGAGCTGCTGGGTGACGATCCCGAGGCCCTGCTCAATCTCCTCAGGGTCGGTCGTAGCGCAGTAGCGGCCGAGCAGGAACTCCACGACGTAGCTGGGGACCGGGTATTCCTTCGCGTAGCGGCGGACGAGGTCCTTGCGGACGAGGTAGCCGTCGAAGGCGCTCGAGGCCACCTCATCGAGTCGGTCGAGAACGAGTGTCATGTCTTGCCTCCCACGGTTGTCTTCATGCGGTCAAGAATGGTGCCGTTGGCGTCGAGGACGACGACCACGGCGGGTTTCGATTCGAGACTGTCGTCGGCGACGACCATCGCGGCCTCATCCTTCTTGGCGTCGTAGGCCTTTGGGCCGCCCACGATCGTCGAGGCTGGATCACGGTCGGCGAGTCGAAGGTCCACGGAGGTGGGCGACACGCCACCACTGACGGTCACGCGGCACCGCATTCCGGCCCAGCGGAGGTTCGTGATCTTCGCCGTCTCCAAGGGCCCGAGCCGCTCCACGAGCAGCTCCGGCGTCACGCATTCCTGCGGGCTCACGCCACCGTGGGCATAGGCCTCGTTCGCGCGAAACGCTCCCGCCCCCGGCGGCGTGGCCACCCGGTCGGCGTCGTTCCAGTGCCAGCCGACCACCGGCACCGTCACCTGTGACGAGCCTTTGACGGCCGCCGCGCGGGACCATTTCGATTCCACAACGGACTTCGGCACATCCACCTTCGGCAGGCCGCCGGGCACGAGCAGCCAGCCGTGGTCGGTAACGATCCGCACTCGCGACCAGCCCGCGTCGAGCAGGTCGGCCACTCGGCGGGCGATCCGCTCCACCTGTTCGTCGAGCGAACCGGCCAGTTCCACGCCGAGCTTGTGGCCCAGCTCGTCGATCCGGCCAACTTCCGTCCAGCCGCCGCGGTCGGCCGCAGCGCCAGCGGTCTCGTCGGGGCCGAGGACCGCCACGCCCAGCTCGCCGAGGACGCCGTGCAGTTCGCTCGTCGTGGCGGGTTTTGATCCCGCAGCCGTGCGCACCTGCGGCAGGAATGTCTCGGGCATCGGGCCGCCATGAATCGAGCCGTAGCCGCTCGTCGATAGCGGCATCACGGCGGACTTGGCCGTGGCCGTCACGCTCGGCAGCGGCGCGATCCGGTGGCCCAGCCGCGCCACGAGCCCGCGGGCCTCGAGCTTTTCCTGGAGGGCCACGGCCACGTCGAACCGCAGCCCGTCGGCGAACACGAGGCACTGTTCCCGCTCCGCGGCCACTGGCGTGACGAGCGCGGCGATCGCCAAACCACCCGAGCAGACCGACTGGAAATGCGCCGCCGTCTTGTCGAGCCATGGCAGGTAGACAGCCCGCACGACCTGGCCCACGAGTTCGGCATCCGGCGACCGCTGGGCGACGGCGAGGGCCCGCATCGCGTGGCGGTCCACCTCCCAGCCGTCCTTGGCGTAGGCGCGGGCGATCGTGGCCACGTCGGGGCCGCCGAGCGGTGATGTGGCAACGGCCGCCAGTTTCGAGAGCGGCACGAGCACTTCGGCAAGCAGGCTCTCGCCGAGTTTCGCCCATGGGCGGTCGAGCCGCTCGCGGTGCTCCCGGTCGAGTTTCACGACGGCGGCGCAGGCTTCGGCGTGCGGCAGACGGAGAAGATCGCCAAGGGCCTTCCGCAGCGTTGTCTCCGCCTGGAGATTGCTCCGCGGGCTGCGGTCGAGGCATTGAATCGAGAACTCATGTTCCGGCACCGCGGCCATGAGCATCTGCATCTTGGGATACGCCTGCGGGGCGTCAGCATAGCGGCGCCAGATCGGATCCCACGCCGGCTCACCGCGGGCCATGCACCGCGCCGCGTCGGCGGGCGACTGCTTGGCCGGATCGATGCCGTACTCGCGGGCCATCTTGCCGACGAACGTTTCGAGCGCCGCTGGGTCAGATTGTTTGGCCTTGCGGTACTCGGCAGGCTCGGCCATCCACGCGAGAATCTCTCGCTCGATGTCGCTGACGGAAAGCGACTCGAAGAAGCCGACGTCGAGCCGTCGCCCGGTCAAAGCCGCCAGCGGCTCGTCGGCGAGCCGGTCAATCGCCCGGAGCATGGCCTGCTGGCTGGCAGCGTCGCGGGCTACATCGAGATCGAGGGCGTCTTTGCTCGTCAGGAACGCGTCGATCGTCCAGTCGCGGCCGTTCCGCTGGTGCCACACCTTCCCGCGGTACTGGAGTTCCACGAGCGGCTGATGGAGGACAGGACAGTCGGCCCCGGCCCGCAGGTCCTGCCGCGCCACGCCCGGCAGGTAGAGGATCGGGACGGTGCCCACGGGCGGCGAGTGGTCGGGGAGCGTACGGGCGACGGCGCAGACGAGCCAGATGGCCGGGCCGACGTGGTCGTCGGGCGCGAACGTGCCGAGTTTATAGAGATGTGGCACGCGGCCCCGCAGCAGCGCCACGAGGCTCTTCCACTGGCCCTCCGCGTCGGGCCAGAGGATCGCGGCGGGCGGCACCTCGCCGTCGGGCGTGGAGACGAGCCGCGCGAGCGAGTCGAGCACGGCCTCGGCAAGCGTGCCCGCGGTGGTGGATTTTCCGGTGGTGGTGGCCGTGCTCATGCGCGGGCTCCCGCGGGTTTGCCACCGGTGGCCTTGGCTCGCGCGGCTTCCTTCGCCTTGCGGGTGTAGTGCAGGTCGTTGTGCCGCTTGCCGTCGAACTTCGTGCCGCCGGTGAAGTCGGCGGTTTCTTCATCCCACGACCAAAACCACGGGAACTGGTCCTTGGGGCGATCGGGCTCCGTGCCGCGGTCCTTGTCCCACTTGATGCCGGGCGCGGCCCGCAGGATGCACGCCTTCTTGGCCTTCGCCCCGAGCGGCCGGGCGGTCATGAACGGGCGGATGTTGAGCCGCACGCCGTCGTTGATGTCGGGATCCCAGCCGATGGGCTGTTCGGCGAGGGGCTTCCAGCGGACGAAGATGTCGAACGGCGGCTCGCCCTCGATGATCTTGGCGAGCTGCTCTTGGAGGTGGACGGCGGCCGCCACGCGGGCGTCAGCGCCTTCTGCACCCGCGGCCTGCTGCGCCTTCTGCCGCGTGATCCAGTCACCGAGGTACTCGTAGGCGATCTTTTCGAGCGTGCGGCGGCCTTCGCCGTCGGGGCCGACGAGCCGGTGGTAGTTCACGAGGCAGTTGAAGCCGTCTCGCAGGCCATCCCAGATGTGCCAGACGAACGGCCGCTGGTGGAAGAGTTTCAGGTGCTGCTCGAAGAATGAGTCGCGGAGCCAGTCGTCCAGCGTTTCGCCCGCCGCTTCCACGTCGGCGAGCAGCTTGTCGCGGAGGTCGGCGGACCAATCGGTGCCATAGGCGTCGGCAAGGAGCGCGAGGAGTCGGTCGGCCGCTGTCGGCTCGCCGCGGACGCTAGATAGGCAGACGATTCCATCGGCGTCCGCATGGGGCTCGAGGCCATCGGGGCCGAGGGCCGGGCAGTCTGGGAACTCCGAGCCGGTCTGCCGCGGCCACCGGTAGCCGATGAGACGGGCGACGGCGACGTGGAGCGGGTTGTCGGACTCCTTCGGGTGGCCGTTGAAGATCCACTGAGTGGGGTCGGCAGTTACTGGGACTGGAAGACCGCTGGGGTATCTCTCATCCGCGACTGACTGCCAATGCTCGTAGTCAAACGGAACCTTGAGCAACGTCTTCGGAGCAAGTTTCAACGAGTTGTCCAGTCTCCGGACATGGTCGCTGAACTCACCGCTCTCACAGAAACACCACACTGCGGCGAGAGCCGACTCCGACTTCGGCACGATTGCGCTTGCATTCACGTCATATCTATCACCTGAATAAACGCTGCACGCCGCCGTTCCCATGAGTCCAACGACTACCCCACGCTTTCCCCAAAACGGTTTGCCCGCCCTCCAGTTCTGGGCAGCATGGTTCAGATGGCGGACGCTCTCCGCCAAAGCCGCAAGGGTGCCACATTCGTTCTCCCAACGAACGATCTGGTCACGCCCGCCGAATAGGCACGTCGTCGTTACGGCGGTCTGCACTGATTCCCAAACAGTGCCGAAGTTTTCAACTTCCCACATACACCGGAAGAACTGGTTGAGGTCCCCGGCATGCAACCCACTCCGTGCGTCGGCAAATTCGGCGAGCGTAGAGGTCGAATCAACAACGGCTGTCACGAATCGGATGTCCGGGTTGCCCCGGATATCGTCTGCGCTGACTACAGTCACAGCCCCGTTTACACACTCGTTGCAGTTATCTGTGACAGAGCGATTACGGCTGCCATCGATGAACCCGAATTCACCAACGGGTTCTGTGACACCGGAGAAAATCAACAAGGCGGGATTTGCGCGTAACGGGGTTGAGAATGCGTTCCACCCCAGTCTGACAACTGCGTAGAGCTGGGTCTTATCCAGGAAGTGCTGTCGGTATTCGCGATATGGCCCGAGATACAACCACTCCCCCAGGGTCACCAATGCTGCCGTTCCTGCTCCTGCAAGCAGGTGCCGGACTCGCTCGACAAATATGGTCGCAAGGTCCAGTTTTGCGACTTCATACTTGGATTCCGCAAGTGATTGCATCGGGGTGGGGTGCTTACCGATTCCCAAATACGGCACATTCGTCGCCACAAGCGTGAACTGCCGCCCCAGAATCTCCGCCGCCTTCGCAACACCGCGGGCCGTCACCGTCATCTCGTGCTCGGCCTCGTCGCCGCCCTCCTTCGCAAGGGCCTTCTCCAGGATCGGCTGCAGCTCAGCGAATGACGCCTCGAACGCCGCGTAGCCTTCGGCCCGCGGGTTGATCAGGCTGCCAAGCACAGGGGCGTCCTTGAAGAGCCCGTGGAGCCGCCGCATGCCTTCTTCGATCTTGTAGTTGCCCTCGGCCAGCGCAACCCACTCGTCCTCGGTGGCGTTGGGGGCGAGGCCTGAGCAGGCGATGTGCATGGCGGGCAGGGGGCAGTGGCCGATGCGTCGCCAGGCCGCGAGCGCGAGGTTGAACGCGCCGATCTGCGTGCAACGCGGGTCGATCTCAAGGCCGTAGAGGTTGTCGCGGATGACGGCTTGAATCGCCGCCGTCTCCGAGAGCCCTTCCTCCACCATCCGCATCGGCACGAGCCGCTCGAACATGGCGACAACAAAATGGCCGCTGCCCATGCAGGGGTCGAGGCAGGTGAGGTCCTTGGCGGCCTTGGGCCAGCCGTCGAACGTGCCTGCGGCGGGCCGCCACGTGCCGCTCTCGTCCGCAATGAACCGCAGGTAGGCCCACGGCACACCGGCGAGCGACACGGCCTTGCGGAGGTCGTCCTCGGTGGTGGCGGACGCGGCGAGCGACGGATCAGCCGCCAGCTTCTTTCCTGCCCACCACGCGCCGAGCGTGTTGTCGAGCAGGAAATCCACCATGTAGTCCTCGGTGAAGAGCTGCGTGACGGCGGGCAGCTCGTCGGCGCCGATCTTCACGCCCGAGTCGTTCACCGCGTCCTTCTTCTCCGCCTGCCAGAACTGGTAGCACCAGCCGAGCGAATCGGAGGCGGTGAACACCTCGGTGCCGAGGTCGGCGACGATTCTTTCCAGTTCGAGTTGATCCTCACGGGCGAGTGCCACGGCGAGCACCGGATCGTCCGCTCGGAAAATCTCGGGCAGCATCGTCTGGGCGAACCGGCTGGCGAGCATCCAGACGTCGGTGCCACGCTCCTTCGCCAGCTCGCGGCAGGTGTCGAGGCTGATGGCCACGCCGGAGTCGGGCTCGATAAGGAGATCGTTCTCGGCGAGGAACCGGGCGAAGAGCATCCGGTGCCAGTGCTCGTAGGCGACTTCGTGGACGAGCCGAGCGGTTGCCTGTTTTCCTGTTTTGGCGTCGAGGGCGTCGCCCAGCTGCCGGCCGCGGGCGCGGAGCTTCACGCGGAGGGCCCGGTCGGCGGTCGGCTGGCCCGACCAGGGCTCGTGGCTGCCGACGGCGAGCGAGTCGAGCGCCTTCGTGGCGGCCCGCTCGGCGACCCGGCGGGCAGCCTTCACGGCGTTTTCGAGGTTGCGGCGGAGCGTGCGGTCGAGGGGTGGCATGGGTGATAGTGGCTTCCGGTCAGGATCAGGAGACGAGCACGGGGCCCTTCTTCACTTCCTCGAGCAGGTGGCTCTCGGCCCGCTTCGCCCACTCGCGGACCTCGGCGTCGGTGCGGAGCGTGGTCTTCTCGATTGCCACGCTGCGGGCCGTGGGCTCGACGGCCGCTGCGGCCTTGCGGAGGGCCTGCCCGGCCAGGGTGGGCACAGCGAGGGCGGCGTTGCGACGCGACTCGATGGGCCGCTCGGTGAGGGCCGCGGCGATGGCGGCGTCGGTGGAGACGTCCACGGCGTCGGGCTCGCGGAGACCGACCTCGGCAAGAATGGCCGTCTGCTTGTCGGACGGCAGCCGCGACCACACGGACGACGACGCAAGCTGCTTCACCTCACGGTCGAACGTCTGCCGGTGGTCCTCGTGCGTCTCCTTGAGCCGCTTCCGAAGAATCTCGGCAATCTTGCTGCGGATGGGCGGCAGCGGGTCGGTCGCGTCGAGGAGCAGGCGGCCGGTGCGGACCGCCTCGATGTCGGCGTTGATCGTGGCGGCGCCCGGCTCGTTCTTGGCGTGGCCGAAGAGCTGTTGGAGGTCGTCCCAGGCGGCGAGCCGCGTGCTGGCGAGGTCGGCCAGCTTGGGCCACGCGTCGGCCGCGGCATCGATCTCGGCCCTCTTGGCAACCATCTCAGCAAGCATCTCGACGCCGGTGAGCCGCTGGATGTCTTCGATGAACACGACCGACTGGGCCGCGGGCAGGGGCTCTTCGCCGCCGGTGCGCCGCCCAATCTCGGTGAGCTTCTTCAGGAAGTCGGCGGCGAGCGGGCCGTCTTCGTCGTTGCTCTTGGGCCTGAGGCCGAGCTTCGCGAGCGTGCCCCGGACCTTGAGCCGGTCGGACATCGGGATCGTCTTCGTCTCGCGGGTGAAGCTCGTCTTGGTGATCTTGTTCTGGTCGAGCTGCTTGTGGGTGATGGGGGCGTTGTTGAGCTTGGCCGACAGGTGGCCTCCCCCGACGAGCACCACGAGGGCCGCGTCGATCGCATCCTTCGGCCAGCCGTAGGGCGGGTCTTGGAGCTGCGAGCGGACGTCACTACCGGTCGCGCCGGTGGCCGTGCGATTGAGCACCTCGGCACAGACGGGATGGGACTCGGCGGCCCCGGAATAGCCCACGGCTTCGAGGGCCTTGTCATGGTCTCCCTCCTTGGCCCGCTTCATGACGACGTCCCAGGCGCCCTTGTCGGCGGCCGAGAACTGCGGGAACTGGCGGACCACGGCGGCGTCAGCTGCGGCCTTGAGCTTCTCGGACAGCGTGGCGAGGAGCTGCTCGTTGCCACCCCCCAGCCAGACCTTCGCGGAGCCGACGATCTCGCGGACAAGCCGGTCGCGGTTGGCAGTGGCGCTATCCCGGAGGCTCGTCATCGCCCGCATCGCCTCCTGCCCCTCGGCCTCCGATTGGGGGCCGTAGGTTTCGAGGGTGCGGGTGGCCGCCTCGGAGTTCACGATCGCCGTCTTGAGTTCCTCGGGGAACGCCTTGGGGATGAACGAGTAGATGAGCGACGACGTGGCCCCGGCCTTGCGGGCGGCGGAGGTGATGTCTTTCTCGGCGGCCGCCCAGCCGTCGCGGACCCAGACGGTGAGGCCGCGGCCCCCGGGCGTGGGCGGCGTGGCGTCGCGATTGGCGGCCAGATCCCGCGGCTCCTTCGGGAGGCCTTGGACGATCCGCACGCCCCGGACGGCTTCGTCGATCGCGGCGTAGAGCAGGTTGTTGCGGATCTCCTGGATCATCGGCTCGCTGCCGCGGATCTCCTGCTGCCTCTTGCTGTAGGTGGCGAGCCACTCCTGGCCGGCCCGGGTCTGCATTCGGTATTCGTCGTCCACCTTCATGAGCAGGCCGGCCTCGACGAGCTTTTCGAGGGCGTCGGCGACCTTCTGGCGCAGGACGTGGTTGTCGGCGGCCAGGTCGCTGACGAGCAGGTCAGCGATGTGGGCGGCGGAAGCCCGGACGCCCAGGTCGGCTCCGAGGTTGGTGGGCAGCTTCGAGATCAGGAACACGAGGCTGGCGATCCGTTTGGCGAGCTTGGCGTCGGCGGTGCCGGGCATGCCCAGCTCCTCGATCCGCTCGTGGATCTCGCGGAGCAAGACGCCCGTGCCGAGCATGTAGGCCTTGAGTGAGTCGTAGAGGGCGTCGGCCGGGATCACCGCGGTGACGGGGGCGGCGGCGAGGTTGCCGACCGCGTCGTGGATGATCGAGAGCTGGGACCGCAGCTGGCTCTTCGTGCCCGCGGCGTCGATCTGGCGGAAGCACTCCTCCCAGAACCGACGCCGCACGGGCAGCAGCGGAAAATCATCGATGATCGTCTTGTCGTCGGTCGAACGCGGGCCGATCTTCGTGCCCTGGAGGTGGCGAGCGATCTCGCCGCCGTGCGCCTCGATCGTGGTCTTCACGGCGGGGATCGCGGCCGGCTTCTTGCGGAGCGACACCTTGCGGGTGACCGTCTCGACGTCGGTGTCGGAGAGCGGCACCTTCACGACGAATCGGTCCATCAGCTTGTGGAGCAGTTCGACGTCGTTGAGGGCCTGCTGGCCGGCGGCCACGAGCAGCACCCGGCCGTCGAACTGCTTGGTGAGGGCCTCGGCCAGCTCGGTAAAGATGGTCGAGCGGTCGTGGGAGTCGCCGATGTATTGCTGGGCCTCGTCGAGCAGGATCACCGTGCAGGGGAGCTGCTCGGGGTTGTTCGAGTGCTGGGCGGCGTGGCGCAGGAGCACGTCCCTGGCCAGACCGACGAAGTCGGTGGTCGTCAGGTCGCCGGTCTGCTCCTGGAACTGCTGCTTGAGGGCCGCGCGGACCTCGGCCTCGCTGGGGGCGAAGTGCTTGTCCCACGCGATGATGGCCTTGCGGATGCGGGTGCTGACCCAGAGGTTGGCCAGTTCCTTCTCCCACGTGCCGCCGTTGGCTTCCACGTGGCCCTTCACCTTCTCGAGCGCATCCTCGCGTTCGAGCCAGAGGACGAACCGGGCGACCGGGTATTGGTCCGGCAGGCCGGCGGCGCGGAGGATCACGCCGAGCACCGTCTCGCGGACACGGTCGTGCGAGCCGGCGAGCAGGGTGCCGGCGGCGGCGAACAGCCCGCCGTAGCGGCGGCCCGCCTGGTCGAGCTCGGTGAAATGCGCGCCGATCTCCTTGGGCATCTCGGGGACGATCCCGCGGGCCGTGGCGCCGTCGGTGAACGCCGTGTTGGCCCAGAGGTGGGCGAGCATCTTGAGCAGGTGGCTTTTACCGCTGCCGAAGAAGCCGCTGACCCAGACCGCCTTCTGCGACGAGTTGCCGAGGTTGCCGAGGTATTCCGAAAGGATGCAGTCGAGCCCGCGGGCAAACTCCCCCTCGCAGACGAACATCTTCAGCTCGCCGCGGAGCTCGGCCACGACCTTTTCGTCGGTCTGGTCGGCGAGCCGGGCCTGGCCGTTGTTGACCAGCGGCTCCCGGGACGGGTCGATCAGGAGGATGTCTTTGATGGTGGCCATGCTCATGGCGAACCTCGGCGGGTGGAGGGCTACTGGGAGTGCTGGTTGCCGGCGTGGGTGATCGGGACGGCGAGGTAGTTCCAGCCGTCGCGGGCGTCGAGGAGCCGGTAGTTGTTCTGCTCAAAGTGGCCGGGGAAGAAGATCGCCAGGCGGCCGCGGATCTCCCGCTCGACGTCGCGGACCACCTGCGAGACGCGGGCGAAGCCGAACAGGCTGCCGACGCCGAAGAGGGCGACGACGGAGCTGTCGGTCACGTCCGCCGCGGTGAGGGCGGAGCGGACCTTGTCGGCGAGGACGCCGACGAACTCCGATTCGAGCTTGAGGCCGAGGTCCTCGGGGGCCTCGAAGTAGGCGTCGCGGAACTCGTCGGCGGCGATCCAGGCGGCAAATGCGTCGGAGAGGTCGAGCTCGTGCCAAGCATGGCCAGCCGCGTCGGTGGCGGTGGCGAACAGCTGGCGGCGGGCCCGGAGCATCCGCTCAGCCTCCTTGTCGTAGACGACCATCAGCACCCGCTGGGCGCCGGCCACGCCCCGTTCCCAAGGCAGGGCGATGTGCTTGGCGTAGTGGTCGGCGAGTTCCTCGATACGGCTCATGGGTGGCTACGCCGTCAGGCGACTCCTTCTGAGGCGGCCGGCCGGGCGGGCGGCAGCCCGGGGTCGAGGCGGTCGAAGGACGCGTCCACCACGTCGCCGGCGGCGCGGATGTCGATGAGCCCGGCCCGCTTGGCCTCGATCGCCAGGCTGCGGATCGCGCTGGCGTCGGCGTCGAGCAACTTCGTCCAGGCGCTGGCGAACACGTGGGAGCCGCGGAAGCCGGCAGCGTGGGCGAGGTAGAGGGCGAGCGCCACGGTCGCTGGCGTCGCGGTGACGCGGCGTCGCGTCTTGATCGAGCGGCCGGCGAGGTGGCCCGACTGCGTCCACGAGCTGGCGGCGTTGCGGACGACCTTGTCGAGGATGGCGTCGCTGAGCCGGTCGCCGATGGCCGCCCGGATTGCCTCCCGCATTGGGCTGCGAGCGAAGTCGGCGCCGATGGGCAGCAGCACCACCGCCGGAGCGCTGGCAGCGAGCATTGGGTCACGGGCGATAGCCACGACCAGCGCGAGCAGCGGCCGGCCTGCGGGTTCGAGCGACCAGAGCCGCCGCAGGACGCGGTAGATCGGCACGTGGGGGTCGAGGGCGTAGAGTTCGGTGAGCCGCTGGTGGGTGAGCCGTCGGGTTGAGGTGGTCGACTTGCTCAGACAGTTGGCCTGGCGGATCGCGACGGCGATGTCCTCGTCGGTCGCGGCGGCCGGCACGGCGTCGAACAAGGCCGCGAGCTCGGCCAGCATGATCGTGCGGCTGGTGTGCGTGCCGACGTCGCCGCGGCGGAAACCGACGCCGTCGATGTCGCGGTAGGTGCGCGGCTTCGGGCCGACCTTGATCTCAAACGCGACGCGCTGCGGGAAGAACGGTAGAGCGGTGGCGGCCTGCACAGGCGGCTCCCGGGGGGCTTGGTACGGAGCCATCGTGCCAGCGCGAAGGGGGGCCCCGCAAGGGGGTGGCTGATTTGGCCGGCAAGCCCGCCGGCGACCAACTCAAATGCGTTTTTCACGAAGAAAACTTTGTTTTTGAGAAAGTTGCTGGACAGATTTGTAAGCATCTGTAGCCTAAACAAGGCCCGAGAGAGACCTGTCTTCAACCTAGGCAAGGACGCCGCACCCCCGAGCGGAGGCTCAATCATGACCACCCACCTCAGCGATATCCTCGGCGACCGCAACTCGCTCGCACCTTGTACGGGCTGCGAAAGCTTGGATGCGCTCGGCAAGGAAATGTTCCAGGCTCCAGGCCTGCTTGAACTCGAACGAAAAGTGGAGCGACATTCCCACTACCCGCTCCTCAAGCTCAGGGAGAAGATGGCCCGGCGGCCAGCGTTCGTACTTGGACTGAGCGGCGAGTCTCCGGAATCGGTGGACGGCATTCGTGATCTTGCGTGGCCGGCGACACCCGCCGATGGCTATGGTTGCCGAGACATTCACCTCGGCCCGCCGGGCACCAAGTCGAAACTTTGGGTTGGCAACGCCGCCAATGGATATCAAACCGCGGCGGCGTGCCAGAAGCGAGCATGGGGCGGTAAGGCCAGGGGGGGCAAAAGGCGGCGCAAGGAGGTCACAGTGCAAGAGGCCAGCGAAAAGTTGCGGGCCAGGGTAAACGCGATCATCGTGCAGATGACGAAATCGGGACGGACAGAGGGGGAGATCGAGCGAGAACTTATCAAACAGGTGTACAGCCTGTGTGACTACCAGCATGCGGAGAAATGCGGCTACAGCGAGAAGGCGGCTAAGACTTTTTCCCGAACGCCGGAATACATCAGCTGGAAAGAGTATCGACCGCGAGGCAATGCGGCCCGGCTAGACCCCACGAGCGCGGCGGTCGACTTCACGAGCTCGGGCGGCCGGTCCTCGAAGTCGGGCACGAGCCGGAATGCTGAGTTCGCCGCCAAGAACAATCTGAGCGTTGGACGGGCGGGGAAGCTGCCGGAGCTGACTGCCGAGGCCCGGGAGAAGATGGCAAAGGTTCCTGGAGCATCGGAGTGGTACGAGAAAAATAGGGACAAGCTCGAGGATTTATCCGATTCTGAGGAGTTCGCGGACAACCCGTGATATCGATAGTCCACGATGAGATTGCAGTAATGCACGGGTTTTTATTCGGTTAGCGGCCTCTCGCTGATCGAGACTGTCCCCAAGTTGCCCCATTCGTCCGGGGCACGCGGTTGTGCCCCGGTGAATCGGGAGCCAACTGATGAAAAGGCCTTCTACCCACCCGGGGGCGGTTAGGCAAACGCCAGCCTCGATGGGGGCGGTCGTACCAAACGCCCTGTACAGGCTTGACGAAGTTAAGGCCCGCATGGGCTGGCGTGACGCCGCCTTCCGGGCCGCCGTGCGGGCGGGGCTTACGACCCACCGCTCGGGCAAGCGGCTTTATGTGCTCGGTAGCGACCTCATCGCCTTCGTGACAAGGGCGAAGGAGGGCGACCGATGAGCACACCCATCGACCTCCAGAAGGAGTACGGCCACCGCTGGAAGATCGGCGTCGACGAGGCCGCCCGTGGCCGGCGAACCGATCCATGGAACCTGACGATTGTCTGCCGATACGGAGAAATCTGCCCGTGGGGCGGCGACCTGCTCGCGGCGTCAACCGCCAAGGCCGGCGCGGTTGCGAACCGACTGCGGTCGCTTCCGTTCGTTGAGATCGCGCACGACGGTGACGACGGCGTAACGGTTGTGTTTCCAAGCCGCTACGTGCGGACGATCGCCGGAATCATGAAGCCGCGGCGAGCTCGGAAGGCGAGTCCCGCGCAGTTGGTCGCCCTCGAGCGTGGCCGCGTGCGGCGCTCGCATCGCACCTGACCACGACCCCAGAACCTTCGACAGGTAACCCCAACCCCAAGGAGCGATTCCATGAAAAGCAGATCGAAGCGGCGGCTACATCGCACGAATGGCGGGGCGGGGAAGATCCCCTGCTGCTATGGCGTTGTTTACACGAGCGGCACGAACGAACTCAGAATCGTCGTAGACTCGGCCGACAACATCCTCGACCGCCTGAGAAAAATCGATGGCGTAGAGGTCGTCGAATTCCGCGGCCGTCGGTGCGACCTGAAGTGTCCGCCGCTCCGCCTGCCGGATGTCACGAGCGTCCTTGTGCCGCTCGATAGCCGGCTGGCGTCCTCAGCTCCGGTCATCGCCGCCCATCGCGGCCGGATCTGGTAAGTGCCCCGCTGTCGGCCAATGCACTCCAAGCTCCTGCCGACGGATTGCGTCGTCGGGTTCGGATCTCTGCCAACCCTTGCCATACGGAGGTGACCACCATGTCCATCACGACTGCTGCTGCCGCGAAGCTTCGAGACGAAATCCTCGAAATACTCGATGACGTGTACTTCCGGGTCTTTGACGGCCCGGACATGTCTGACGAACAGGTCGAGTTGCTCGCCTTGCTCTCAGCGGACGACCTCAAAGTTATCGCGGCCCAGGCCGAAGAGTACGCCGCAAACGTCCGGGACTACGCCACGCTCGCCCGGAAAGCACTGGAGGCCAAGGACCAATAACGGGCCGCGCCGGTGGCGATGTCGCTCGTCGCGTGCCGCCGCCGGCTTCGGTGAAACCCCCTGGACCACGACGTTTTTCGGGAGGCAGGAAGGCCGATCGTCGGTCGACCGACTCTCGAGACCCCTCCGGCGGATTGGCCGCCGAAAGGGGCGGATTTCTCTGGACCCCCAACCCCCGGAGGCCGCACATGGCAACCGCGATTTCCCCTGCCCCCGACGAAGACCGTGAACGCACGACGAGTGCGAAATCCAAACCCGTGAACCCCAAGGAGAAGCCAACCATGGTGACGAGCCATACCGTCCCGACCCCTCTCGATGACGCGGCGGCTCCCGAGCCTGCCGCAACTCCGACGCCCGCCCCGAAGCCGAACCCGCCGGAGCCGCCCACACCGCCAGCCGCGTCGGTGGTGGTGCGGCCCGAGCCGCCGAATCCGTTCGACCCGTCGGCGCTGCGTCTGCAGGCCGACTACTCGGAGGGCCTTGGCGTCCGCAAGGTCATCACCATGATCCCAAACCGCAAGCCAAGCAAAAGCGAGTGGTTTCAGGTTCGGCCCGGTGACGAATGGCGGCTGCAGACGGCGGTGCTCGAGCTTGAGAAGGGAGTAGAGCGGTCGACCTACTTGGTTGCGCGGCCGCTGTGGGCCGACCTCTCGGGTGAAATCACGCCGGCACTATTTCTGACATGCATAAACACCGCGAACGATCTGTTTATCTGGCGCATCAAATTGCCCGGGCCGGACGGTCGCTCAAACACCTGGACGGAATCCGCACTCCAAGTCGCAAAAGCGGCGGAGAAGACGTGGTGCCGCATGAAATCGGACATGGCCAACGGAATCTATTCCCATAGAGAGTCGGACAACCCGCCCCCGCCCCCGACCTGGCCCGAGTTGTCGTTCGACCGGATTCTCCAAATCGCCTTCCGCGGCAGGATGATCGACACCCTCGACCATCCCATTCTCCGCGAATTGCGAGGTGGGGCATGAACAAGACGCTACCACCGATCGAGTGCCGCAGTCCGCGCGAAGATGAATACATCCGAGTGAAGCCGGGGCCGGAAAGCCTGTTCAACACGCCAGTGTTGCGGCACCCGTCTTCGGGCGAACTGTACCTCGTCGTCGGCCAGTTGTGGCCGCGACTGGCGGGCAGGTTCGCGATGGTCTGTCCGAGGCTGTGCGCCAACCACAACGGCGAGATGTTCGTATGGCCGGTGCCAACGCCAACTCCCGGCCAGGGCGGCGCGGCACCCTGGCGGGAAACCGCCGGGGTGCTCGCCAGCCTCGCCGAGATCAGATGGTGCCGGGTCGTGGCCGACGAGTCTGCGAAGCAGTACGTCGTTTCCACCCTGAGGGACGACGAAGCACCGCCGCTGCCCGTTTGGCCAGAGTGCGATTTTCTTGACGTTCTCCAAGTCGCCTTCGACGGGCGGATCGTCGCGTCCGAGGACCACCCCCTTTTCCCGAACTGGAACTGACCATGAACGCGTTCACCACCTTTAATCTCGCCGGCCTCGAAGCTTTTGACGAGGTCTGGCTGGTCGATGCCGAGTACTCCGCGCAGCCGGGATGCCGGCCGGTGCCGATCTGCCTGGTCGCCAAGGAAGCCTTCACCGGCCGCGAACTGCGGCTGTGGGAGGACGAGCTTGCCGTCGCGGCAGCGCCGCCTTTCCGGATCGACGAGCGGGTGCTCTTCGTTTCGTACGCCGCGGCGGCCGAGTTCAGCGTGTTTCACGCCCTCGGCTGGCCGGCACCTTCGAGGATTCTCGACCTGTTTGTCGAGTTCAGGGCGATGACGAATGGCCTGAAGACGCCGAGCGGTGCCGGCCTGCTCGGAGCGCTCGTCTACCACGGGCTGCCGGCCATGGAGGGCGCGGAGAAAACGGCGATGCGGGACCTGGCCATCCGCGGCGGCCCGTTCACCGCTGACGAGCGGCAGGCCCTGCTCGACTACTGCGCCGAGGACGTCTATGCCCTCGAACGGCTGTTGCCGCGGATGCTCCCCCGGATCGACCTCCCGCGTGCGCTGCTCCGTGGACGGTACGGCTGGGCGGCGGCAGCCATGGAACACCGCGGCATTCCGATCGACGTGCAGATGTTCGAGCACCTACGAGACCGCTGGCAGGCCATCCAAGCGGCGCTCGTGGAGGAGGTGGACACCCGGTACGGCGTTTTCGACGGAACCACCTTCAAACGGGAAAAGTTTGCCAACTGGCTCGTGGCCCGCGACATCCCCTGGCCGCGGCTGGAGAGCGGCCAGCTCCAGATGGACGACGACACGTTCCGCGCTATGGCGAAGGCATTCCCCGCCGTCGCGGAACTGCGGGAGCTGCGGTCTGCGCTCGGGAAGATGCGGCTCTTCGACGACCTGGCCATCGGACCCGACGGCCGCAACCGAACGGCGATCATGCCGTTCCGCGCGAGGACGGGACGCAACCAGCCCAGCAACGCGAAGTTCATCTTCGGACCGTCGCGGTGGCTGCGGAGCCTGATCAAGCCGGAGCCCGATATGGCCATCGCCTACATCGACTATTCGCAGCAGGAGTTCGGCATCGCGGCGGCGCTCTCCGACGATCGTGCGATGTCGGAGGCCTACAACACTGGCGACCCCTACCTCGCCTTCGGCAAGCAGGCCGGCGCGATCCCGCCGGAGGGCACCAAGGTGACCCACAAGGATGAACGAACGCTCTTCAAGGCGTGCGTGCTGGCCGTGCAATACGGCATGGGACCGGAGGCACTGGCGGATCGGATCGGCCAGCCGGTGGACATGGCCAAACGGCTCCTCCGGCTGCACCGCGAGACGTACCCGGCGTTCTGGAAATGGTCCGAGGCCGCTGTGGACAGGGCCATGCTCCTGGGGTGTCTGCAAACCGTCTTCGGCTGGCCTATTCACGTCGGACCGTCTGCCGATCCAGCGAAGGGTGCCAACGCGCGGAGCCTGGCGAACTTTCCCTGCCAGGCCCACGGCGCCGAAATGCTCCGACTGGCCTGCTGCATGCTCGTCGAGGCGGAAATCGGCCTGTGTGCCCCGATCCATGACGCCGTGCTCATCGAGGCGCCCGCGGACACGATCGACGCCGAGGTGGAGCGTGCCCGCTGGATAATGGCGGAAGCCTCGCGGATCGTGCTCGGCGGATTCGAGATCGGCACCGAGGTCGAGGTCGTGAAATATCCCAACCGGTACGTGGACGATGCCGGGAAGGGGTTCTGGGAGACGGTCACGCGGCTGGCCGGGCCACCTCCGACCTCGGCATGAACGCCGACCTAGTTCGGCATTGGTGTCGATCTACATCGGCACGAATGCTGAACCGGTTCTATCTCCTCTATATCTCCTTGGAATATCTCCTTTTTTATATCTAGGGGTAGGTGGTGCTCATGGATGTGGACACTTTCCGGATGGCCTCACCTCTGCCAGTTACCACGGGCAGTTGTGCCACCAACAGGCGCAGGAAAAGGTCGGCGGCCGATCGATTCCTCGCGGGTCCCGTCCCTATGTCGTGGCTGGCGGAGGCCTATCGACGGGGGTCTGCCGCGCAAGCGGTCGGTTTGGCTCTCTGGCACGCACGCGGCATGCAGCGCGGGCGGGAAGCCCCCATTAAAGTCAATGCGGCCTCCCGGCGGCCTATGGGGTTGTCGCAAGACCAGGCCCGCCGTGGCGTCCGCGCCCTGGAGGCGGCGGGCCTAGTGAAGATCGAGCGAGGCGGCCGGGGGCGGTGCGCTGTGGTGACGATCGTGACCGCATGCGGCGAACCAAGTGTCCAGGCGACGCAGCCGCCGTGAGCGGCGCGCGAAACTGCACCACCACGGCGTGGGCGTAGATGCCGCGTAGCATGGAGACTGGCCCAAGGAGCGCCGCGAGAAGCGGCAGGGAGAGCGCAACCATGAGCGATTTGATCAAGGTATGGGTGGCCGAATTCGGTGACCGCGGCCACTACCAACTGCAGTGGCGAGATCCCATCACCAACAGGCTGCGCACCAAAAGCACCCGGATCCGCAGGTCGGGGCTCTCCCGCGATCGCAAAGTCGCTGAGCGGATGGCCGGCGAACTCGAGGCGAAGCTGAACGCCGGCGAGGCAGTCATCCCCTCGCGGTTTCTCTGGGAGGACTTCCGCTCGCGATACGAAGCGGAGGTGGTGCCCGGCCTCGCAGCGCGAACCGGCGAGAAGATCGCGTCGGTTTTCGACCGCTTTCAAAAGGAAATCAACCCGCGTCGTTTGTGGGACGTGGACGAGAAGCGGCTGTCCGCCTTTGTCTCCAAGCTCCGCAAGGGCGAGGGGGAGGGGGGCAAGGGGAAGTTGGCGGAATCGACGATCGCCGGCCACCTCGCGCACCTGAAGGCGGCGCTCAACTGGGCCAAGTCGCAGAAGCTGATCGCCCACCTGCCGTCGTTCCCGCGGATCAAGCGCGCGAAGATGTCGAAGGGCGCCAAGGTCATGCGCGGCCGCCCGATCACGACCGAGGAGTTCGAGCGCATGCTGGGCAAGGTGGAGGATGTCGTCAGCCAAGCGGCGGCGGCCCGTTGGACGTTTTTTCTGCGGGGTCTTTGGACGAGTGGCCTACGGCTCACCGAATCGCTCGAACTCTATTGGGACCAAGAAGACAAACTACACCCCGTTCTGACCGGCAAGTTCCCGATGCTCCGGATCCCCGCCGACCTGGAGAAGGGCAACAAGGAGCGGCTACTACCGATGGCGCCCGAATTCGCTGAACTGCTCCAGGGTGTACCGGAAGCCGACCGCACCGGGCCGGTGTTCAACCTCGAACGCGCCGACGGCAAGCCGGGCAAGCCGGCGGTCGATCGGGTGTCGAAGACCGTCAGCAGTATCGGTGCGAAGGCAAAGGTGCGGGTGGACGTGAAAAAAACCGCGTCGGCGCACGACCTGCGGCGGGCCTTCGGCGAGCGTTGGGCCGCCAGGTTGATGCCTGCCCAGCTGATGGAGTTGATGCGGCACGAGACGATCGAAACGACCCTCTCCTATTACGTGGGCCGTAACGCCGAGAGGACCGCCGCCATCCTGTGGCACGAGCACGAGAAAGCGACGGAGCCGGGGCGGAAACCGGACGTGAAAAAGCCACGCGGAAAGCGCGGCAAAACGAGCACGTGACCGGGTGAAAAAAACTGCTGCGCCTAACAGTGCGCCTAACAGTCGGCCCCTTCAGGGGGTGAGCACGCGGGGCCGCCCGATCGCGAACCCCACGCTTTCCCGTCGAATACTGAATGCCGGAGGTGGGACTTGAACCCACACGCCCTTGCGGGCAACGGATTTTGAGTCCGCCGCGTCTGCCATTCCGCCACTCCGGCTCTTGAGGGGCGCTTTCTGCCCGAGCAGCGTACGCCCGGCCGACGCGATTTTCCAGTGAGCCGGCCGGCCCTGGACCGATCAGAGGTTCATGCCCAGGTAGCCGCCGCCGGCGTCGATCGCCGCCTGCTCCTTCGCGAGCCGATCGAGCGTTCGCGAGAGGTCGCCCGCGGCGATGTAGCGGTCAAACTCGACCTGCACCGCCCGCTCGGCCGTCTTGCAAAGCCACTTCACGGCGGGCTCCGTGAGCCAGTCGCAGGTCTCACGGACGAGCTTCACCTCGAGATCGCTCCCCACGGTGCGGCTGTCGAGCTCGTCGGTCAGCAGCGTTCCCTCGATCGCGAACTCCACCATGCCGATCATGGGATCGTTCGTGAGTTGAAACGTGCAGGAGGCGTTTGTGAGATAATAGGTGTTGCGGGTGCCGTGCCGGGCGACCGCCCGTTGCATCCGCTCGAGCCGCGATCGAAACACGGGCGAGGCGTCGATCGGGATGTCGAGTCTGGCACAGCCGCGGAGCGGCGTGCAGTCAAACGTGATCCTGACGGCTGGCCGGGAAGGTTCGGCGGTCATGTGGTTACCGGATCGAAGGTGTAGCCAAGTGTACCTAATTCAACTCCTGCGAACGCCTTGCAGCATGTCCTCCGGGAGTGTCGCCTCCAGGAGCGACGTCGCCCGACGAAGGGCCCTCGCGGCGGCAGCTCTCGCAGCGTTCGCCATCGGTATCATCGGCGGCTGCCTTGGCGAAAAGGTGGAAAAGAAGTTCGACGCGACCCGCCGGCTCATGGGGGTGGCGTGGACGATCACGGCGTATGCCGAAACGAAGGATCGGGCGGAGGCGGCGATGGCGGCCGCTTTCCAGGAGATCGCCAGGCTCGAGCGGATCCTCTCCGACTACGACCCGGAGAGCGAACTCTCACGGCTTTCCGCCCGGTCGCCCACGATTGCGCCCGTCGGGGAGGACCTGTGGAAGGTGCTCGAACGGGCGGTCTGGTTTCGTGACACAAGCGGCGGGGCATTCGATCCGACCGTCGGGCCGCTCACGACGCTCTGGCGGCAGGCGCGACGCTCGGGCAGGCTTCCCGATCCAGGCAAGCTCGCCGCGGCACGGGCGGCCGTCGGGCCTGCGAGCCTTCGGCTCGATCACGGCGATCGCTCGGTCGAGCTTCGGCAGCCCGGCATGCGGCTCGATCTGGGCGGCATCGGCATGGGCCATGCCGTCGATGCCGCGATGGCCGTCCTCGCGCGGCATGGCATCCGCTCGGCGATGATCGACGCCTCGGGCGACATCGCCGTCTCGTCGCCGCCTCCGGGAAAACGCGGATGGCGAATCGCGATCGACCCGGTGCGAAGCGGGCGGCCGCGGGAAGCCGACGGATCAGGCGGCATGGGCACCACGTTCGTCGAACTCGTCGACGCCGCCATCACGACCTCGGGCGATGCCTTCCAGGCGGTCGAGATTGACGGCATCCGCTACAGCCACATCGTCGATCCTCGGACCGGCGTCGGTGTCTTCGGACCTTCCGCGGTGACCGTGATCGCGGCCGACTGCACCACGGCCGATGCGGCGGCGACCGCCGCGAGCGTCCTAGGGCCGGAGGCGGGCACCGCGTTCATCGAAGAACTTCCCGGAGCGGCAGCGAGGTTCCAGTGGGTCGAGCGGGGTGAGCCTCGCGCCCTCCCGACCGGCCGCTGGCCGGTCCAGCCGCCGCGAAATAGAGGCGAACCGTGACAGCCGCCGACCTTTTTCACCTCGCCAGCGTGCCCGAATTTCCCAGATTGTCGCCAACGCGTCGGCTGGGCGGATTGCTCCAAGTTTGACGATCGGGGGGCCGATACCACTTTCGCTGTCGCTGCGCCCTGGTGCATCGACTGCGGCATCGGTCGGGGGGCTCGATGTCGGGATGGGTGCCATGCGCAGCCGTCCCCCAGGGCGCGGCGACGGCCTTTGAACGACGACACGCACAACACCGAGAACCTGGAACGTGCCCCCCCGGCAGCTCCGACAAATCTGGGTCGCCTGGACGAGCCTTTCGCTCGTCGCGGTGGGCTGCGCCCCGAAGCAGCCGTTCTATTTCTTCGAGGACGGCGACCTCTCGCACTACGTCGGCGCGATCCAGAAGCTCGAGTATCCCGACGCCCAGGACAAGCCGCTCGACGAGGCGGCCGGAACGCTCGAGCCGCTCACGCTCTCCAACGCGAGATTCGACAACATCTGGGAGCTTTCGCTCGAGGAGTCGATCCGAACGGCACTGGAGAATGGCAAAGTCCTGAGAAATCTCGGAGGCCGGTTCGCGAGCTTCGGCGGCCCGAGGCCGCAGACGGGCGAGCCGCCGGTGTCACTCCTCACGGCGCCCGATCTCACGCCGACGATCTACGACCCGGCGATCGCGGAGACCGACCCCTTCCGCGGCGTCGAGAGCGCGCTTGCGGCCTTCGACGCGCAGCTCAACGCGTCGAGCGTGTGGGAATCGGGCAACCGGCCGCAGAACGTCGATCCGAACTTCCAGTCGATCCTCTTCGTGCCAGTGCTCAAGACCGTCACGGGGAATAACACGGTGGGGGTCAGCAAGAGAACCGCGACCGGTGCGACGTTCGGCGCCTCGAACTCGCTCATCGCCAACAACACGAACAACGCCTTCCGCGACGTCAACACGACCTGGACGACGCAGTACGACTTCACGTTCAGCCAGCCGCTCTTGCAGGGGGCGGGCGTCACCTACAACCGGATCGCGGGGCCGGACGCGTTCGAGAACGTCTTCGGTCGGCCGAACTTCCGCGGCGTGCTGCTCGCGAGGATCAACGCCGACATCTCGCTCGCCGAGTTCGAGGCGGGCGTGCGGAACCTCGTGAGCGATGTGGAGCAGTCGTACTGGGAGCTCTACTTCTCCTACCGCAACCTCGAGGCGAGGAAGGCGGGCCGCGACAGCGCCCTCGAGGCCTGGCGGAAGGTGCACGCTCTCTACGTCGAGCAGTCGCGGGGCGGCGAGGCCGACAAGGAGGCGCAGGCCCGCGAGCAGTACTTCTTCTTCCGCAGCGAGGTGGAGCAGGCGCTCACCGACGTCTACCGCTGTGAGAACCGTCTGCGGTACATGATGGGGATCACCGCGAGCGACGGTCGGCTCATCCGGCCGGCCGACGAGCCGACGACGGCCCGCATCGCCTTCGACTGGCAGCAGTCGCTCGTCGAGGCCCTCTCGCGGTCGGCGGAGCTGCGGAAGCAGAAGTGGCGGATCAAGCAGAAGGAGCTCGAACTCGTCGCCGCCAAGAACCTGCTCCTGCCGCGGCTCGATCTCGTCGGCCGTTGGCGGGCGCTCGGCGTCGGCGAGCAGCTGCTCAACCAGAACTACCAGCCGTTCCCCAACAGGCTCTCCGGCCTGCCTGCCCCCGCACCCGATCCGGCCGACTCGCTCGAGGGCACCGACGCCTACTCGACGCTCTTGAGCGGCAACTTCTACGAGTGGCAGGCGGGCGCTCAGTTCCAGATGCCGCTCGGATTCCGCCGGGAGCTCTCGACCGTGAGGAACTACCAGCTCCAGCTGGCACGCGAACGGGCTCGGCTCCAGGATGAGGAACTCGAGGCGTCGCACGCGCTCGTCGAGGCCGTGCGAAACGTCGATACCAACTTCGCCCTCGCCCAGACCAACTTCAACCGACGCGTCGCGGCCGAGAAGCAGGTCGACGCCGTGCAGGCCGCCTACGATGCCGGCACCGTCACGCTCGACCAGCTTCTCGACGCCCAGCGCCGCCGGGCCGAGGCCGAAAGCACCTACTACCGCGCCCTCGTCGACTACAACCGCTCGATCGCGCAGCTCCATTTCCGGAAGGGATCGCTCCTCGAATACAACGGCGTCTTCCTCGCCGAGGGGCCGTGGCCGGGGAAGGCCTACTTCGACGCACACCGCCGGGCCCGCCAGCGGGATGCGAGCATCTACCTCGACTACAGGCACTCTCGGCCGGGCGTCTTCAGCCGGGGGCCGATCACGCAGGAGTTCGAGTCGATCGGGGCCGACGCGAAAGCGACGCAGCTGCCGCCGCGGGATCCGGCGACCCGTGAGCCGGGCGAGGCGGCCCCGCAGCCTGCGTCGACGCCCGACCTGCTGCCGACCCCCGCCGACGGCTCCACGACCGCGATCCCGTCAACGCTACCGCAGGCCGCCGATGCGGTGGACGCGGGCGTGCGGTTTCCCGAAGGGCGGATGAGCCGCCGATTCTTCCCGGCCTCCAGCCCCGTGCCGCCGGGCCGCGAGGTGACGACGCCCGACGCCGCCTCCGCCACGCAGCTGCGATAGGTTCACCGGCCGGGAAGCGCCGCGGCGGTGATCGCCTCGCGGAGCCGATCGGGATCCCGTGAACGGATCGCGTCGAGCCGATCCTTCGCTTCCGGCCGCGGGCAGGCGACGAGGTAGCCCGCGACGGCGCGGCGGACGAGCGGGTCGTCGTCGCCGAGCGAGTCCCAGAGCGCCGCGACGGAGTGGGCGTGATCCCACTCGCGGTAGCGGGCAAGATCGACCGTTGCCTCGGCGGCGACGACCGGCGCGGCGAGGAGCTTCGCCGTGGCAGCGGCTATCCACGGCCTGGGAATCGAGTCGGCCAGGCTTTCCCACGCGAATCGCAGGGCGGAAAGAAGGTGCCGCTGATCGACCGGACGGGCTTCGGGCCGCAGCAGCCCCGCCTGCTCGATCACGTCGAGCCCGCGCGGGCCCTCCGCCACCAGCAGGCCCGCAAGCAGGCCGTCGTAGCCCGCGCGGAAGTCGTCGGCCGGCGCGAGCACCGACTTCCGCAGCATGTCGACCGAGGCATCGCGTTGTGCCGCGTGCTTCGCGGTCGTCGCCGTGAGTCCGACCGCGAGGGCATAGAAGCCACGGCGGCGTTCGTCGATTCCCTCGCCTGCGACCCACTGCCGAAGCTTCACCGGATCGAAGGCATCGGCGACGTTTCGGACGGCGTCGAACGGGGCGAGGCCGAATTCGGTGAAGGCGTCTTCGGCGATCGCCGGCTCCGGATGCTCGAGCCGTGTCGCGAACCATCGCAGCCGCTTTTCGGCGGGATCACCCGAGGCGGGGGCCGCGGCGACATGGCCGATCAACGCCTCGTCGGCGGCGACCGCAGTCCATCGCTCGGGCTTCCCCGCGGCCGCATCGTCCGACTCGCCGAAGAGGATCGCGGTGCCCTTCGCCGGCGACTCGACGCGGGCCGTGGCGGTCTTCGGCGGATCGCCACCGCCGCGGAGCACCGTCAGCACGCGAAACGTCTGGATCGCGATCCCCGAGGCGTCTTTGCCGGGGTCGCCGGCGGGCTCCGCCACGACCGTCAGGTCCGCGGCGTCCCGCCGCTCGGCGAGCGACCGGCCGACGACCCCGCAGAACGGACAGCCCGCGGCCTCGGCCGAAATGGCCACGACCATCACCGCCGCGATGGTTCGTTCCAGGATCGCGGATCGCATGGGCGATAACTTTTACAGGTAGGCCGCCGAGGCCCGCTCGCGGTGCATCCGCTGCCGCCAGTAGGGCGTCGTGCAGAGCAAAAGCGTCCCGGTGCCCCGGTAGACGAACGCCCGTTTCTGCCCCGAAAGCCAGAAGGCGAGGAGCGACTTCGCCGGCCGGCCGATCGACAGCGAGATGCCGTCGGTCCGGGCGATCACGAACGGGCCGTCGGCGACGAGCTGTTCGTTGTCGAGCGTCACTTCCTCCACGGGGCCATCCACCTGGAGCACGGCCTGCCCTTCCCCGCGAAGCGTCGTCTTGTACCAGAAGAGCCCCTCGCCGGCCCAGTAGCTCGTCCAGAGCCGCTCGCGGTGGATCGAGAGGTTCACCTCGCCGTCGCTCGCCCAGAAGCACTTCGTGTCGAGGATCCACCGCTCCTCGGGCTTCACCCGCAGCATGTGGTACCCGCCGAGCGTCGAGTCGAGGTAGACGTTTCCCGTGCCGAAGTAGCGGGGCCGCACCACCGACTCGTCGGAAAAGAGCGACACCCACCAGCTGGCGAGCGACGGCAGGGGCACGTCCATCGAGATCGCACCCTTCATGTGGTTGAGGGCGCCCCGCTCCGTGCGGACGTCGTCTTCATCGAGGCCGACCTTCACCCACCGCATGCCTTCGGTGGACTCGACTTCAAACGTCGCCATGGATGTCCACCTCTTGGCCACGCTCGATGCCGCCATCGGTCCAGTCGCACTTCCAGCCCGGGAAAGCGATCTCGGGGTAGGGATCCGGCGGGATCGGAACCCCGGAATCGTGGACGATGTCGAACTGCCGGTCCGCGAGAACTCGTCCGATGCGGAAATACTTCGAGCAGTGCTGCGTCTTCGGGTCGAGTTCGATCCGGCCGCCGGGCCCGTCGTAGCCGAGGCCGTCGCGGAACGCCTGCCGCACCGCGGTCGTTGCGAACGAGCCCGCCTTCTCGACCGCTCGCCTCCAGAGCTCGACGAGACACCAGCCGGCCTCCATCGCGTCGCCGGTCACGCGGTCGTGGCCGAACTCCCGCCGGAATCCCTCGATCCAGTCGCGGTTGGCCTCGCCAGGAAGGCTCTGGAAGTAGCTCGACACCGCATAGTGCCCCTTCACGTGGTCGGGGAGCATGCTCCGCAGATCATCCTCCGCGATGCTCGTCGAGACGACCGGCAGCCGCGAGGCGGAGAGCCGCTCGGCGGCGATCGCCGCGAAGAAGCCGATGTTCGACTCGCCGTTGATCGTGTTCAAGACGCAGTCGGCCTCCGACTCCGCGATTACGCGGACGGCCTCGCGGAAGTCGTGCTGCTCGAGCGGGTAGTAGGCCTCGCCCGCGGGCTGGAGGCCCTTCGAGGCGAGGTATTTCTTCGCGATGTAGTTGGCCGTCCGCGGGAAGACGTAGTCGGACCCGATGAGGTAGACCCGCTTCCGCGAGCCGCCCGCCTCCGAGAGCAGCCAGTCGATCGTCGGGAAGATCTGCTGGTTGGGCACGGAGTTGCCGTAGACGACGTTCTTCGACGACTCGTTTCCCTCGTACTGCACGGCGTAGAAGAGCAGCTTGTCGGCCTCCTCGAAGACCGGCAGCACGGCCTTGCGGCTCGCGCTCGTCCAGCAGCCGAAGACGGCCGCGGCCCCGGCGTCGAGGAGGCCTCGGGCCCGGATGGGGAAGAGGTCGTTCCGCGACCGCGGGTCGGGAGCCAGCAGTTCGACCTGGTGCCCGAGGATGCCCCCCTTTTCATTGATCCGCTCGAAGGCGTGGATCTGGATGTCGCGAAGCGAGGTCGCGCTGATCGCCAGCGGGCCCGTCTGCGAGTGCAGCAGGCCGACCTTGACCTTCCTCGCCTTCGGCGGGATGCCGAGCGAGCAGCCGGCAAAGATCGCAGGCGCAATCGCCCTCGCCGCCGCGAGCGTCGCCGCCATGCCCGAACCGATCGCCTTCCGCCGCGTGACGTTCATGTCAGCCCTCGTTCATCCTCCGGTAGAGCACCTCGAACGGCTCGGCCGTGATGCTCACGTCGCCGCGGAACGGCTGGTTCATGTCGACGATCAGGTAGATCATCGTCCCCAGGTAGGCCGCGAGGATGCCGCCGAGCAACAGCTGCGTGATGAACCGCATCTCGAAGAGCCAGCACATCGCGACGGTGAGGACGGCCCCCAGGATCATCACGTACCACATCGACGCCGGCAGGCCCGACTTCACCGAGTAGAGCCGCATCCGGCGGCACTCGAGGAAGTGATTGAGCTGCCGCAAGGCCTCGGCGTGAAGGATCTCCTCGGAGGGGGTCTTCGGCTGGAAGTCGAGGAGGCGGTCGTGGAACGCCTCAGCCCGGATCGTTCCCTCCTGGGGAATGATGCCCTGCTGCTGGAGCGGCCAGGCGTACTTGATCACGTACCGCGTGTAGTCTCTGAGGAGCCAGCGAAGGTTCTGGCCGAAGGGCTCGGGATAGCGGGAGACGTCCTCGTAGAGCGCCGAGAGCGCGGCCGCCTCGCGGGTGACGTTCGAGCCCGCCTCCGAGACGTTCTGGTAGGCCGTCACGGCGATGAGGCCGAGCAGCAGGCCGTAGAAGACGCAGAAGCAGGAGAGCACGTAGCCGACGATGTCGTTCGACCCCGGCATGTGCTTCACGAACTGCCGCAGGATCGGCCGCAGCAAGATCGCCCCGATCCAGTAGAAACCCACCGACACCGCGATCGCGAGCAACGCGAGCTTGTGGGAGGGAATGTCGTAGATCCAGAGCCAGTCGGCGAGAGGAAGCGTCATGGTTTCGATGGTACCAACGCCCCGGGGCCGGTGCAGGCCGCGGGTTTTCCCGCCGGTAAACCCCCTTCGGCCCCGAACACCGGCCCGAGAAGGCCCTCTACCGGACCTCCTCCCCCTCCATCGCGTAGATCGCGAGATGCTTTCCGTCCGGGCCGAGGAGTTCGTCCACGCGGAAGGTGCCCGCCACCGCCACGGGCCGTACCGAGAAGTTGGCGGACTTGCCGGGCCGCATCCGGACGACGATGCAGTCGTGGAGCGCCGCGCCCGGGCCGAAGCAACACTCCATGTTGTCGCGGACGAGCACGAACTGCGTGAGGCCGGTCTGCTGGAAGCTCGGCAGGATGTAGCCCCGGATGCGGAGGCGTTCGCCTTCGAGCGCCGTCACCCGCTTCGGGAGGAGGTCGCGGGTGAACGGGGCCCCCTTCTCCATGTCGAGCTTGATGTCGTCGAACGTGACGTCGCGGGGCCTGCCGGGCGGCGTGGGAGCAGGCAACGCGGTCGTGGGCTGCCGCGGCGGATCGCCCACGGCGACGGCGGGAGATTCGGCAACACGAGCGGCGGGCTCGCGGCCGCCGCACCCACCGGCCACGGCGGCGATGCACGCCGCGGCGAGAATCAGAACGGCGGGAATCGAGTGCAAGGCTGGACTAACGCGTGAACGCATCTTCGAGATGGTACAGCACGCCTCCTTCGATCGTGGAGATGCCCGTGGGCCTCACCGCGAAACGTCCGGCGATCTTGACGAGCCGCGGCGTGAAGTCGATCCCCTGGCGATCCGAAAGCCGCACGAGCACCCGGTCGGTGATCTTCGGGTTGCCTCCGAAGCAGCAGTCGCCCTGGTCACGCACCAGCAAAAACTCTGCGATGCCACGCTGCTCCTTGCCCGGATACATGTAGCCCTTGAGCAGCACGAGCTTGCCGTCGATGGCCGTGGCCGATTCCGGCACGGCCGTCGGCGGCTCCCCCTCGGCCGTCTGCAGGAGCGAGTAGTCAATCCGCGAGTGCCCCTCGGGGAGTTCGGCCGCATACTGGATCGAGAGCCACGTGAGGCTGCCGGCGAGCGTGCAACAGGCGAACGCCACCCCGCCGATCGCCAGCGGAAGGCCGGTGAGCACTTCCGGCCGCGACGCGACCTGCCTCCACCCGATCAGCCCGAGCAGGATCGCGATGGCCGGCACTGCCGCCAGCGACCAGTCGAAGAAAGCCACGGGCGAAAGCACCGCCAGGATGGCGGCCGCGATCGCGTACTGGCTCGGCGAGCGGTACTCGCCGAGCGAATCTCCGTCGGCCAGCGGCTCCTGCAGTTCGCTCCCTCGGCCGCGGGGAAGCACGGCGGTCGAGTCGAACAGACTCGCGGACATCCCTCGACGCATGGGTACCCCGGACGCCTTAGCCGGATCTGGAGTCGGGGCGGAGAACGGCCCGCGACACCGCCGCCACGGCAGCCACGATCGCCGCCCACACGATCCAGCGTACCCGTGGGAACGGCCGCGAGGAAGCGTCTTTCTTCGCCGCGAGACTTTTGTCGGCGGGGGCGGGGCGATTCTCGGGATCGGTGTCTCCGAGCACGGGCGAGAGGCGTCCGGAGAGCGATGCATCGCGACCTTCATCGGCGGCATCTTCGGTGGAGAGCGGCTCGGCGACGACCGGGAGGCCCGCAAGCGGGGCGCCCGGGATCTCCGAGGGAGCACCGTCTTTTTCGCCTTCCGTCGCCTTCGGCTTCACCGCCGCGGCTCCGGTGAACGCGGCGACAGCGGCCGCCCGCTTCACCGCCTCAGGGTCGATCTTCTCGAACCGCTCGATCGCCTCGGCCGCCTCCGGCTTGGGGCAGGCCCGCATGTAGTTCACGATCGGCTCGCGGACGAAGAGGTTGTCGCTCGTGGCCTTCTGGAAGATTTCCACGAGCCGCTCGAACACCGTCCAGTCTTCCCAGCGGGCGAGGTCGGCGATGACGAGATCGGCGAGCTTCGGCTCGTCGAGCAGGAGCCGCAGCGAGCGGAGCAGCCGCTCCCTCGGCACGATCCCCTTTTCCTCGCCGAGAAACCGCAGCGCCATGACGGCCGCGTAGGTTTCCGTGAAGGGCACGTCCTTGCTGCTGCTGCGGTCGAGGAAGAGTCGGTCGATGAGGTCGAGCCCCTCCGCACCCATGAGCGTGGCGTGGCATGCGATGAGCGCGTCGAGGCCCGCGCGAACCTCCGCCGCCTCCTTGCCGAGGCCCTCGCCCGAGAGGATCTTCGCGATCCGCGCGGCGTCGGCCTTCGTGCCGCAGACACCGAGCATCGTCGCGTAGAGCCGCCGCCGGCTGGCCTGGACCTTCGGGTCTTCGATCCAGGTGAGCAGCTGCGAGGCGTCCATCCGGTCCTCGAGCCCCTTCAGGTCGGCGTAGGAGGCGATCGCGAACTCGTCGTAGGCGTCGCGGGCGAGCACCTCGTCGGGATCCTCGAGATGCTTCTGGAAAAATGCGAGACGGTCGGGCCCGGAGGCGGGCAGCGACGAAAGTTTTTTCAGGTAGCCGACGGCCTTCTCCGTGATCGAGATCGGGCTCGACCAGACGAGTTCCGGCGGCTCGACCGCCAGGAGCAGGAAGAGCGACCCCACCGGCTTCTCGTCGAGGAAGATCGTCTCGATCGGCTTCGCGCCGCGGCCGGAATGCCCCGCCGCCTCGAGCAGTTCGGCCCCCTTGAGCGTCTCCACCACCTCGAAGGAGCCCTTCGGCAGCGGCCCCTCGGCCCGCGGTGCGAGCGATCCCGGATTGGGACGCTTCACGAGCCTCGCGATCACGGCCACCTGGCTCTGCTCGATTTCCTGGGCGAACGTGAGCGAGACGGCCGAGCAGAACGGGCAGGAGAACGACTGCCGCGGCAGGGCGACCGCCGTGATCAGGAGCAGGCAGGCGAGAAATCGTCCAAACCTTCGCATGGTCGTGAAGTCTACCATGTTGCCCGGTGGGCGATCGAGGTCATCCCGGCCCCTGGAGCCAGCGGGCGACGTCGGTGCGATACGCCGCGACCGCCGGCAGGATGCCGGCGAGAATCGCGAGGCCGACGATGAACGGCACGAGCAGGAGCTCGGCCTGCGGAGCGGCCGAGAGCACGCCCGCCGAGACGCCGGCGTTCGTGGCGATCCAGGGACCGATCGCACCGACCAAAAGGTGCCCGAGCACCCAGCCCGCGAGCCCGCCGGCGACCGCCAGCAGCACGGCCTCCACGAGCACCGTCGAGAGCACATGGCCGCGTCGCGCGCCGAGCGCCCGCATGATGGCGACATCCCTTTTCCGTTCGAGCGTCGAGCCGACCATGCTGACGAGGATTCCCACCGCCGACACGACGACGACCATCGCCGTGATCAAGAGCAGAAGCAGCTCCAGCGGCCGCACGAAGAGGTCGAGCAACTGGCGGATCTCCCCGATCGGCAGCGCGGCCTGCGCGTCGCGGCCCTCGTTGATCGCCGTGCGGACGCCCATCGCGGTCAGTTCCGGAGGCAGGCCGGCGGCGCTCGCCGTCTCGAGGAGGATCGAAGTCACCTCCCGCTGGATCTTCCGCAGGGGCTTCGCGCCGCCGACATCCACCGGGATGCCGGCCTCGGGAGTTTTCGGGGAGATCTTCGTCGACGCGGCGTCGGCACCGGGGGTGTCTTCATCGTCGACCGGCTTGGCGTGGCCGTCCTGGAGATAGAACCCCTCCATGTTCACGAACACACCACGGTCGACCGGCGTGTCGGTCCGTTCGAGGATGCCGACGAGCTTGAAGGGATCGTGCTTCGGGCCGTCGTCGGCGCCGTGGGTCGGGGAGAACTCGTCGCCGAGCTTCATCCCGTAGCGAGCGGCCACGGCGGCTCCGACCACGCCTTCGAAGAAGTTCTCGTCGCGGAGGTTCCTCCCGGCGGTGAAGCGGTAGGGGCGGCCGCCGCCGCGGGTGAGGCGGTCGAACATCGCGGCGTTCGTGCCGATCACGCGGTAGCCCTGCCAGTAGTCGCCCATGCAGATCGGCACGGCGACGGCGGTGCTCGACGCGAAACGGCCGTCACGGCCGTCATCGCGGCGACTCGCGGACAGGAACTCCTCGTAGACGCTCCAGGGGATGTTTTCGATGGGCCGCGAGATGTAGTAGACGCTGTTGAGCACCAGCTGCAGCGGGCTCCCCTTCGCGCCGATGATCATGTTGTAGCCGAGGCCGGTTCCGCTCGCGAAGGCCTGCCGGACGACGTTGCCGGTGACGAGCGTCGCGACGACGAGCGCGACGCCCAGCGCGAGCGACAGCACGGTGAGCGCGGAGTTGAGGGCCCGTTGGCGGATGTTGCGCCAGGCGATGCCGAAGAGCGTCATGCCCGACCTCCACCCGTGGCTTCCGGCCGCCCTGCTGTGGCTTCCGGCCGAACCGCCGTGGCTTCCGGCCGACCTGCCCTCGCGGCACGGTTGAAGTCCTCGATGCGGATCCTCCGCTCGAACTGCGACGCCACCTCCGGCGAGTGCGTCACGATCAGGAGGGCGACTCCCTGCTCCCGGCAGGTGTTCCGCAGGAGGTCGATCACCTGCTGCTGGTGGGCCGGATCGATGCTCGCCGTCGGCTCGTCGGCGAGGATCGCCCGCGGCCGGTTGGCAAGCGCCCTGGCGACCGCCACCCGCTGCTGCTCCCCGATGGAAAGATGCGCCGGGCGGTGGGAGAGCCTGTGGGCGAGCCCCACCGAGGCCAGGAGCGACTCGGCCCGGGAGCGGTCGGGGCGGCCCGTGCCGAACGACATCGCCACGAGCACGTTCTCGAGGGCCGTGAACCCGGGCAGGAGATTGAACGACTGGAACACCATGCCGAGCTTGTCGGCCCGAATCCGGTCGCGGGTCGCCTCGTCGAATCGGGTGAGGTCGAGGCCGTCGACGACGACACTCCCGCGGTCGGGCCGCAGGATCCCCGAGATCACGTTGAGCAGCGTCGATTTCCCGGAGCCGCTGCGGCCCTCGAGCGAAACCTGCTCGCCGCGTGCCACCTCGAAACGATCGACGTCGAGCACCGTGAGCGGCTCGCCCCCGGGCACGGGAAACGTCTTGCGAACGTCGGAAAGCGAAATGACGGAGGGCGCGTCCATGACCACGGCAATGATACCGCAATCGCCTTACTCGAGCTGGTCGCCATACCGGCGGCGGACCTCGGCGAGGAACGACCGGCACCAGCCGTCGAAGCCGGCGACGCAGCGAGATGCGTTTTCGGCGGCGGCCGTGACGCGGATGGGATCGAGGTCGAGATCGTAGGCATGTCGAAAGAGATGCCTGAACCCCTTCAGTTCACGAACGTCCCGCACCGCATCGAGCGGGAGAAATGCGGGGCGAATTCCCTTCAGATCGAGGGTCATCCTTTCGACGAGCGTGTCGTGGTACCGGCCCGTCTTCTCGAGATGGTTTTCGAACGACTCGCAGAGCCGCTCGAACGCTTTTTCGAGAATGTTGTAGATGCGGTTGATCTCGAAGGCCGCGGCAGCCCACCGGCCGTCGGTCGATTCGGCCAGCCGCTCCTCGAGAAGGCCGACCGCTCGCCGCATGACCCGGCCGTCCTGTTCCCAGCCATCCTCCAGGATCTGCAGTGCTATGCGATCCATCGTTCGCCGGTCCCTTCGATCACGGGCTTCAGCCGGGTGCGGTCGATGAGGCAGACATCCACCTCTCGGCCCACGTCTGCGGAAAGCAGGCTCTGCAGGTATTCAAGCGTCATGCCCGCAGGCAGCGATTCCAGCGCCACATCGACATCGGACCATTCATGGAAGCGGCCAGGCTTGACGAGCGAGCCATAGACCCACACCCCTGTTTTCGGCACATGCCTCGCCAGGGATTCACGAAGAAGGCAGCGGGTCTTGTCGGCACGTGCCGCGTCGTCTCGCAGTCGCCGTTCACGTTGTGACGCCAATAACCACATGCTTTCAGGATAAGTGCCGCATGCTCTCCGGGCCAGCCAGCCGCGGGGAAGGACCCGCGGCCACGGGCGGTATGCCGCACCACGAGCCTGCAGAGCAGCAGTCCGGCCACCACGAACCAGACAGGGGCAGCCCCTCGCCCCGCACGTTTGACGTACCTCAAACGGACTGTTTCACGGTCAAACCGCGAACGCTATCGTCAAATCGCGGACGGGACGCGGGGCGATTGAGAACCGCCGCCAAGAACGTGTATATTCCTCGCGATTTTGGCGGGGCCCGCACCGCGGCGTCGCGGCGACGGCCCGAACGCCAGCTGGATGAACCCAGGAGGATCTCACGTGCCCATTCGCGTCGGCATCAACGGTTTTGGTCGCATCGGACGGCTCACCTACCGCGCCATCTACGAGAAGTACGGTCTCAATGGCGATGTCCAGGTCGTGGCCATCAACGATCTCACCGACGCGAAGACGAACGCCCACCTGCTCGAGTTCGATTCCAACTACGGGCCGTTCAAGGGGAAGGTCGGCTACGAGGGCAACGACCTCGTCGTCGACGGCCACACGATCAAGGTCTTCGCGGAGAAGGATCCGGGCTCGATCCCATGGGGCAGCCAGGACGTGCAGATCGTCGTGGAGAGCACCGGCTTCTTCACCGACGCGACGAAGGCCGTGGCCCACAAGCGGGACAGCGTCAAGAAGGTCGTGATCTCGGCTCCGGCCAAGAACGAGGACCTGACGATCGTGCTGGGCGTCAACAACGAGATGTACGACCCGAAGAAGCACCACGTCATCTCGAACGCTTCCTGCACGACGAACGGGCTGGCCCCCGTCGCGAAGGTGCTCCATGAGACGTGGGGAATCGACCGCGGCCTGCTGACGACCGTGCACGCCTATACGAACTCGCAGAAGACGGTGGACACGGCCGCCAAGGATCTCCGCGACGCCCGTGCCGCCGCCCTCAACATCGTCCCGAGCAGCACCGGCGCCGCGAAGGCGGTGGGCCTCGTGATTCCCGCCCTGCAGGGGAAGTTCACCGGCATGGCGTTCCGCGTGCCGACCCCGACCGTGAGCGTCGTCGACTTCACGGCGATCCTCGGCAAGGACGCGTCGCCCGCCGACATCAATGCCGCGATGAAGAAGGCGGCCGACGGCCCGCTCAAGGGAATTCTCCGCTACACGGAGAAGGAACTCGTCTCCACCGACCTCAAGGGCGACCCCCACAGCTCGATCTTCTCGGCCGTCGACACGATCGGGCTCGGCAACTTCGTGAAGGTGGTCAGCTGGTACGACAACGAATGGGGCTACTCGAACCGGGTCGCCGACCTGCTGAACTTCCTCGAGGACCGGGGCCTGTAGTCACTCGGCGAGCGTCCGTTCCTGCTCGAACGACCTGCCATCGGACGTCGTCATCCGCACCTGAAGCCGGAGCCTGTCCGTCGCCGGCGGCGGGCCCGTCCAAGGCAGCTCGAGGTTGAAGCCGCGAACCCGCGAGGTGGGCCGAAACCGCCCGAGCACCTGCTGCGCTGGAATCTGCCAGGTGGCGACGGGCGCCGCGTCGGGCGGGGCGGCGGCCTCGAAGGCGGCCACGAACACGTCCCCGGCCGCGGCGACGAGCCGTTCGTCGGCGTCCCGCGGCTCGAAGACGACCGCGAGCCCGTCCGATCGTCCGTCGCCGTCGCGGTCGAACGGTCCGCTGCTCGACGCGTTGACGACCAGGTGCGTGATCCCCTTCTCGTCCGCCGCGCTCTCCTCGTGGGAAAGCCGTCGCACGGGAGGAGGCAGGGCCGCGGTGGGCGGTGGATCGATCGGCCGCGGAGCGTTCTCGACGGGGCTTTCGAAGACCGGGCCCTCGGGTGCCCGCGCGGGCCCGAGCGATGTGCCGCGGAAGCGGAGGCCCGGGTTCGTGCCCGGCAGCGGCGGAACGCCGTCGAGCGTCGGAGGCTGCGTGGGAACAGGCGGGGCTGCCGGGGGCGGTGGCGAGCCCGTCCGGGGCGGCGGAACGAACTCGACGGCCGGGGCGTCGATCGTCGGCGGCACGAGGCTCGGGGCGACCGGTTTCGCCTTCGCCGGCTCGGCGACTCCCGGCGGCGGAAGAACCTGCTTCGGCAGGGAGGCGTCCGGATCGACGATCCCCAGCTGTTTCTTGAGCGATGCATTCTCGACCGCGATCCTGTCGAGCCGCGACGCCTTGAAGTGCAGTTCGTCCTGGAGCTGGTAGATCTGGTCCTCCTGAAGCCGCAACTCGCGCTCGAGGAGCTGCTGGTTGATGTCGCTGCGACAGCCGGCCACGAAGACGAGAGCGGCCGCGATGGCCGCGAGGCGGTTTCGAGAGTCGTTCGAGCGTGTCATGACGCGCCTCCTTGCGCCTCAATCCACTTGGGCCACAGTCCTCGTGAGCCACAGTCCACCCGGGGCCCAACACACCGATGTCCCGCGGGGCGTCAGGCCTCCGCTTTCACTCCCGGCATCCGTTCGACCACCTCGTCGATCAGCTTGTAGTCGAGCGCCTCCTGCGCCGACATGAAGCGGTCGCGATCCGTGTCCTGCTCGATCTTCTCGAGCGGGTGCCCCGTGTGCTTGAGCAGGATCGCGTTGAGCTTCTGCTTGATGTTCTTGAACTCCTTCGCGTGGATCATGATCTCCTCGGCCGTGCCCTCCATGCCGGCGAGCGGCTGGTGGATCATGATCCTCGAGTTGGGCAGCGCCCGCCGCTTCCCCTTGGCGCCGGCCGTGAGCAGCACGGCGCCCATGGAGGCGCACTGGCCGATGCAGTAGGTGGCCACGTCGCAGGTGACGAACTGCATCGTGTCGTAGATCGCGAGGCCGGCGGTGACGCTTCCGCCGGGGGAGTTGATGTAGAGGTGGATGTCGGCCTTCGGGTCGTCCGACTGCAGGAAGAGCAGCTGGGCGACGATCGCGTTGGCGACCTCGTCGTTCACCTGGGTTCCCAGGAAGACGATCCGGTCCTTCAGGAGCCGGCTGTAGATGTCCATCGCCCGCTCTTCGCGGCCGGACTTCTCGATGACGTAGGGGATCAGTGGCATGGGATGTTCAGTCCTTCTCCTCGTCGGGAGCCGCCGGCGGCTTCGTGAGCACGTCGTCCACGAGGCCGTATTCCTTGGCCTCGGTGGCGGTGAGGTAGCGATCGCGGTCGGTGTCCTTGGCGATCCGCTCGATCGGCTGTCCGGTGTGGTGCGACAGGATCTCGTTGAGGATCGCCCGGGTCTTGATGATCTCGTCGGCCTGGATCTCGATGTCGCTCACCTGCCCGCCCACCTGGCCGTAGGGCTGGTGGATCATCACCTTGGCGTGCGGAAGCGCGAACCGCTTCCCCTTGGCGCCGCCGGCGAGCAGCACGGCCCCGCCGCTCGCGGCCAGGCCGACGCAGTAGGTCGCCACGGGGCAGGAAAGGATCTGCATCGTGTCGTAGATCGCCATCGTGGCCGTCACGCTGCCGCCAGGCGAGTTGATGTAGAAGTGGATGTCCTTCCGCCGGTTCTCGCTCTGCAGGTAGAGCAGCTTCATGACGACTTCGTTCGCGTTGCCGTCGTAGATCTCCCCCTGCAGGAGGATGATGCGGTTTTCGAGCAGCAGGTCGCCGAGCGTCATCTGCCGCTGCCGCTGGTAGTCGCGGTAGGCGCTCGACGCCGATGGCATGGTCGGGAGGCGGTCGGTCATGGTGTTCCTGGTCATGGGTCGTTCACGGCCGCGGGGCTCCGCGGCATGGCACTATCGACGGGAGACGCTCCGCAGGTCCATCGCCTCGCTGCGGGTGGCGGTGGGAATCTCCTCCTCGCCGACGACACGGCCGCACACGGCATGGTCGATGGCGTCGGAATCGGGCCGCTCGAACTCGAAGGGAACGTCCTTGAACTTCGCCTGCGAAGTGATCAGGTCGATCGTCTTCCGCTCGATGATCTGGTTTCGCAGCACGTCCATCAGCCCCCGCTTCTCGAGGCTCGACCTGACTCTCCGCGGGGAATCGCCCGACTGTGAGGCGATCGCCCTGATCTCCTCGTCGTAGTCGGCCGGGGCGTCGACGATCTGATTTTCCTCCGCGAGCTTCTCGAGGATGAAGTGCTCCTTGAGGGCCCGGGACGTGCTCGCCATGACGGTCTGCCGGAGGCTGTTCACGTGGCGGCGGATCGTGTCGTCGTCGAACCCGCTGCGACGAAGCTCCAGGATCGACCGCTCGAGCTCCCGCTGGGCCTGCCGACGCAGCAATTCGGGCGGAAGGTCCCACGAAGCCGACGCCGTGAGCGCCTCGGCGACCTGCTGCCGCACCTGGCGGCGGCGATGCCATTCGAGACGGTTTTCAAGCTGCTTCCGGACGGCCGCACGGAACTCGTCGGCCGACTCGAAGCCGCCGAACTCGGCGAGCAGCGAGGCCGACAGCTCCGGCGGCTGGAACCGCTTCACATCGACCACGGTGATTTCGGCATTCACGTTCTTGCCACGCAGGTCCTCGCGGGCGGCGTCGGCCAGGACGGCGATCTCCGCCGAAACCGTAGAGCCGGGCTTGGCCTTGGAGATCAGCTTGTCGAAACCGGCGAGCTCCGCGTCGGCGAACGACAGCTTCGACCGCACCACGATCTCCACCTCGTCGGCTTCCGAAACGACCTCGCCGTCATGGGTGAACCGCAGGTTGGCCACGACGAGATCGCCCGTCGTCGGCGGCTCGCTCGAGGGGATCAGCCGACCACGCTCCCGCAGGATCTCCCGGCTGGCCTCGTCGACATCGGCCTCGGAGATCTCCCGGGTCGGTCGGTTGATCGAAAGCCCCTTCCACTTCGGCAGCTCGAACTCCGGCCGGACTTCGATCGAGAACTCGAACGTCATCGGGCCCTCGTCGGGCAGCACGACGGCCGCCACGTCGAGATCGGGCTCGCTGATCGGGGCCAGCTTCGCGCGGTCGCTCACCTGCGCCATCGCGTCGGTGAGCAGCTTCGAGCGGATCTGGTCCTTCAATTCGGTCCTGAAACGGTTCGTGACGAGCGACTTCGGTGCCCGGCCGGGCCTGAAACCGGGGAGGAGGGCATTCGGCATCAGCTCGCCGATCGCCTCGTTGAAGTAGCGGTCGATCTCTTCCCGCGGCACGGTCACCTTCACCCGCCGCTGGCAGGTGGAGACGTTCGTCACCTCGATGTCGAACTTCAGTTCGGCGATCTGCTCGCCTCCTGCCGTGCCCGACCCGAGCAAGGCCTCGCTGGCGTCGGAGGTGGCGAGGGGCTTGGTGGCGTCGGCGCTGGCGGCAGGGGGCATGGATGCTCGGAAGGAGGGGGGGCGTGGATAGGAGGAACGAAAGCGGGTGATGGGATTCGAACCCACGACAACCACGTTGGCAACGTGGTGCTCTACCAACTGAGCTACACCCGCACCTGAGCGACGCCCGCGGCAGACGGCAAGACCGCGGAAATCTCCGGAAACCCCGCGATTATAGGAGTGCGGCGGCCTGCCGCAAGGGCATCCTTCAGGAGGGCTGGGGTGGGCACGCAAATCAGGGGTTTTCGCGATCCACGCCGCGAGACACTGCCTTGGTTTGGAATGCCCGCACGGGGCATCGTAGACTCCAAGCAGCCCGCAATTCCTCCCCGAAAACGCCCGTTCATGAAGGTCAGTTTCGTCGTTCTCGAGCCGGAATCGAAGCGGGGAACCTACGAGGTTCCTCTCCCGGTCGTGGTTGGCCGCGGCAGCGAGGCGCGGTTTCGCATCCAGCAGGACCAGATCAGCCGCAAGCACTGCGAGCTCTTCGATCGCGACGGCGGCGTCTACGTGCGCGACCTCGGCAGCACCAACGGCACGTTTCTCGACGGGGAGCAGATCGCGGCGAGCATCCGCACGCCCGTGACTTCTGGAAGCGTGCTGCGGGTCGGCACGATCGAAATCCGCATCGACTACGGCGGGGCGGCCGCGGTGCCGAAGCCGGCCGTCGAGCAGAATGCGACGAGCGAGGAGCTCCCCGAGCTGGCGATCGAAGCGGCTCCGGCGGCCGGCGTCACGGAGGCGATCGAGACGGAGAAGCCGATCGATGCGGAGATGGTCGTCGAGACGGAGAACTCGCCCGAGCCCGGCGACTTCGGCGTCATCGAGGCCGAGCAGCCCGTCGACGAGGCCTTCGACCCGGCGGCCTTGGGCGACGCCGTGGCCGAAGCCGAACCGCCTGCGGACGGCTCCTTCGATTTCCTCGGCGGTGCGAAGGAAGAACAGCCGTCCGCCGACGCGGATCTCGACGACTTCTTCAAGGGGCTCAAGTAAGTGGCCCAGCAATCAAACCGATCAATCCCGGCAAACCAGTCCAACCCGACGGCCTCTGCGGCAAAGCGGGTGACCGTCCGCGACCTCGTCGCCGCGAAGGGGAGTCGACGGCCGATCTCGATGGTGACAGCCTACGACTTTCCCACCGCGCGGCTCGTGGATGCGGCCGGCGTCGACTGCGTCCTCGTCGGCGACAGCGTGGCGATGGTCGTCGCAGGACGCTCCTCGACGATCCCCGCGACGATCGAGCAGATGATCTACCACGGCGAGATCGTCTCGCGCGGGGTGGAGCGGGCCTTCGTCGTCGTCGATCTCCCCTTCCCTCTCCAGCACCTCGGCGTGGAACGCGCCATCGAGGCCTCGGCCAGAATCCTCAAGGAGACCGGCTGCCAGGGGGTGAAGCTCGAGGGCACGGCGGGACAGGCGGACGTGATCGCCGGCATCGCGGGGGCCGGGATTCCCGTGATGGGGCACGTGGGCCTGCGGCCCCAGGCGGTGCACCAGCTCGGCGGCTACCGGATGCAGCGGGACCACGACCGCCTCATGGACGACGCGAAGGCCGCGGCCGCCGCCGGTGCGTTCGCCGTGGTGCTGGAATGCATCCCGCAGGAGACGGCTGCCGCGATCACCGAATCGATCGCCGTGCCGACGATCGGCATCGGCGCGGGCGTCCGCTGCGACGGCCAGGTGCTCGTGCTCCACGACCTCGTCGGCCTGTCGCCGGACCGCGTGCCCCGGTTCGTGAGGCGGTATGCCGATGCGGGCGGGGCGGTCCGCGACGCCGTGGCCCGGTGGCATGCTGACGTCGTCGATCGTCGCTTTCCCGGTCCCGACGAGACGCTCGGGTGAGTCGCTTCGGCGACGGAGCCGCTTCGTAAACGCCTACGGCAGGACGACCTCGTCGGAGATGACGACCGGCTTGCTCGTCGTCACCGCCGCGGTCGGGCTCGGCGTTGGCACCGTCGTGCCGCCGGCAGGAATGCCACCGGCAGGAATGCCACCGGCAGGAATGCCACCGGCGGGGAGCCCCTCGGCGACCGAGCCCGAGCAGCCGTCGCATCCACCCGCCCCCGCGGCGACCGCTCCACCCGCCGCGGGCCCGCAGGGGGCCGTCGCGCAGGGAGCCCCACCCATCGCGGGCTGGCCGCAGGGCTGCATCGCGGGGGCGGCCACTGGGCCGGCGGCGCCCGTCGGCACGAACCCGGGGGGAAGGTGGCCGAAGCACCGCTCGTACTTCCAGACCTCGAGCCGGATGTAGGACTCGCTGAGCGACTTGCAGCCCACCGACGAAAGCATCGCGGGCAGCAGCCCGCAGGCACACATCAGCATTGGCAGGCTCGCGGCAGGCCGCCGGCAGATCCGTCGCATCGAAGCGTCTCCGTTCCTTCGGGAAGAGTCGGAAGCGGATCGCATTCCTCGCGACGAGCTTCCGAGCAACCCTACCCCTTGAAACGTGCGCGGCAAATCGGCGCCGGCGGGCGGTGGAAGATTTTCGGAGGCGGCCTGCGGACGAGAGGGCTACCCCTTCCGGTGGCGAATGCGGGCGCGCATGCGGCGCTTCTTCTGGCCGAGCTTGCGGCGGCCCTTGCCTGTTTTCTTGACACCCATGAGTTTCTCCCTGCTGCGTTGGTGCTGTCGGTCGTGCGGATTGTAAAGTGGGAGGGCTTTCGCACAAGTTCGCAGGGGCCAGTCGCCGCGTGATCACGAGCTTTCCCACCTACGCCCGCCGAGCTGAGGACGGCCGCTGGCGGGTCCACGTGGCCGGCATGGTCTGCCGGCCGCTGCCCCCCACGAGCCGACGCAGGAACATGGCGATCGCCGTGCTCAAGAGGCTGCTCGACCTCGACGCGGACCAGGCCCGCTCGCCGCTGTTCCAGCACCGGGCCGACGCCTTCTTCTTCCAGCGGGTGGCCGGGCAGCCGGTCGAGGTCGTGATCGGCGGCCGGCGGTTTTCCGCCGGGGCCACCGACCGGGTGGGCCACTTTTCGACCGTGCTCGAGCTCGACGAACAGCTGCTCGGCGAGGTCCGCGGCGAGCCCCCCGCCGGCAACGGAAGGTCGATCGCCTGCCGCGTCGAGACGGTTCCCCAGGCCGACGACCGGCCGGAGGATCGCGAGGATGCCGCGGCCGCTCCGGGGCGGATTCACGTCGTCGAGCGGGAGGGGCTGTCGGTCGTGTCCGACATCGACGACACCGTCAAGGACAGCAACGTCATCGAAAAGCGGGAGCTCCTCGCCAACACGTTCATCCGGGAATTCCGCCCGATCGACGACATGGTGGAGGCGTTCCGAAGGCTCGAGGCGGGCGGTGCGGCGTTCCATTACGTGTCCGCGAGCCCCTGGCAGCTCGCCAGCTGCCTCCGCGAATTCTTCGAGAAGGAGGGGCTTCCGGCCGGGTCGATGCACCTGAAGCTCTTTCGGCTGAAGGATTCGACGCCCCTGGGCCGGTTTCCGTCGCGGAAGCGGTCGAAGCGGCGTGCGATCGAGCGGATCCTCGCCGACTTTCCGGGCCGGCGGTTCCTGCTCGTCGGCGATTCCGGCGAGCTCGATCCGGAGGTCTACGCCTCGGTCGCACGGCGAAATCCGGGCCGCGTCGCCGGCATCGCGATCCGGCTCGTTCATCGGGGCGACGCCGCGGCGGTGGTGCGGCATCGGCTCGGGAAGCTCGCCAGGCGTCTTCCGCACGGCATGCTCGCGGTCTTCGAGCGGGCGGAGGAGGCGTTCCCGTCCGGTCTCTTCGATCCGCACGGCCGCGGCGGTCACCACGGGCTGTCGAACGCGTTCTGAAAGTGCTCGACGTCGGGCTCGCGGCCGTCGTGGTGGAAGAGCACCGTCACGACGTCGATCCGCACGCTGCAATCCTCGAGCTTGTGGCGTCGGATGTAGGCCGACGCGAGTTCGGCGACCCGCCGCTGCTTCGCCGGGCCCACGGTCTCGGCCGGGTGGCCGTGCTCGAGGTCGCTGCGGCTGCGAACCTCCACGAAGACCACGGTGCGGCCGTCGAGGGCGACGATGTCGAGGTCGCCCCGGAGCACCCGCTCCCGCAGTCCGACGATCCGGTAGCCCTGCCGGCGAAGATACGCGGCCGCGACGGCCTCTCCACGGTGGCCGATCGAATCGCGAGATGGTCGGCCCCAGAGAGGCATCGCCGAGCCTGCGCCGCTCGCCGCAAAGGCTACGCCTTGACGGCCTTCTTCTTCGCGGCCTTGGCCGGCTTCGCGGCGGTGGCCTCGGTCGTCTCGGCCCGCTTCTCCTTCAGGCGGACCGACTTGCCGACCCGGTCGCGAAGGTAGTAGAGCTTCGCGCGGCGGGCGACGCCCGACCGCTTCACTTCGATCTTCGCGATCTTCGGAGAGTGGATCGGGAACTTCCGTTCCACGCCCTCGCCGGCGACGATCCGACGCACCGTGAACGTCTCGCGGCTCCCCGAACCCGCGCGGGCGATCACCACGCCGTTGAAGATCTGAATGCGTTCCTTGTCTCCCTCGAGAATTCGCGTGTGGACGTCGACGGTGTCGCCGATCGCGAAGGGTGCGACGTCGGACTTGAGGCTCGAGGCCTCCACTTTGGCGAGGATCTTCTGGCTCATGGGGTGCTCCTTTGGATGTGGGGTGTCTGGGTATTGGGCGTCTGGGGGCGTATCGAACTGGCTTTGGCCTCGCGGCGGCGGGTGGCGTCGATCGCCTGTTCCTGCCGCCACTTGGCGATCCGGCCGTGGTCGCCCGAAAGCAGCACCTCCGGCACGGCGAAACCGCGGAACTCCCGCGGCCGGGTGTATTGGGGGCCTTCGACGAGCCGGCCGGCTCCGGAGAACGAATCCTCGCGGGCGCTCGCCTCGTCACCGAGCACGCCGGGCAGCAGTCGCGACACGGCGTCGATGACGACCATCGCCGCGACCTCGCCGCCGGAGAGGACGTAGTCGCCGATCGAGATCCGGTCGGGGGCGAGCACCTGCTCGATGCGGTGGTCGAAGCCCTCGTAGCGTCCGCAGACGAGCACGAGCCGCTCCTTCGACGCCAGTTCCTCGACGATCGCCTGGTCGAGCGTCCGGCCGCCGGGCGTGAGCATCACGAGGTGGCCGGCAGACGCGGCGTCGGCTGCGGCCTGCACCGCCTCCACGCACGACACCACCGGCCCGGGCATGAGCAGCATTCCCGGCCCACCGCCGAACGGACGGTCGTCCACCTGCCGGTGCACGCCCTCCGCGAAGTCGCGAATGTTCACCAGGCGGATGTCGAGGAGCCCCTTCTCCCGGGCCGCGCCGAGCAGGCTCGCCTCGAGGAAGCCGGAGAACATCTCCGGAAACAGCGTGAGAATGTCGATCCGCATGGGGCACCGCGATCGCGCTGCTCGTCGAACCGCCAATGAAGGCGGGAAGAAAGGCCGCGCGCAGGCAAATTGTTCCAGGGCTATTCGGCCTTCGGTTCCGCAGCGGCTTCGGAAGCGGGCTGCTCCGCTTCGACGGCCGAAGCCTCGACTGCCGGGGCCGCTTCCGCGGCCGGCGGAACTGCGTCCGCAGCCGGCGGAACTGCCTGCTTCACCTCGGGCACGAACGCCGGCTCACCAGCATCGGGAACGATCTTCGGCATGGCGAGCTTCGCCCGCGCTGCCTCCATCTGCGCCACGTGCGTCCCGTTGGGACCGTATTTCTTGATGAGGACCGCCACGGCCGGCGAAGGCTTCGCGCCGACGCCCAGCCAGTACTTCAGCCGCTCGCCATTGAGCGTGCAGCGGGCGTCGGTCTCCGACACCTTCGGGTCGTACGTTCCCAGCTCCTCCACCACGCGGCCATCCCGCGGGCTGCGACGGTCGGTCGCGCAGATCCTGTAGAACTCACGGTGCTTGCGGCCCATCCGCTTCATCCGAATCGTCACTGCCACGGTCGCTCTCCTGCTGGGGGTTGGTCGGACCCTCTAGAGTAACGCTTCTCGGCGGGAACCCAAGGGGCCCTTGAAAACGCGTGTTCCCCGGGGCGATCCTTGGGAAATTCCCCCGCCCCCCCCACGGTGCCCCGACCCCATGTTCGAAGCCCTGTCCGCCTCCCTCTCCTCGGCCATCAACTCGCTCCGAGGCCGCGGGAAACTCACCGAATCGAACATGCGGGAGGGGCTCGAGTCGGTCCGCACGGCCCTGCTGGAGGCCGACGTCGCCTACGACGTGGTCGATGGGTTTCTCGATCGCGTCTCCGCCGGCGCCGTCGGGGCGAAGGTGCTCGAGTCGCTCGATCCGGCGCAGCAGCTCGTCGGGATCGTCCACAAGGAGCTCGTGGACCTGATGGGGCCGGTGGACCATTCGCTCCACCTGCAGGCCGGCAAGACGACGATCCTCATGCTCTGCGGCCTCCAGGGGTCGGGCAAGACGACCACCTGCGCGAAGCTCGCCCGGCGGATCAAGGAGCAGGGGCGCGAGGTGATGCTCGTGGCCGCCGACCTCCAGAGGCCCGCGGCGATCGAGCAGCTCGCCGTGCTCGGCCGGCAGATCGGCGCGGAGGTGCACCTGCCCGAGAAGCCCGCCGGGCGCGACGACTACTCCGGCACCGACCCCGTCGCCGTCTGCACCGCCGGCGTCGCCAAGGCGAAGGCGAAAAGCATCCCCGTCGTGATCCTCGACACGGCGGGTCGGCTCGCGATCGACGAGCCGCTCATGAAGGAGCTCGCGAAGATCGACCGGTCGGTCGGCCCCGACCAGGTGTTCCTCGTCGTAGACGCGATGACCGGCCAGGACGCCGTGAGGAGCGCGAAGGCGTTCAACGAGGCGCTCGAGCTCGACGGCGTGATCATGACGAAGCTCGACGGCGACGCCCGCGGCGGTGCGGCGCTCTCCGTGAAGAGCGTCACGGGCGTGCCGATCAAGTTCATCGGCACGGGTGAAGCGGTCGAGGCGATCGAGGAATTCCACCCGGATCGGATGGCCGGCAGGATTCTCGGCATGGGCGACGTGCTCACGCTCGTCGAGGAGGCGCAGCGGAAGTTCGACCAGGAGGAGATGCTGCGGCAGGAGGAGCGGCTCAAGGCGGGCGAGTTCACGCTCGACGACTTCCGGAAGATGCTCGCCCAGACCCGCCGGCTCGGGCCGCTCGGCAAGGTGATGGGGATGATTCCGGGGATGGGCGGCATGAAGGAGATGCTCGGCGACGCCGACCTCGAGAAGGACATGAACCGGCTCTTCGGCATCATCGATTCCATGACGCCTGAGGAGCGTCGGAATCCCTCGAAGGTGATCGACCAGTCCCGCCGCCGGAGGATCGCCGCGGGGGCCGGGGTTGAACTCCACGAGGTGGGCGACCTCGTGAAGCAGTTCGACGGCATGGCGGCGATGATGAAGGGGATGGCGGGCCTCGGCATGGCCGATCGCATGCGGCAGGTGCAGCGGATGCAGTCGGAGCTTGCGAATCCCGCCGCGCGGCTCGCGCGGCCAAAGGGCGACACGGGCAAGCGGCTCACCGCCGATGAGCGGCGGAAGCTGAAGAAGCAGCGGGAGAAGGAGGCCCGCCGCCGAAAGCGAAGCGGCAAGTGAGCGGCCCGCTCACTCGATCGCGGCGGCGGTGATCCGGCAGGCGAGCGTCGAGGCGTCGATGAACCGCTGCATCGAGTGTTCCTTGCCGACGATCGGGGCGGCATCGACCTGTGAAAAGGCCACCTCGCCGGGCACCCACCGGCTCGGAATCCCCACGTAGCCGGCCGCCGGCGAGCCGGAGGAGTCGACGAACGGGAAGAACCGCAGCGCCTCGTCTCGCGGATTGGTGAAGACCGTGAGCCGGTCGGCCGCTCGGATTCCGGCGTGGTAGCAGCCACGGGGGGAGAGCGAATCGACGGGAACGGCCGGGGTGACGAGCACGAGGCCGAGATGGCCCGAGCGGGCCGCCTTCCAGCCGGCGTCGGCCGCCAGCAGGTCGTCGAGGGCGATGAGCGCGATCTTCGAGCCGAAGCTGTAGCCGACGATGCCGATGTCGGCCTCGCGGGGAAATTTCGAGAGCACCGCGGCGAAGTAGTGCCCGTCGGACTCGGCCCGGACGAAATTGTCGCGGGCTTCGCGGAGCGGCAGGCCGCGGCTTTCGCTCGGCCAGGAAAAAACGATCGTTCGGATGGGGGCCGCGGCGGGCCGGCACGCGTCGAGCCGGCGGGCGAGCGAGACTGCATGGCGTTTTGCGGCGGCGGAGTCGTACCGGTTGCCGTGGATGAAGAACACGACCGGCCGGTCGGTCGCCGTGAGATCCTCGACGGCGGCCCGGCTCCAGCAGCCGGGGGTGTTTCGCCGCTCGACGAGGAAGTCGGCGTCGGCGACCGGGTGGCAGATCCTCGGCAGACATCGGGTGCTCACCGACCAGACGTCGGGATCGACGCAGGCCGTCGGGAGGCAAGGCCGGCAACCGCCGCTTCCGTCCGGTGAGCTTTCATCCGGCGAATCGGCGCGGACGCCGGTCGCCGCCGCGGTGAGATTGACGAGAGCAAGGGTCAGGCCGACGGCGAAAGCGGTGCGGCGGGGGAGTTCGAACATCGTGTCGCGCGAAGGGCTCGGATCAAGCGATCGTGGTGGTCGGTCGGAGGTCGACGCGACCTTGAGGGTAGCGTCGGATGAATTGCATCGAGGATTGAAAAATTTTTTCATGCCGTCCCCGCGCGGAAGCATGGTGTAGGGTTGGACGATCTCGTCTCGTCGCTTTCTGGAGAGGATGCCATGTCCCGCTTCGTCTGTTTCGCGATCCTGTCGGCCGGCCTCCTGGCCGCCAGCGGCTGCAGCAGCTGCTTCGGTGGAGGCACAGGATGCCGTCGGCCGTCGTTCCTCGATTTCCGGTCCCCCTGCTCGGGTGCGCCCGCGATGGCGCCGATGCAGCCCTGCGGCCCGACGTGCGCCCCGGCCTGTGAGCCGGCCTGTGCGCCGGCGGCAGGTCCGTGCTGCGAAGGCGGCGCGCCGGTCGTGTCGGGCCCCGTGACCGTCAGCTGAGGCCCGCGGCGAACCAGTCGACCGTCTTCGCGATCCCATCGCCGAGGCCGACTGACGGCTTCCACCCGAGGATGGCCGCGGCGAGCGACGCGTGGACGAGGTTGCTGCGGAGGTCGCCCGACCGCGGCGGTCCGTGCCGGGGTGCCGGCGACGGCGGCTTTCCGCGGGTCGACCGGACCGCATCGACCTCGTGCCGGATCACGGCCTCGAGTTCGTTGACGTCGGTGCCGAGGCCTGTGCCGATGTTGAGCGACGTGAGCGATCCCGGGGAGAGTCGCGGCGACTCGCTCGTGAGGGCCGCGAGATTGGCCGCGGCCACGTCGGGGCCGTAGACGTAGTCGCGGACGTATCGGCCGTCGCCGTTGATCGTGGCGGGCTCGCCGGCGAGCAGCTTCTTCGAGAAGATCGCCACCACCCCCGCCTCGCCGTGCGGGTTCTGCCTGGGCCCGTAGACGTTGGAATACCGGAGCGCCACGGCCGTCATGCCGTGCTCGGCCGCGTAGAAGGCGAGGTACCGCTCGCCGACCCACTTCGTGATGCCGTAGGGGCTCACCGGGTTGGCCGGCGTGGTTTCCGGGGCGGGCACGGTGACGTCGCCGTAGAGCACGCCGCCGCTCGAGGCGAACACGAACCGCCGGCAGCGGTGACGCACGGCGGCGTCGAGCACGTTGATCAGGCCGATGCAGTTGACCTTCGCGTCGAAGAGCGGCTCGCGGACCGAGCGGCTCACCGACATCTGCGCGGCCTGGTGGCAGACGGCGTCGGGCTGCTCCGCGTCGAAGGCCGCGGCGACGGCCGCGGGGTCGACGATGTCGCCGACGTGGAGCGGCACGCTCGCCGGCAGATTTTCCCGGCAGCCGCTCGAGAGGTCGTCGAGCACCGCGACCGAGTGACCCTTCGCAAGCAGGGCGTCGACGATGTGGCTGCCGATGAAGCCGGCGCCGCCGGTGACGAGGATCTTCATGGTTGGTGTCCGTTGGCTCCGTTGGGGGCCGCCTCGAGCGGGCGGACCTCGGAGTTGTACCCCCGCCTCCCGGCGTCCCCAAATCGTCAGCGGCCCGCCCCGGCTGAAAGCTGCTCGTAGAGCTCGGCGTAGCGGCGGACCGTCTCCCGCCACGAGAACGAGGAGGCGTGGGCCTTCGCCGCCGCCGCCATCGCCGGATCGGCCGCGAACCGGGCGAGCCCGCGGGCGAGCTGGGCTGCCATCGCCTCGGGGGCGAACGAGTCGAAGTAGTAGCCGTGGTCTCCCGTGATCTCCGGCAGGCTCGTCAGCCGCGAGACGAACACCGGACGCCCGGCGTGCATCGCCTCGAGCACCGGGAAGCCGAAGCCCTCGCTCAAGGAGGGAAACAGGAACGCCTCGCAGTGTTCGTAAAGCCACTGGCGGTCGGCATCGCTCACTTCGCCCGGCAGCAGGACCCTCCCCTCGAGCCCGTGCCGCGAGATGAGCCTGTGGAGGTGGTCGCCATAGTCGGTCTTCATGTTGCCCGCGATCACGAGCCGCCGGTCGGGCAGGTGCTCGATGAGATCGAAGAGCACGTGGAAGTTCTTGTGGGCCAGCGCATTGCCCACCGAGAGGAAAAACGGGAGCCCGTCGGAAAGGAACGGCGGCCTGTCGGACGACGCCGCGGACGCGGTCTCGAGCCCGAGCGGGATCACGTGGATCGGCCGGCCACCGATGTCGAGCTCGCGACGGAGGTCCTCGGCCACGAACTCGCTGTCGACCGTGATCGCGGCGGAGCGATCGACCCGCCGCTGGATGTCGGTCCGCTTTCGCTCGATCTCCCGCATCCTGCCGTCCTGCGGCGCCTCATGGAGGAAGGTGAGGTCGTGAACCGTGAGCAGCATCGGCACCCGCGGGTCGAGCGGCTCGTACCGCGACATCTGGTTGGTCATGTGCCAGAGGTCGAACGCCGGTCGGCCGGCGAGCGGCGCGACGAATGGCCGGATCCAGCGACGGACGAACTCCTTCCGCCAGGGCCGCACCCGGATCGTCCGGATGGTCTGCGAGTCGAAATGCCGCTCGCCATCCCGCGGCAATAGCAGGATCGGCTCGATCCGCCCGCTCGCCCCCTGGAGCATGCCTTCGGCGAGGTGAAGGCTGAAGCGGCCGAGCCCGCAGTTGATCCGGCGCAGCTTTTCGGCATCGATGACGACGCGGCAGGGCTTCATCCGAGGGCTTCCGAACGGCACGACCGGCGATCCACTCGGCGCGACGCGCTCACGCCGCCCGTCGCAGCGAGCCCGAGGCCGCGAGCCGTGCTTCGACCATCATACGGGCGACATCCGGCATGCAGTGCCTCGCCTGCCAACCGATCGCCTTGCGGGCCCGCGACGGGTCGGCGCGACCGCAGGCGATCTCCGTCGGCCGCACGAGGCTGGGGTCGTGGCGGACGTGGTCCTTCCAGTCGAGGCCGACCGCGGAGAACACCTCCTGCACGAACTCCTCGAGCGAGAAGGTCCGCCCGGTGGCGATGACGAGATCCTCCGCTTCTTCCCGCTGGAGCATCCGATGCATCGCGACGACGTATTCCGGCGCCCAGCCCCAGTCGCGGCGGACCGTGAGGTCGCCGAGCGAGAGCGTCTGCTGCTCGCCGGCCGCGATCCGGCAGGCGGCGGCCACGATCTTCTGCGTCACGAACCGCTCCGGCCGCAGGGGGCTTTCGTGGTTGAAGAGGATGCCGGTGCAGGCCTGCAGCGAATAGGCCTCGCGGTACTGGGCGACCTGCCAGAAGCTCGTCGCCTTCGCGATGCCGTAGGGGCTCCGCGGCTTGATGGCCGTCTCCTCGGTGGCCGGGGCGGACCCGGTGTTGCCGAACATCTCCGAGCTGCCGGCGTTGTAGAGGCGGACCGGGGCCTTGAGGATGCGGATCGCCTCGAGCAGGTTCACGACGCCGACGACGATGCTCTCGAACGTCTCGACGGGCTGCTCGAACGACACGAAGACGGACGTCTGGCCGGCGAGGTTGTAGATCTCGTTGGGGCACTCCCTCGCGACGACCTGCATCGTGGACCGGAAGTCCACGAGCGACATCGACTGGATCGTGACCTGGTCCCGGATGCCGAGTGCGGTGAGCCCCTCGAACCTCCCCGAAGTGGCGTCGCGGCTCGTGCCCACCACGCGGTAGCCCTGCGAGAGGAGGTGGGCCGCGAGGTAGGCACCGTCCTGTCCGCCAATGCCGGTGATGAGGGCCGTCTTCATGCCGGGACGGTAGCAGGCCTCCTTCGGCCGAGAAACCCCGGAAATCTTCGTCGCAACGGGCGGTTTGACAACGGCTGACCAGCCCCATAGCCTTCCTGCTCGGTCGCCGGAAACAGCCCCAGAAGAAGGAGAGCCCCCATGGCCAAGCGTTCTATCCTCTCGCTGTTTCGGCGCAGTCGGTCCTCAGGTCGTGCCATGCGTGTCGGCGGCCCTGAGTGCCTGGAGCCCCGCACGGTTCTCGCGGTGTTCACGGTCGTGCCCCCGGACGCTCCGACCGACTACTTCCATTTCCGCACGCTGCAAGACGCGCTCGGCGCCGCAAGTGTCGGCACGCCCGACCAACGCGACACGATCCAGATCGATCCCCTCGCCGACATATCGTCGATCTCCACGAGTACCGGGCTGCTGCAGAGCGTTGCGGCGGGCGCCACCCAGATTCAGACGCCCGTGTCCGTCGCCCCCGGCCAGATCGTGACGATCAAGCAATTCAACCTCGGTATCGAGGGAGTCTCGGAGGACGCCCTCGTCATCGACAGCTCGCCCGCCGCTGGAGGCAAGTTCCTGCTGACGCTTGCCGCGCCGCTGACGAATGCCTATTCCGTCGGTTTGATCAGCAACGTGACCGTCGAAACGACCGGAGACCTTGGCATCGGCAAGTCGGTCAAGGTGACATCGACGCCCGGGGCGGTGCTCGGCGGAACGAACGGATTCGCCAATTCGCTGCAGATCTGGGCCGACAACGTCAGTCTCGAAGGCCTCACGATCGACGGGCAGGTTGATCTCATCAAGGGTGCCGACGGGACCTCCATCGTGAACTGCATTCTGCTGGAGAACGTGTCCGACACCATCGGCACCGACAGCAGCGGAAGGCTGATTCGCAACAACGTCTTCTACGGCGATCTGATTCTCCGGGGCGACTCGACCTTCCCCACGCCCGACTCGATCAAGTTCAATCGTTTCGAAGACGGCCGGCTCCTGCTGGACGGCGCCGACTCCGCGGTCGTTTCATCGAACACGTTCAACATGACCGGAGCCGGAGTGGCGGTGACGGTGAAGGCCGCACAGAACGTGCAGCTTCTGAAGAACACGATCCAGTTCGCTTCTCCGGCCGGAATCCAGGGCGGCCTGAGCGATCCGGTAACCGACGCCTCGATCGGCATCAAGGTGCAGGGCGTGGGCGTGACCCAGACCAACGTGACGATGTCCAACAATTCGATCGACACGGCCGGCTTGGGAGCGGGCGTCGTGTTCGTCGTGACGAACGGAGGCGTCTTCCAGGCGGTCGTCCAAGGCAACGACTTCCACACGAACCTGATCGGCATGTTCGTGCAGGGAGACGGCACGGCCAACGTGACGGCGGCCGGAACGATCGACGCCGGCGGCGGCACGCTCGGCTCGCTGGGAGGGAACAATTTCCGCGGCTTCACGACCGCCGACGCCTCGAGCGGAACCCGGTACTCCATCATCGTCGCGAACACCATCGGCGCTGCCGGCACGGTGAAGGCGAGAAACAACATCTGGTCGCCGACGACGCCGACGCAGATCGTGAAGGATTCGGCCAACAACACGGCTGCGGTCAGCCCCAACATGGTCGCCGGCACGGGAATCGCCGATGTCGGCACGGCCGAACAACAGCTCACGGGCAACCAGCAGTACGTTCAGTCGCTCTACAACCAGTTTCTGCTCCGTACCGGCACGTTGACGGAGATCAACGGCTGGGCCAATCTTCTGCCATCGAGCCCCTCGCAGGCCGCCATGCAACCGGTGGCGACGTCGATCATCACGTCGTCGGAGTCCTACGGCACTTACGTCACCGGGCTCTATAACACCCTCCTGCAACGGTCGCCGGACTCGGCCGGCCTCAACGGGTGGGTCTCACAGCTGCAGGCGGGCGGCACGAAGGAAAGCGTCGCCGCCTCGATCACTGGAAGCCCCGAATATCTCGGGAGACTGAAGGTGTCGCCGGAGGGGGGCACGCAGGCGGTCGGCGGCATCGGCGACTCGGCCTACGTGGTGAGCGTCTACCAGCAGTACCTCCGCCGGCTGCCGAGCAACTCCGAGGTGAGCGGGTGGCTCGCCGGCGGGCCGCTGACGCAGACGACCAGAACGTCGATGGCGAACACCGTGCTCGCGTCGACGGAGTTCCGCAATTACCTGATCACGTCGCAGCTGTACAAGAGGACGCTGCACCGCGTGACGCCGCCGACGAGCGGCGAGATCGCCGCCTGGAACAACTCGGGGCTGCCGTACACGAGCCTGCAGACCGCATTCGCCTCGACGACGGAGTTTTACGCCAACGGTTGATTCACCTCGAGTGATGCGGTGTGGCTTCATCCAAGCCCGAGGCAACGCCGGGAGATTGAAAAGCGAATCCTCGGCACCTTGCGGCCGACCCTGCCCGGCATCAAGCGCCCCGCGGGTGCCGGGAATCTCCGAGCAGCCCGAAGAGCCTGATCGCCTGCCGCACGATCCGGCGGCTCTCGATCGAAAGCCTTTCGCGGACGGTCTTCTTCCGCAGCGCCCGGCAGAGCCTTTTCTCAAGGACGGCGATTCGCCCGACCGCCTCGGCGAGTCGGGCTGAAACCTCGTCGGCCCGCGCGAGGCCCGCATCCCGTTCGGCGGCGAGTTCGGCCGAACGGCAGGCGAGCGTTCGGGCGAGCTCGTCCCGCTCGGCGACGGCGGCCGCGAGCGTTTGCGACGTCGCGGAGAGCTCGGCGGTTGAAGCAGCGAGTTCCGCGGCGCGGGTGCGTGCCAGCTCGTCGGACTTGGCCGCCCTTACCCACTGCATCGCCGCGGCATCGACGAGATTCTCGACGAACTTTCCGTCGCTCGCGGGATCAGCGACCGGCCGAGACAAGGGGGTCATCGAGTCGGTCTCGGCCCTGCCGGCCGCGAGCCGGCAGAGCGACCGGTAGAGGTCGATCGCCTCCGGCCGCATG
>CAZPEM010000003.1:0-44680 GCA_964585575.1 uncultured Chitinophagaceae bacterium
TCGGACCTGACTGGCGCTTCGGCCTCCGGCCTGCGCTGGTCAGCTACGCCGGCTCCCGGGTACGGGCAGCCCCTCACGGTCAACGTTGCTGGGCTCGGGTAGCCCCTTACGGTCGTCGCGTCGTGCTGCCCTGGCACCGTCCAGACGGGGATCACTTCGGCGCGGTGTCGCAGGCCTGGTAGCCGCAGGTCTTGTGGGTGCCGTCGCAGAAGGGACGGTTCTTCGTCTGGCCGCAGCGGCAGAGCGCGACCGCCTTCTTGCCGACGGGGATCTGGAACTCTGCGCCCTCGTGGTCGGTCAGCCGCAGGGTCACGAGCGGCTCGCCGACGCCGCCCGGTTCCGTCGGTTCCGTCGTGGGCAGTTCCACGACGAGCGGCCCATCGAGACGGCAGCGGATCGTGACGACGGGCTTGCTCATGCTGTGGTCTCCGGAGGATGCGGGATGATTGCACGGTCACCGCGGGGCGGCGACCGGAGGATGGCTCCCCAGAGTAGGGCGGCCGCCACGAGGAGCACAAGGGACACCAACTGCGAGATCGACAGCGGGGTGCCGAGGGCCGGCTGCTCGTCGACGCGGATCAGCTCCAGCAGAATCCGGGCCAGCGGATGGATCGTGAGTACGAGTGCGAAGACCTCGCCGTCGCGGCGGGCCAGCGGCGTCCATGCGGCCGCGAGCGCCGCAAGCAACCCGGCGTCGATCGCCGCGTAGAGCTGCGCGGGATGCACCGGCAGGCTCCAGCCGAAAGCGGCGTCTCCCACCGCCGGCAGGAGTCCTCGGGCGGCCTGGTCGAGCCAGGGGGGGCTTTCCGGCGGAAACCGCACCGCCCAGGGCAGGTCGCACGGCCCCCCGTAGCAGCAGCCGTTCAGGAAACAGCCGATCCGCCCGAGCGCGAGCCCGACGAGCAGCCCCGGGGCCACGCAGTCGAGCAGCCTCAAAAAGTTCAGCGACCGCCTGCGTGCAAAAAGCCAGGCGGCAAGGCCCGCCGTCGGCAGGCTTCCGAAGACGACCAGTCCGCCGGCGGAGATGTTGGCGATCGCCCGCAGCGAATCGAGCAGGCTCATGCCCTCCCGGAAGAACTGCTCCCGGTATTCGATGACGAAGAAAAGCCTCGCGCCCACGAGGCCCCAGAGGAACACGACCGTCGCCAGCGAAAGGATCGTGTCGGGGTCGAAGCCCGTCCGCCGGCCGCGCGCGACGGAGAGCCAGGTGCCGGCGGCGGCCGCCACGAGCAGCATCACGCCGTATCCCCGCACCGGCACTCCCTGTCCGTCGTCGAGGGCCGGAAGCACCCACAGGATCATCCCGCCGACGACCGCCATCGGGACGGCGAGCGATCGCACCGCATGCTGCCAGCCGTCGCGTCGCGCGGCCCAGCCGATCGCGACCAAGGCGACCACCGCCCACGCGACGAGCAGCACGCCCCAGCCGAACAGCGGCACGCTCTCGCCTCCGAGGACGAACCGCGACGGCAGATGAAACAGGGTCGATCGCATGGAACGAGCGTGGGCCGCATCATCGCGGGGAAAGGCCGCGGTTGTCGATGAGCCTCGTGGAGCCGAGCCGGCACGCGGTGATGATCCTGGGCCTGACGCCTCCTGCGGCGGCCGGCAATTCAGCGACCGGCACGAGTGAATCCTCGCAGACGACGCTCCAGTAGTCGACCTCGAACCCCAGCTCCCCGAGCGACTCGCGGGCCGCCCGTTCGATCTCGCCGGCCTCGACGCCGCGGTCCCAGAGCTCCGACCCGCGGTCGAGGCTCCGCGCGATCGCCGCGGCGCGGGATCGTTCGGACGCGGAGAGATAGGCGTTCCGCGAGCTCATCGCCAGGCCGTCGGCCTCCCGCACGGTCGGGCAGACGACGATCTCGGTCGGCAGCAGGAGATCGGCCGCCATGCGGCGGATGACCGCGGACTGCTGCCAGTCCTTCTCGCCGAAGTAGGCCTTCGTCGCGGGCACCGCCGAAAGAAGCTTCGCCACCACCGTCGCCACGCCGTCGAAGTGGCCGGGCCGAAACGCCCCCTCCCATCGATCCGCGGGGCCGGCGACGTGCACCCGCGTCGCGTCGCCGGCCGGATACATCCCTTCCACCGACGGCGCGAACACCCACCGCACTCCCAGCGGCCGCAGCCGACCGCAGTCCGCCTCGAACGTCCTCGGATAGCGGGAGTAGTCTTCCCGGGGGCCGAACTGGGTCGGGTTCACGAAGATCGAGACCACCACCGCGTCGCACTCGCCCGTCGCACGCTTGACGAGGCTGTCGTGGCCTGCGTGGAGCGCGCCCATCGTCGGCACGAACCCGACCCGCAGGCCTCCGCGGATCGCTTCCGCGACGCGGGTCCGCATTGCGATGGGATCGGTCTCGATCAGAAGCGGCTGCGGCGGTGAGTGCGGGCTGTCCATAGGTCAGCCCATCGCCTCGATCGCGGCAACGGCCTCGTCAATCGCCTGCCCGAAATCGCTCGTATCGATGCGGACGACCGCCTTCGGCAGGTCGGCGGGAACGTCGGCAACGCCCGCGGCTCGTCGCCCCTGCAGTTCGGTGACGAGGCGATCCTGCTCGCCGACGAGATCGCCGAGAACCGCCTCCACGTCGCCGTGTTCGGCCGCCTCGCCGATGTCGCGGAAGAGGTCGCTCGAGCCCGACGCGGGCCGGCGGCGGTAGGCGATGCGTTCGGCGAGAACCTCCCGCGGCGCCGTCAGGAGTAGCACGACCTGTGGCCGCATGGCCCTGGCCGCGGCCGCCGAGTAGGCGGCGTCGAACGCCTCGCGGTCGGCCGGAGTGAGTCGTGCGGCCGCCAGCCGCAGACTACCGAGCCAATACTCCGACACGGTGCCATGGTCGCAACCGGGCGGGTGGTGCGAGACATGGCGGGACGGCTCGAGCGGTTGCGACGCGGCTTCGAGACGTTCGCGCCAGCCGCCGAGGTTCGTCGGACGATGGACGAGCCGTGCGAAGAGCGCCTCGGCCGCCGCGATCGCCACCTCGCGGGCGCCGGTGCCCGCGACGCCGGCGACGGCGACGTAGGGATGCGGCTCCGAGATGTTCTCGAGCAGCTCGCCGACGGAGCAGCCGCTCGTCGGGTGGGTCAGGTCGGCGGCGATCTCGGCCGAAGGCTCGAGGACGAAACGTCGGGTCGTCATCCGCGGGTGCGGCACGGTGAGCCGCTCGGACTCGACGACCATGCCGTCGTAGAGGATGAGGTCGAGATCGACCGTCCGCGGCCCCCAGCGGACGACCCGCTCCCGCTCGAGTGACGCCTCGACCGCCTGCAGAAGACCGAGCAGGTCGTGCGGCGCGAGATCCGTCTCGACGAGGCAGGCGCCGTTGAGGAACGGCGGCTGCCCGGCGGGGCCTCCGATCGGGACGGTTTCACGGTAGCGGCTCACCCCGAGCAGGCGAATGCCCGGCATGAACCCGAGCAGTTCGAGCGCCCGGTCGAGATGGCCGCGGCGTTCCCCCAGGTTTGAGCCGAATGCGACGAGGCATCGTGCCATCAGGTTCATCCCGGCGGTTTTTCCGCCCCGCCGAACGGTGCTGCCAGCCTCTGCTGTCAGCACGCTGCCGCCGACGTGTGGCGAATTTTATCCCGCGACGGGCCGGAAAAAAACTTCCGGGAAAAACCGAAAAAAGCGGGGGGGACATCCAGGCCACGACCAAGGCCGTCGACTGTCGATCCCTCAGTCGTCGCCCCCCACGTTCGGATTGAGTTCGAGATCAGGTTCTCTTCGAGACGGATGCTTCTCCCGCGGAACCGCCCTTTCGATCGAGCGAGTCAACGCGATCGAACGAAGCGACATTCTTCCGAGGTTTCAGAAGTTGTCAAGGAACCGCGTTCACATCGCCGCCAAGTTGAGCGATGCCGAGAAACGGAAGCGAAAAAGCGATCGAACGAACCTCTTGCGATCGGTGCAATCAATGTCGGCTGGCGCGGTATTCTCACGGGCATGGTGGAGCAGGATCACGACCCCGAAGACGTTTTTCGCGACCGCGTGGGCGACGGCGACGAGCCGTGGCCTGACGAATTCGATCCGCAGGACGGGCCGGCCGAGGCGTCGCACGCCGCTGCGGGCGAGACCTACTGGAGCCTGTCGCGGGCGCCGCTTGAAAGCCTCGTCTTCACCATGCCGCTCGTGCTGGCCTACGAAGGGGGCGTGCTGCTCCTGGGCCGCGGCTCGCCGAGAAACGGGGCCGACGTGTGGCTGCGAGGCCTGCTCGATTCCCTCGGTTTCGGGGCCTATTTCCTGCTGCCGACGCTCACCGTGGTGGGCCTGCTGGCCTGGCACCACGTCGAGCACGATCGCTGGGCCTTCCGGCCGGGAGTGCTGGCGGCGATGGGGCTGGAGTCGGTGGTCCTGGCGGCGATGCTGCTGGGAATCGCCCGGCTTCAGGCCCGGCTTTGGCCCGACGTTCTCGCCCAACTTCCGGTCGGCGTTGTGGACGCCGGCATGCTCCAGCGGTTGATCGGATTCTGCGGGGCTGGTCTCTACGAGGAGGTCTTGTTTCGCCTTCTGCTTTTGCCTGTGGTAGCCTGGGGTTTCAGGCTCGGAGGATGGAGCGCCGCGACCGGCGGCATGGCTTCGATCCTGCTCACGAGCCTGCTGTTCAGCGCGGCCCACTACGTCGGGCCGCTCGGGGATCGTTTCGAACTCTACAGCTTCACGTTCCGTGCGCTTGCCGGCATTTTCTTCGCCGTGCTTTTCTGCGTGCGCGGCTTCGGCATCACCGCCGGAACCCACGCCGCGTACGACATGCTCGTGGGGCTCTTCTGATCGGCGAGCCTGATCGCCGAGCCGACCACCGTTCGAGGATGTCCGCGAACGCGACGGTCCTCGATCGTCGTTGGAGGATTTTCGACCGCGCACCTATACTGCTGTGGTCAGTCAGTTCATGGAGGATCGACGCGAGTGATTTCCACACGTCCCAAGGTCGATGAACTGGTCTTCCAGCTCTATGGCCGCAGCATGCACCCGGAACTGTTCGAGATCCAGGAGACCCGCGAGATCGACCGGGGCGGCTACCGGGCGAGCGTGTCGATCACGAGCGCGGGCCACGTTGTCACATGGCGGCGCGGCGGGCTCACGCTCACGGAGGTGGCCACGTCCGCCAGCCAGCCGCTGCCACAAAAACGCCGCCTGTTGTCGCACAGGCTGCGGGGCGAGCGGAACGACCGGATGGAATGTCGCGGCGGCTCGACCTACCAGATGGCCTTCCAGCTCGAGACGGTCGAGCCCGAGGTTTTCTGGAACTTCCAGCGGGAGCTCTGCGTCGATGGCGGCAAGTCGGGCCTGTTCCATCGGTTCGACTCCGGCGTCCGCATGGCGCTCGGGGCGGTCAGCTGGGTGAACGTCGAGACGCGGGCCCGCAGCCTGCTCGTGCAGGCCTTCCACACCTTCCCCGACGACCTCGCGATCGTGAAGACGCAGTCGCTGTTCGAGACACCCGCATGAGCGATCGCAAGAGCCGCGTCCTGATCGCCGACGACAACGAGCCCAACCGGGAGCTCCTCGAGGTCTACCTCGCGGAGATCGACTGCGATATCGAGACCGCCGTGGACGGCAAGGACACGCTCGACAAGGTGGCCTCGTTCGGGCCCGACGTGATCCTGCTCGACGTGATGATGCCGAAGCTCTCCGGCTTCGAGGTCTGCCAGCGGCTCAAGGGCGATCCGGCGACGAGCCGGATCATGGTGTTGATGGTGACGGCCCTCGGCGAGCTCGGCGACATCGAGCGGGCCGTCGAAGCAGGCACCGACGACTTCCTCTCGAAGCCCGTCAACAAGGTCGAGCTCGTGAAGCGGGTCGAGAACATGCTCAAGCTGCGGCACGTCACCGACGAGCTCGACCGTCTCCGCCGCTACATCAGCACGATGGACGATGACCAGCCGCCGCGAAGCGGCTGAGTGTGCTGCGCACGGGGACCAGCCACCGCGAAGCGGCTGAGTGTGCTGCGCACGGGGACCAGCCGCCGCGAAGCGGCTGAGTGTGCTGCGCACGGGGACCAGCCGCCGCGAAGCGGCTAGGCGTGCTGCGCACGGGTAGCCCTCACGGTCGACTCTGCTGGTTCGGGGCTGCCCGAGCCACGTCTCCGGACGTTCGCCTCGGCCCTCCCGGCCTCGGCTCTCTGCATGTCCGCTTCGCTCCGGCATCCTGCCTCCGCTCGCTCCCATAGCCCGGCGACATGGCACGGGCAGCCCCTCACGGTCAAACGTCGCGCTTCATGATTCACACAGGCACGCTGATGCTGAACGCCGGGGGGGCGGACGCGGAGGAGCCTCAGGTGTATCCTCACCGAAGCGACGGAGTGTCTGCCGCCCCGGCGGCAATGCGTCGTCATTCGGGCGGGTTCGCGGCTGTCCGTTCCCATCGAGCGACCCCGCCCATCGCCGGACGCTCGCCTCGGCATCACCCGTGGCCGAGGCCACACTGTTCGAGCACGCGGATCGTGGCGGGAGAGCGGTTGAGAACGTAGAAGTGGATGCCGGGGATGCCGGCGTCGAGGAGGCCGCGGACCTGCTCGGTGGCGTAGTCGACGCCCGCCTCGAACTGCGCGTCGGCGTCGTCGCCGGCCTGCTCGAAGCGTCGCGTGAACGCCTCGGGCAGCCGCGCCTTGCAGAGGCTCGCGATGCGGCGGATCTGCGAGAAGTTCGTGACCGGCATGATGCCCGGCACGATCGGCTGCGCGATGCCGAGGGAGTTGCAGCGGTCGCGGAAACGGAAAAAGTCGACGTTGTCGTAGAAGAGCTGCGTGACGATCGCATCGCCGCCGGCGTCGCACTTCCGCTTGAGGTTCTCGAGGTCGCTCTCGGGGCTTGTGGCCTCCTGGTGCGTCTCGGGGTAGCCCGCGACGAGTATTGCGAAGTCGGGAAATTCCGCGCGGATGAGCTGCACGAGTTCGGAGGCGTAGGTCAGGCCGCCCGCGACCGGCCGGAACGTCTCCTCCCCCTTGGGCGGATCGCCGCGGAGGGCGACGATCGCCGAAACGCCCCGGCGGGCGGCCTCGAGGAGGTACGACCGCAGTTCATCGACGGTGGAGCCGACGCAGGTGAGGTGGCTCGCGACCGGCAGCCCGTGGCGGCGGCTCACCTCGCCGACGATGTCGAGCGTCTTGTCGCGGGTGGAGCCGCCGGCGCCGTAGGTGCAGGTGACGAGCGACGGGGAATACCGCACGAGCTCATCGACCGTGTCCCACATGGCCCGTTCCGACTCGGGCGTTTTCGGCGGAAAAAGCTCGAAGGAGAGTCCGAAGCGATCGGGTGGGTAGAGGTTTGGGCGAGGCACTTCGATCGCTCCTTTCACGCATCACTATAGCCGGACGCCGCCGCCAGATCGGCCAGCAGGCGTTCGTCGGCCTCGCCCGCGGCGAGCCCGCGGCGGGCCATCATCTTCGAGAGCGCCGTCGCGGCCTGCCCGCAGCTGGTCGTCGCTGCTGTGCCATGAAGGTTCGTCGCGAACGCGGGGACCGCCCCCGAGACGTTCCCGCCGACGGAGGCCGCGGGCCCGATCGAGCTTCCGCAGGTGATCGACGTGTTGATCCCGGTGCGGACGAGGTCGCCAAGAAACGCGCCGACGAACTGCCGGCCGGTCTCCTCGACGCGTCCTGCGGCGTCCCTCAGCCTGACCGTGCCGTAGGTCGCCTTGAGGTTGCTCGTGACGGTTCCGGCGGCGAGGTTCACCCAGCTGCCGACGTGGCTGTGGCCGAGGAACCCGTGGTGGGGCTTGTTGGAAAACGGCTCGAGCACGCTCGCCTCGATCTCGCCGCCGAGCCGGCAGTCGTGGCCGGCCGCGGTCGCCTGCCGCAGCCAGGCGTGTGGGTTCACCTTCGTCCGCTCGCCGATCCAGACCGGTCCGTCGAAGCAGACGAACGGTCCGATCTCGGCGCCGGCCTCGATCACCACCGGCGAGCTGCGGACGACGATGGGCTCCACGATCTTCACCCCATCGGCGACGTGAAGCCCCTCGCGAATCGTGCGGTACCGTCCGGAGTCGAGCCGCAGGGCGAGGGTCGCCTCGATCTCCCGCTCGTGGAACGCGAGCAGGTCGGCCGGCGTCGTGAGGCACCGCAGCGGCAGTCCGTCCGGCGGGGCGAGTTCGACCGTCGCGAGCGACTCCAGCATGGCGGCCGTGTCGCCGCAGGCCGCGAGCCTGGCGGCGAGTTCGGCCGGGGCCGCCGGCTCCGATCCGACCTTCAGGATGGCCGCGAGGACGGTTCGGCCATCCCGCACGATCCCCTCCCGCCCAGCCTCGACGAGCGACCGGAGGGCCGCAAGCGTCGTGCGGCCGGGCACGAGCCGGGCGTTGGCGACGAGCACGATCGCGCCGTGCCGTGAATGGGCATGCGGAGCCGGCGGCAGATCGCGGCTTCCCCAGAAGGGCACCCGACTGCCCGCCAGGGCCGCCAGGTGGCTCGCAAGGTGCGGCCGCAGCACGCGGGTCAGCTCGCCGAAACCGGCCAGCCCCTCGGCGAGCGTCATCGAGCCGATCGCCAGATCACACGCCGGCCGCAGGCTTACGACCGGGCCGAGCCCCGTCACCGCGGCATCCTCGAAGACGATCACCTGCATGCCGGAAGGATACCCTGCCGGCGACGTTCAGGATTGCCTGGGCTCGCGGGCTCGGACTTCCAGCAGCACGCTCTCGTTGTCGCTCCCGCGGATCGGCCAGCCGGCGACGCGGCGGGCCGTGACCTTCTTGAGGAAACCCCGGTGGCGGGCCTCCCCCTTCTCCTCCTCCCACTTCGGCCCCTTCACGAGCAGGAGCCTCCCGTAGCGGTCGGAGAGCGGCTCGAACCAGCCGAGCAGTTTCGGCAGCCCCGCCACGGCCCGGACGACGAGCGTGTCGAAGCGATCCGTCCGGCCGTCGGCGACGATCGACTGCGCCGCAGCCTCGTGGACCGGCAGATCGAGCCCGACCGCCTCCAGGATCGCACGCAGGGCCTTCGCCCGCTTCGAGACGCTCTCCGACAGCTCCATCCGCAGATCGGGCCTCAGGATCGCAAGCAGGACGCCCGGTACGCCTCCGCCCGTTCCCACGTCGAGAACGTGCTCGCCCCGGGCGAGGTGCGGGCAGATCGCCGCCGCGTCGGCGACGTCGCGGGAGACGAACCGCTCGACGTCGGTGTGTCGCGTCAGGTTGAGCCGCTCGTTCCATTCCCAGAGGCTCGCCGCATAGGCGGCGAGCCCCGGGATGGATTCGGGCGGCACGGCGACGCCGAGCCGTGCGCACTCTGCCGTGATCGCCGACTCGAGTTCGTTCACGCGTGCAGCGTCACTCCGGAAGAATCGGTCGCGATCACTTGATGAACAGCATCTCGCGATAGGTCGGCAGCGGCCAGAGATCGTCGGGCAGGATGCACTCGATCTGGTCGGCCGTCTCCCGCAGGGCGACCATCGCCGGGATCACGTCGTCGTGGAAGTGCTTCACCTCCGCACGCAGGTCGCTCGCACCGTGGTGCGAAAGGGCCTTCTCGATCGCCTCGATCCGACCCTCGAACTCGCCGACGAGCTTCGTGAGCTTGTCGAGCGTGCCGATGTGGGGGGTCATGCCGAGGCTCTTGAGCTTGCTCGCCGTGTTGACCAGTTCGCCCTGATAGCGGTAGCCGGCCGGCAGGATCATGGTCTTGGCGATCTGCAGGGCGGCCTGGGCCTCCGTGTTGATGTCCTTGCAGTACCGCTCCATGTAGATGTCGTAGCGGCTCCGCATCTCCCGCTCGGAGAGCACGCCGTACTTCTCGAACATGGCGATGTTCTTCGGCGACACGAGCACGTCGAGGGCCTCGGGGGTCGCCTTGAGGTTCGGCAGCCCACGCTTCTTGGCCTCGTCGTGCCACTCCTGCGAGTAGCCGTTGCCGTTGAAGATCACCGCCTTGTGCTCGCTGATGATCTTCTGGAGCAGCTTCTCGACGGCGCCGGCGAGCTTGGAGGCATCGCCGCCGGTCGCCTTTTCCAGCTCGGCGGCGATGTAGTCGAGGCTCTCCGCCATGATCGTGTTGAGCGCCACGAGCGGGCCGGCGATCGACTGGCTCGACCCGACGGCGCGGAACTCGAACTTGTTGCCCGTGAAGGCGAAGGGGCTCGTGCGATTGCGGTCGCCGGCATGCTTCGGCAGCGTGGGCAGCGTGTCGACGCCGACGGCGAGCGTGCCGGTCGACTTCGAACTCGTCGCCTTCCCCTTCTCGATCTGCTCGAACACGTCGGCGAGCTGCTCGCCGAGGAAGATCGAGATGATCGCCGGGGGGGCCTCGTTGGCCCCGAGCCGGTGGTCGTTGCCGCTGGCCGCCACGACCGCCCGGAGGATGTCGCCGTGGAGGTGCACCGCACGGATCACCGCCGCGCAGAAGACGAGGAACTGCATGTTCGCATGCGGCGTCTCGCCCGGCTCGAGCAGGTTGCCGAGCTTGCAGCCGAGCGACCAGTTGACGTGCTTGCCGGAGCCGTTGATGCCGGCGAACGGCTTCTCGTGGAGCAGGCAGGCCATGCCGTACTTCTGCGCGACGCGGGTGAGCGTCTGCATGATCGACTGCTGGTGGTCGGTGGCGATGTTGGCGTTTTCGTAGACCGGGGCGATCTCGTACTGGCTCGGGGCCACCTCGTTGTGCCGAGTCTTCACCGGCACGCCGAGCTTGTAGAGCTCACGCTCCGTCTCGAGCATGCAGGCGAGCACCCGCTCAGGGATCGCGCCGAAGTACTGGTCCTCGAACTCCTGGCCCTTCGGGGGCTTCGCGCCGAAGAGCGTGCGGCCGGCGATCACGAGGTCGGGCCGGGCGAAGAAGAAGTTGCGGTCGATCAGGAAGTATTCCTGCTCGGGGCCGGCCGACGCCGTCACGGGGCCCACGTCCTTGTGACCGAAGAGGGCGAGCACGCGTCGGGCCTGCTTGTCCACGGCCTGCATCGAGCGGAGCAGCGGCGTCTTCTTGTCGAGCGCCTCGCCCGTCCAGGAGCAGAAGGCCGTCGGGATGCAGAGCGTCGTGCCGTTGGGGTTGTCGAGGATGTAGGCCGGGCTCGTCGGATCCCACGCGGTGTAGCCGCGGGCCTCGAACGTGGCGCGGAGGCCGCCGGACGGGAAGCTCGAGGCATCGGGCTCGCCCTGGATCAGCTCCTTGCCGGAGAACTCGGCGATCGCCTGCCCGTCGCCCGACGGGCTGAGGAAGCTGTCGTGCTTCTCGGCGGTGATGCCCGTCAGGGGATAGAACACGTGGGCGTAGTGGGTCGCACCCTTCTCGATCGCCCAGTCCTTCATCGCGAGCGCCACGGCATCAGCGATCGTGGGGTCGAGCGGCTTGCCATGCTTGATCGTCGCCTGCAGCGCCTTGTAGACGCTCTTCGGCAGCCGGTCCTTCATCACCGACTCGCCGAACACGTTCGAGCCAAAGATCTCGCTCGTCGGCGTCTCACGGAAATTCCAGGAATGGCCGTTGGACTTGTAGGAGTTTATGGCCGAGATGGCGTTGGCGCGGGCACTGGTCATGGCAAGGTCCTTCTTCGTGGTAAGCGGATTCGAGGATCGTGGAAGACGCGGGGCTGGAGGGGGTCGTGAAACGCGGCCGAAACGGTCCGCCAAAACCGTTTCGAACTCCCGCCGCCAGAAGAAGATTCAGCAGGAAACGAAACTCGCGTGATCACGAGATCGCAGACTAGCGGTGGGACGGGGGCACTTCAAGTACCCCGGCATGATGCGGGCGGGACAGCGGCCCAGGGGGTCGACCCTGGTCAACTCTGTCGGGTTCGGGGCTGCTCATGCCCATCGCCGGATGCTTTCTGAAAAGCGATTGGCGGACCCGCGGGGAAAACCCGCTCAGCGGCTGGCGGTGCCGCGGGCCGGCTTGGCGGCTGGCCGTTGGATCGTGCGGCGGGCGATCTGGACGCCCGTGTCGAGGCAGGTGTCGGCGCCGCGGAGATCCGCGGCCGCGACGTTGGCGTCTACCCGCATCGTGGTCTGCACCTGCACGTCGGGCTCCACGCCGACCCGGCTGTAGGGATGGCCGTTGGGCGAGTAGAACTTCGCCGTGGTCAGCCGCATGCCCACGCCGGCGATCTCGAGCGGGAAAATCCCCTGCACGGAGCCCTTGCCGTAGCTCCGCTGGCCGACGATCGTGCCGCGGCGGTGATCGCGGATGGCGCCGGCGAAGATTTCGCTGGCGCTTGCCGACTCGCCGTCGATGAGCACCACCAGCGGGATCCGCCAGGTTCCTGGCCGGCCGGCGGTGTAGTTGAAGTCCTCCTCGGGGCTGCGGCCCCGGGTGGCGACGACCAGGCCCCGCTCGAGGAAGAGGTCTGCGGCATCGACGCCCGCCGAGAGCAGGCCGCCAGGGTTGCCCCGCAGGTCGACGATGAGCGAACGCATGCCGGCCGCGTCGAGCCTCCGCATCGCCCGGTCGAGTTCGGTGGCGGTCGTCTTCTGGAACGACGTGATCTTCAGATAGCCGACCCCGGCGGCCTGGTCCACGATCCGCGGGTCTTCGACGCTCGGCACCTCGACATGCTCCCGACGCACGGTGATGGCCCTCGCCGGAGCCGCGCCACGCAGCACCGCCAGCGTGACCAGCGAACCCTCGGGCCCCTGCAGCAACTGCGCCGCCGCGTCGACTCCCATGCCGGCGAGCGGACGCCCCGCGATTCCGACAAGGTGATCGCCCGGACGCACGCCCGACCGCTGGGCGGGGCTGCCGGGAATGACGTGAACGACGAGCAGGCCGTCGTCGGCCTCCTTCAGCTCGACGCCGAGGCCGACGAAGTTGCCATCGATCTGGGAATAGAGGTCGTCGAGCTGGCCGCTCGTCAGAAACGCGGAGTATTCGTCGAGGCCTCCCATGGCCGCCGCCGCGAGCTCCACGAGCGTGGAGGCGGGAGGAATGCCGAGGTTCACCTGGGCCAGGTGCGCCAGCCACGCCGCAAACCGCTCGGCGTCCTGGCGGCTTGCGACCCGGACCTGCGCCGCCATGTCGGCCACCTGGGTGCGGTAGGCGGACCGCTCGGCGTCGTTCACCGCCCTCGGCAGCGACGCCAGGAACGCCGGGTCGTCGATCGCCACGTCGAGCGCGAGCCGGCCTCGGTTGGAAAGCCTGGCAAAGTCGGGCTCATCGACATAATGCGACGCGATGCGGGCCAGCAGGTCGGCGTGGAGCCGGCGGGCGTCCTGCTCGGAGAGCCGGCCGAGCCGCGAGCGGAAGCTCGTCTCCGCATAGCGGCGGGCGATGTCGCAGTGGATCCTCGCGACGTCGTAACGGTGGGCCAGGTGCGGCGCGAGCGAACCGGTGCGGGCCGCTGGTTCGCAGAGGCGGATGATGTCGCTCCACCGCCGCTGGTTCTCCATCTCGCCGGTCCGCGCGGCCAGCTCGTCGATCGCTCCGGCCGAAAGGTGCGGTGCGGCCGCCGGGGGGAGTGGTGCCGGAAGTGCCGCCGGAAGTGCAGGTGGTGCCGCGGGAGCGACCGCCCGGGGCGCTGCACCGGAGGTGGGAGCCCAGCGGAGAGAGCCATCCTGGGCCGAGGCAGACTGCCCGAGAATTCCCGGCAGCAGAAGGATCGCGAGGACCCGCAGCAATCGCGAACAAGCCGGCAGAAGCCGGTCAGGGCCGGCTGGCCGCGAGTCGGACGGGGTTTTTGCAACCGGGACGGCGGGCACAGGAGCGGTCCATTCGCTGTCAGCCGCATCCGCTTGCGGCAAAGGCGGCCTGTCCTTCGACCGCCAGCGATTATGGAACACGTTTTGATGACGGTCAAAAAACGGCGGAGCGGATCGTGGTATCCTCACGGACACGCGTCATGACCGCCCCGCACGATGCCGTCGCGTCCAACGGGCCGCCCCCCGGCGGCGATGGCGACCCGCAGCCCACGCTCGAGTTGCTGGACATGGTCCGGGGCGGCGACTCCGACGCCGTCGAGCGGCTGCTGGCAAGGCACCGCTCGACACTCCGCCGGATGATCGACCTACGGATGGACCGGGGTGTGCGGCACCGGGTCGATGCCAGCGACATCGTCCAGGACGTCCTGCTCGAGGCGAACCGCAGGCTCTCGGACTACCTCGCCAACCCGTCGATGCCGTTCCGGCTCTGGCTGCGGCACATGGCCCGCGACCGTCTCATCGACGCCCACCGGCGGCATCGCGTCGCCTCCAACCGGAGCGTCGATCGCGAGGTCCCGATCCAGGCCGCCGACGGCGACGACCGGTCCGAGGCGGACATGGTCAACCGCTTCACCGACCGCGAGTTGACGCCCGCGGCTGCCGCCACCTGGCACGAGCTCCAGGTTCGCTTTGCCGCAGCCGTCGAGAAGCTCGACGAGGCCGACCGGCAGATCGTCCTCCTGCGGCACTTCGAGCACCTCTCCACGGCGGAGGCCGCCGACGTACTCGGCCTCTCGAAGCCCGCCGCCGGCATGCGATACCTCCGCGCCATGCGGCGACTGCGAGCGCTCCTCGACGGCGTCGAGTGAGTGCCAAAGGAAGGTCTGAGGCAGTGGCGGTCGGGGGCGGAGGGGCGCGTGGGAGCCGGCTAGGAACTGCCGGCTGTGAACTGACCCTCGTGGGCTGCTCGATCGCGTCCTCCCGACCTGGGCGCGGGAGTAGACTTTCGGCCGGCCGTCGACCCACATTCCCGCCTTCCGCCCTTCCGTCGCCATGAGGCCCGCCAGGAAATACGCCCGCCTTTCGCTGCTCGTCATTGTCTTGCTCGGGTCTTATCTCCCGCGCGGCCTCCCTCACGCACTGGCCGACGAGTTGCGGGCGGACACGAACGCGATCGAGAGCCTGCCGCCGGAGCAGGCAACGAGGTTGGTGGCCGGGTTTCCGGGGGCGGAGTTCGAGGTTGAAATCAAGGGCTTCGGGAGGGTGACGGCGTCACGATGCCTGCCCTTGAACGGCTTGAAGTCGGTCGATGCCGAAACCGCGAAGGCACTGGCCGGCTATGGAAAAGGCCCGCTGTTGCTCGACGGCCTCACAACGCTCTCCGACGAGGTAGGCGGGTCGCTGTCGCGGCACAAAAACTGGCTGTTCCTCAACGGCCTGACCACGCTCTCGGGCGAGGCGGCCAAGGTGCTCGCGAAGGTCGAAAAGTGGGACGGCCAACTCCCGAGCCTTACCAGCCTCGACTCCCCCGACGCCGTGGAGGTTGCCAAAGCCCTCGCTGCTCGCAAGGGCCCTCTCCTTCTGCCCAACCTCAAGAAACTCTCTCCCCAAACCCTGCTCGCTCTCATCGCCAAGCAAGACGTCGTAATTCCGCTGATCGAGACACTCGAACTCGTTCCCGAACCGGACGGTAGCGCCACCGACGACTTCCTGATCCCGGAAGATTTTCTGCAGCGGCAGCGGCAGCCGCGGCCAGTCCGAGCGGTCGACTGACCACGGCACCGTTCTTGCAGACCGTTTTGGTTTTGCCCTGAGCTCGACGCTTGTTCTCGACCTTTCGCTTCTAATTTCGGCGTTGCAGACGGCATCCCCACCCGCATGGAGCGTTTGGAATTCGGTCCGCCCACCGAACCGACTCCGATCGACGAGTCAACGCTGTTGAAACAGGTCGGCACGGCATTCATCGCCGACATGCCTCAGGAACCGCAGGCCCTGCTCCGCTTTCGCGATCTACGAGCCCGCCGGCCTGTCGCGGATGGTGACCTTGAAGTATCCCGACCGCGCGGTCTCGCTCATCGACGAACGCCGGCACATGGACGCTGCGGATCGATCGCGGCAAGGGCAACCCCCTCCCGTTGCGGCGACTTGATCCAGCGGTGGCAAAACGCTACCATCGGGGCATGAGCCAGCCGGTCAAGCTCAGTGACGAATTGGTTCTCGAAGCTCGGACGGTCGGGGCCGTCACGAGGCGGTCGATCGCCGGCCAGGTGGAGTTCTGGGCTCGTCTTGGCAAGTCGATCGAGCCCGTCCTTCGTGGCGACCGGGCGGTTGCGTTGCAGCGATCCGGATCAGCCCATTCCCTGGCCGAGAGCCTCGAGTCTGTCGATACGGACATCGGCCGCGAACGCGTCCACAGCTATCTGCAGTCTCGGCAGTTTCCGCATTTCGAAGCCTGTCCGGCCGAGGCGGGGATGCTGATCAGGATCGACGCAGACGGCACCCGCACACGCGGGCGGTTCGTCAACCGTGTGTTTGTCGCGGCGCGGTGAAGGGACGCATGGACTGGCGATCTCTTCTCGATGCGAGGCCCGTCGTGGTGGTGCTCGCCGGATCGAACGGCGCGGGCAAGTCGACGTTTTTTCATGCCCATCTTGCTGCCACGGGCCTGCGGTTCATCAATCCCGACGAGCTCGCCGCCGAGATGGGGCTGAGAGCCTACGAGGCTGCTGAGCTCGCCTCTTCCCTGCGGTCCGCTTTGGTCGAGCAGAAAGAGAGCTTCGTTTTCGAGACCGTACTCTCCGATCCTGTCGGCGAAGAGGTCTCCGAACTGGAGGAGGCCTGGCGTCGAGGAGTGCATGTCGTCGTGGTATTCATTCGCATCGATTCACCCGAGACGTCGAAACAGCGGGTTGCCATGCGGGTGATGCAGGGCGGGCACGACGTGCCGGATGACAAGCTCGAAGCCCGATTCAATCGCACGCTCGCCAATCTCGATCGGGCGATCAGCACGTTGCCGGTCGTGGTTGTCTTCGACAATACGGACCTGGCACGCCCCTTCCGGCTCGAGGCCGTCTATCGGCAGGGCCGGCGCATCTGGCCGTGACATCTCGGGCCGGAACATCTCGGGCCGTGACCCGATCTTCAGCCGCGGATCCGCTGCCGGAAGTACTTCAGCCCCGGCACGAAGAAGCAGGCGCCGCTCACGAGCCCAAAGAGGACGTGCTGCACGTCGGGAAGAGCACACATCAGGAAGCTCGTCGCGAAGAGCACGGCCGCCTGGATGTAGAAGGCCCCCGAGAGGATTCCCGCCTTCGCGAAGAACACGACACCCGCGATGAGCGCGAGCACGGGCGAAAGCTTCAGCGACTCGAGGCCGAGCGCCGCCTCGACGGCGAAGAGGAGCGTGCTTGCGATCACGGAGCCGGCCCAGACGTGCGCGATCTGCCGCTCGACCGCGGTGACCGGGCCCGTCCGATGCCGCAGAGCCCAGAAGATCGGCGCCCAGAGCGCGAGCCCCCCCGCCCAGAGCACGACGTAGGGCCAGCGTGTGTCGACGCCCTGCCAGGCGAGCACGTCGGTCGTCACGCAGAGCGCGAGCACCACGACCGAGTGCCACATCCAGAGCAGCCCCCAGTTTTCGAGCACGACCGCATGGTGCGTCTCGCGGAAGAGCCTCGCGGCGACGTCGGCGAGCCCTCCCCGTCGCGCCGCGACCGGCTCGCCGGCGACGAAGGCCCTGAGGTCGCTTCCGAGATCTGCCGCCGACTGGTAGCGGAGCTCTTGCGGCTTCTGCAGGCTCTTCAGCGCGATCATCTCGAGGTCGCGGTCGACGTCGGGCCTGATCGACCTCGGCACCGGCGGGTCGGCCTCGAGCACGGCCAGGAGCGTGTCCATGGGGCTCGCGGCCTGAAACGGCGGACGGCCGGTGAGCATCTGGTAAAGGATCGCCCCGAGGCTCCAGACGTCGCTCGCAGCCGTGACGTCCCCGCGGCTCCCGGCGGCCTGCTCGGGCGACATGTAGCAGGGGGTGCCGAGGATGGCGCCGGTGTGCGTGACGGAGTCGCCGGTCTCGAGACGCTTCGCGAGCCCGAAGTCGGTGACGTGCGGCTCTCCGAGCGAGTCGATGAGGATGTTGGAGGGCTTCAGGTCGCGGTGGAGCACGCCGCCGTCGTGGGCCGCCTGCACGGCGTCGGCCACCTTCGCAAGCAGCCTCGCCGCATCCCTCCCGGGGATCGGACCGGCCGCGAGCCGCTTCGCCAGCGTCGTCCCCTCGATGAACTGCATCGAATAGAACGGGTGGCCGTGCCGCTCGCCGACCTCGTAGATCGAGACGATGCCCGGATGGTCGAGCCGCGCCGCCGCCTCCGCCTCGCTGCGGAATCGCAGGTGGTCGGCGGCCGTCGCCAGGTCGCTCCGCAAAAGCATCTTCACCGCGACGGTGCGGCCGAGGCTCCGCTGCGTCGCACGGTAGACCACGCCCATGCCACCGCGGCCGAGTTCCTCGAGAAGCTCGTAGTCGCCGAAGGTCGCCGGCAGCGGCGAGACTCCGGGGTTGAATCCGGCATCCTCCTCGTCGTCGAGGGCCTTGCGGAAGATGACCGCGGGTCCACCGTCGCCGCCGCGGAGCGGCCCGCCCGATCGCATCGCCTCCGATCGCATCGCCGTCGACTGCATGATCGTCGACTGCTCGGCCACCGCGTCGGTGATGAGCATCGCCGCCCAAAGCTCCTTGAGCGGCCCGGCGAGATCGGGGTTGTCGCCGATCGCCCGTTCGAGCGGTCCACGGTCGCCCGAGTCGCGGCAGTCGGAAAGCGCCTCCACGATGAGCGAGAGCCGCTCCTCCTGCTCGGGAGAGAGTGCCGTCTCGACGCCGCCGGAGGCTTGGCTCTGAAAGATTCCCATGTCGTCATGATAGCCCCCGAGAAAAAGGCGTCCGCGGACCGTCGCCGATGCCGGAGCGGCGTCCGGACCGGGACGTTGACGCGGCCTTCTTGGGGCTGCCGCCCGGAGTGGGCGAAGGCAGGCTGGAGAACTCGTAGAATTCGATCTGCGTAACGGGAAGATGAGATCGGAGAGAACCAGGAGCGACCAGATGGCGGCAGGCGACAGGCTCGTGGCGAAGCGATGGCTGGCGGGAACGCTGCTTCCCTACATGCACCACGGCATCGACGTCGGGGATGGCACGGTCGTCCACGCCCGGCCCGACGACCCGAAGCGGATCTTCGAAGGTGGCCGCGTCGTCCGCACGAGCCTCGAGGAGTTCGCCGACGGCTCGCCCGTGGGCGTCGAGGATGACCCGCCGGCCGCCTTCCCGCCGGAGGAGATCGTCCGTCGGGCGATCGAGCACGTGGGCCGCGAGGGCTACAGTCCCGTCGTCGACAACTGCGAGCACTTTGCGACCTGGTGCGCCACCGGCCGCCGCGAGAGCCGGCAGATCGACCGGCTCGTCGCGGTCTCGACGCGGGTGCTCTCGCTCGCCGTCGGCATCCTGGTCTCGAGGACGGGCCTGCGGATCGCCGGCCGCATTCCCCGGGCGTGAGCCTACGCAGCGTCGGTCACTGGGCGTCGGTCACTGGTAATCGGAGAGCGATCCCGGATTGCGGGCGACGCGGAGCGCGTTGACGACGGCCACGACATCGATCACTTCCTGGAGCATGGCCCCGGCCGCCGGTGGTAACAGCCCGGCCGCCGCGAAGCCCATGCCGATGAGGCTCGCCGCCATCCCGCCGACGGCGCTTTGCAGTGCGATCGCCCTGAGCCGGCCGCCGATGTGAAAGACCTCGTCCACGCGGGCGAGCGACTGCTCCATCACGACCGCGCCCGCCGCCTCGCTCGTCACGTCGCTGCCGGCGCCCATCGCGATGCCGACCGTTGCGGCGGCGAGGGCCGGGGCGTCGTTGATACCGTCTCCGACGAACACGGTCGGTGCCGCCTGCATCTCCCGACGGACGATCTCGAGCTTCCCTTCCGGCTGGATGCCTGCGTGCACCTCGCTGATGCCGACCAGGTCGGCAAGCCACCGCACCTCGCTCTCGCGGTCGCCGCTGACGAGCATCACGCGGGTGAGCCCGTGGCGGGGACCGAGGTGGCCGACGAACGGCCGGCCGTCGGCCCGCGGCGCGTCGCGGAATCGCAGCACGGCCTCCGCGCGGCCGTCGACGATCACGACGCACTCGAGCCCGCCGGCCGAGTCCGGCAGCGCGGCCGCCGCGGCCGGATCGGCGGCCGCGAGCTTGCCGCGGCTCGTGATCGCGACGTCGCGGACGACGCCCGCGCCGTCGCCGCCGACCTTGCCGGAGAGGCCCCGGCCGGGCTTCTCCGAGACCTCCTGCACCTCCAGCCTCTGCAGCGACTCCGCGTCGGCCGCCTCGACCACCGCCTGCGCGAGCGGATGCTTCGAGTACCGCTCGAGCGCCGCGGCGATCGCGAGCACGTCGTTCGGCTTCATGTCGGAAACCGGCACGACCTCCGTGAGCTTCGGGCTGCCGTAGGTGAGCGTGCCGGTCTTGTCGAAGATCGCCGTGCGGCAGGTGTCGAGCCGCTCGAGCACCGCGGGATCGCGGATCACGATCCCCCGCTTCGCCGCGAGCGACACGGCGCCGATGATCGCCACGGGGATCGCGATCAAGAGCGGGCATGGCGTCGCGACCACGAGCACGGCGAGGAAGCGGACGGGGTCGCCGCTCGCCCACCAGGCAGCCGCCGCGATGAGCACAGCCAGCGGCGTGTAGAACGCGCCGAGCGCGTCGCCGAGCCGCCGCAACCGAGGCCGCTCCTGCTGGCTCGCCGCGAGCACGTCCATGATCTTCGCGTAGCGGCTGTCGGCCGCGACCCGCTCGGCCCGGACGTCGAGGGCGCTCGTGCCGTTGATCGCGCCGGAGAGCACGGGTGAGCCCGGCGCCTTCTCCATTCGGTAGGGCTCGCCGGTGAGGTAGCTTTCGTCCATCGCGCCGCGGCCGGCGACGACCGTGCCGTCCACCGGGCAGATCTCGTGCGGCAAGACGACGACGAGGTCGCCGACGGCCACCTCCGCAAGCGGCACGTCGCTCATCGACCCATCCCTCTTGCGATGGGCGACAGTCGGCATCCGTCGGGCGAGCGCCCCGAGCACGTCGCCCGCCCGGCTCACCGCCCGGCTCTCGAGCGCCTCGCCCCCGGAGAGCATGAGCACGACGAGTACGCCGGCGAGGTATTCGCCAAGCACGACCGACGTCACGATCGACAGCCCCGCAAGCAGGTCCGACCCGAACGTTCCGGCGGCGAGCTTCGTGAGCAGGTCCCAGACGAGCGGCACGCCGCCGATCACGAGAGCCAAAACGAGCGGCAGCTCTGCGACCGACACCGGCCCGCTCCAGGCCGTCGAAAACGCCGGCAGCGTGCCGAACCCGGCGAGCAGGAGGCCCCCCCAGGCGGCGATCGCAAGAATCGCCAGCACCGCGATCGCGGTTTCGCGGACCCCGGCGGCTGGTATCCTTTGCTTCATGATCGCCCTCAACAATACCGGCTCCGGGAAAGGTGCGTCCGAGGCTGCGCGAAACGTGCTCGGCGGGCCGCTCGCCCCCTGCTCGTTTTCGCCGATGACCGGGTTCTTCCGCGATGGATGCTGCCGCACGCGGCAGGACGACGCGGGCGTCCACACCGTCTGCGCCGTGATGACGGCCGACTTCCTCGTCTTCACGGTGGAGGCGGGGAACGATCTCGTGACGCCGCACCCGGAATGGAATTTTCCCGGGCTCGTGGAGGGCGACCGCTGGTGCCTCTGCGCGGCCCGGTGGCTCGAGGCCTACGAGGCCGGACACGCCCCGCCGGTCGTGCTCGAGGCGACGCACGAGAAGACGCTCTCGATCGTGCCGCTCGAGCTCCTCAAGCGACACGCGGCTTCGCCGCGGTAAACGGCCGGACCGTCCTGTTTACGGGACGTGGCGCCCAAAAAATGCCGTTCACTCGCAGTCAACGGCTGCTGTACGATTTTCGCGGAGTTGATATTCGATATCGCGGGCACGCGTGAACGTGCGTGACGATGAGCTCACCCGAAGCACGGGAGGCAGGATGAAAGCAGGTTTCCAGAAACGCGAATCAAGAGCCCTCCATGCTCTGCACGTTCGGTCGCAGAAAATCAGATTGCCAGGAAGACGTCGCCGTGCGACCGACCGCCGTGATCATGAACGACACGAGGCGGCATCGTCACTTCGGCTGCGCCCGGGTGATGCGGGTGATCGAGGAGAACCTTTCCCGCCGGGGCATCGTCGTCACCGGCCGCAGCCTGCTGTGGAACGACTGGCAGCATGACCGGCGGTTTTTGGCGGCGATGACGTCGTGCGACGTCATCGTCATCAACGGCGAGGGCACGCTCCATCACGGTGCGGAGAGCGGCCGGCGGCTCCTCGAGGTCGTCGATCATCCGCTCCGCGGCAAGACGCCGGTGGCCCTTATCAACGCCCTGTACCAGCAGAACCCCGTCGCGTGGCGGCACTCCATCGAGAAGATCGACCTCTTGACCGCCCGCGATTCCCGGAGCGCAGAGGAACTGCGGCAGGCGACGGGCCGACCCGTGGATGTCGTGCCCGACCTGTCGCTGGCCGATTCATCCGGCCGCTTGCTTGACGAGCTACCGCGGCGAGACCTCGTCTACGTGGGCGACTCGGTGGTCGAAACGCAGCGGGAGCAGCTGGCGCGGGCCGGCCGCGCTGGCGGCGACGTGCGTATCCTGCCGATCCTCGTGTCGCCGTACGCCGTGCGACCGGAATTGCCCCCGGGGGTGCGTCAGCTGCGGGAGGGCTGGAAGCGGCTGCTCGACGCCGTTTTTCGGCTCGGTGCCCCGCGTGCGATCTGCCCTGTGGATGAACGCGATTATCTGCGGTGGCTCCAGCGTGGACGGCTGCACGTGACGGGACGGTTTCACGCGGTCTGCCTCTCGCTGGTGACGAGAACGCCTTTTCTGGCCGTCACGAGCAACTCCTGGAAGATCGAGGCCTTGCTCGAGGATGCCGGGCTCGGTAACGCCCGCATCATCACGGCCGACGCGATCGCCGACGCGGTCGCCGACCCAGGAGCCTTCGCCTTCAGCGAGGTCGAGGAAGCCGCGATCGACCGCTTCCTCGATCGCTGCAAGGCCGGGTGTGGGCGAATCTTCGATGCCGTGGAGCGGTTGGCGATGGCCCGGCATGCGGACAGGTGCCAGCGTGCCGGAGCCCGATACGACAAGGGCGTGGCGTTTGGCCCGAATTCGCGGGATCATCGCACCAGGGAGGGCGGATGAAAAAGCAGATCGAGAGGGTTTACACCGGTCAGGTGGCGGCAAATTACGACGTGGTGCGTGGCAATTCGGCACGCTGGGCCCGCGAGTCGGATGTGATCGAGCCCCTGCTCAGGACCATCCCTCCCGGCACGAAACTGATCGACGTCGCCGCCGGCACGGGCCGCTGGCTCGACATCTATCGCGAACTGGGGCTGGACGCCGCGCTCATCGACAGTTCCTCGGACATGCTCGCCGTCGCCCGGGAAAAAGCGTTGGCGTTCGGCTACGGGATACGAACGGTGTGTGAGCCGGCGACCTCGCCCGCGCCGTACCCAGCCGCAGAAACCGCGGTCGTCACGAATTTCTTCAATTGGATTCCGCTTGACGAGGTCGAGACGGTCCTCCAGAAGATGATCGCCGCCGGAGTGTCGCGGATGATCTTCATGATCACCTACGGCAAGGAAGCCGCGAAACCGATCGACCGCGGCTGGGGACGCCTTCGGGTCGGGATCGACAATATCCGGAGCCGATTGGGAGTGCGGGAAAAGGGGCATTACCACATCCACGCGGAGAAGGTCGTTCGTCGGCTACTGACTCGCCTGCGGCTCGAGGTCCATGGGGAGCACCTGATCGTCGATGGACGATACAAGCGGAATGTCATGATCGACGCGGCCCCTCCGGAGCCGCCGGGGATCGCGACGTTCGGCCGCTGCGTCGTGCGTGGCGACGAGGCCGAGATCGACGGCAGGCGGTATGCGGTCAGCCGCGGACACTGGGCGTTCTACGTTCCCGAACTGCGGCTGAAAATGCTCTACGCCGTCGACGGCAAGGTGCACTGCACCCACTCCACGGCGCCGGACCGAAACGCACTGGTATCGGGGCAGGTAGTCGTTCATGGCAGGCGGTATTCGACGCAGGAATGGCGTGATGCGTTTGCGAAGAGCGTCGCGACTCGCGCGGCCGAGAACTACGTCGCTGCGAGCCGCCTGGCGGTCGCTGGGATCGGGCCCGCCGTGAAGGGCTGCGCCGTGGTGGGCGATCTCTCCGTCGAGGGCACGCCGGTTCGGGGGCCTGCCGCCGGCATCGTCGTCGATGATCTGACGACGTACCCCGAGAAGCGAGCGACGACGAAGCGGCAAGTGTCGGCCGCGGGCGTCCAGCTGGATCGGCTCCGTTCTGCGACTCGTGCCCAGATCCGTGGATATGTCAGCGACCTCAATTCGGTCGTCGGGGTGATGCCCGTGAATGCGGCGGGCGAGGTTGCGATCGTCGACCGAGAAATTGCGAAACGTATGCCGCCGACTCCGCAGGCTTGACGTCACGCGGTTCTCCGGCCCTTGATGGCGACCGAGCTTCCACGGCTCACGGACACAGTTTCGCCGTCTGGCGCCTGCTCGCGGCCGCCCCGACCCCGTGGGAGAGTATGCTTTCGCCAACCGCCGTGTCGTCGTGGACTGCGGCCGGCTTTTCGGCTGATCCGGGCGGCCGTTGAGTGACCGAGATCTCATGGACGGCCCGCTCGTAGCCCCCTTGCTCGCAGCCGCGGTGTTCGTGATCGCCTTGCTCTACGCAACGGTGGGGGCAACGGTGGGGCATGCCGGGGCGACGGGCTACCTCGCCGCGATGGCGGTCGCGGGCCTGCCGCCGGACGTGATCCGGCCAACGGCGCTTTCGCTCAACGTGGTCGTGGCGACGATCGCGACCGTGCAGTTCGCCCGCGCAGGCCACTTTCGCGGGCGCCTCTTCTGGCCGCTTGCGATCGCGAGCGTGCCGTGCGCCGCGATCGGCGGTGCGGTGAAGCTGCCGACACAGGCGTTCGAGACGCTGCTTGGGGTGGTGCTCCTCATGTCGGCTGCGCGGCTCGTGCGGGAGGCGGTCGCGCCGCGGGGCGGCGATGATGACCCGGAGTCGTCGGCCAATTCGCCGTTCGGCCTGCGGTGGCTCCTGCCGCTTGGCGGCGGGATTGGGATGCTCTCCGGGCTCACGGGCGTCGGTGGAGGCGTCTTCCTCACGCCCGTGCTTGCGTGGCTGCGTGCCGCACCCATCCGGCAGATCGCCGCGGTGACGGCGCCCTTCATCCTCGCAAACTCGCTTGCGGGCATCGCGGGCGGCCTCGTGGCGGCTAGGCCGTTTCCGCTTGCGAGCGGATGGCTTGTGGCAGCCGCCGCAGTCGGCGGGCTCGTCGGCTCGCAGCGTTCCGACTGCCCACCACGGCGATCCGGCTCCTCATGGCGGCCGTGCTCCTCGTCGCGACCGCGAAGCTGCTCGTGCTCAGACTCGGATGATCTCCGAGATCATGCGGCGCAGAAGAGGAGCTCCTTGAGATTCAGCTTTTGTTCTCGCTTCGATAGCCCAAGAATCTCGATCCCAACCACTTCACCACGCGCGTTGAAGTCGAGGATCACACCCGGCGATACCTCCTGGGATTCAGCAATCGGCGAGTCCTCGATCGTGAGATAGAGAGCGTCTGCCGCTTGGTCTACTTTGAGTTTCATGCCGGCTCCTCGACTGATCGATCGAAGTATACCGTTACGACGCGAGGGGGGATGGGTTGTGGGTCGAAAACCACGCGAAGCGCACGCCCGCCAAACTCCTCAATTTTTCTGACGTGATGTTTTCTGATGTGATGCACCAGCGACGGATCTCGTTGATCCGACTCGATTCTGCCGGGCGCATCGAGCGTCCTTGCGATCCAGTCCGCCTGGATCCCTCGGCGGCTGACCACATCCGCGGCATGTTGCGTCAGCTGATAAGACAATACGTTACCCCCAGACGCTATGAATCAAGGAAACTGCGAATCATGGAAAACGCGAATCATGAAAACCGCCCATACTTACCACCGTCGGACCGGACAGTTCATCGCTAGCCCGACTGGCAACGAAGACAGCAATACTGAATATTTGTACACTGTTTGTGGCTGGGCGTCAACCGAAGGAAAGAAGGGCTGATGACACTGCGGCAAAAAGGCGGCCGCCGCAGAAACGCCCAATGCCGCTCAGATCCCGCCGCCGGTCGAGAAGCTCTCGGGTGGCGGGTTCTTCTGCTTCGAACGCAAGAACCCGTAGCTCTCGAGCCGCATGCGGTCAGCAAGGTCGTCGATCCGCTCCTCCGGCACGTCGTAGATCGCGAGCACCCGCTTGAAGAGCGACGATGCCGTCTCGAACTCCGCCGGTACGACCTCGCTCGCGCCGAGCCAGCGGAGCTCGTCCACCTCCGAGACGTACTCCGTTCGCACGAAGATCTGGATCTCGGGGGCGAGTTCACGGGCCACGCGGACGCTCCGACGGGTGCTCGCGGGATCGGAGATGGCGATGACTTAGGCCCGCGCCCGCGTGATCCCTGCGTGCTCGAGCACGGCCGCCCGCGTGCAGTCGCCGTAGCGGATGTCGAGCCCCTCGGCCCGTCGTCTGCGGACGGTCTCCGGGTTGAGCTCGAGGATCACGTGCGGCACGCCCGACTCGGCGAGGGCCATCGAGAGGTTGCGGCCGTTGAGGCCGAAGCCGGCGATGATGACATGGTCGCGAACCGCCGCCGCCGTCGTCTCGGGCGGGCCCTCGGCGAGGAGCCGGCCGCACCACGCCGTCGCCGAAAGCCGCTCGAGCAGGCCCGGTATGACGGCGGCCGCGGTCACGAGGGCCGCGTTCGCCGCGAGGAATCGGATGTCGAGGAGCATCCCGACCGAGACGAAAAAGAGGCTCGCGAGCGTGTCGCGAAAAGGGAGCACCTCGGCGAAGGCCTGGTGGCCATACTCGCTCTCCGAAAGCGCGAGCCCTGCCAGGAACGCCCCGAGCGCGAGCGACAGCCCCACCCGCCCCGTGATCGCCGCGGTCCCCAGGCAAATGAGCACGATCGTGATCAAAAAGAGCTCGCGGTTTCGCAAGCGCACGACCTCGTGGAGGAGCCGCGGCACGAGATACCTTCCCGCCACGAGTACAGCCGCGACGACAAGGGCTCCGGCCGCCACGGTCATAAGCGGACTCTCGAAGAGCGGCGGCTGCTCGAGCGCGGCGGGCGCATGACCGCCGACCGCATGCGCGGCTGCCGACGGCCGCGTTCCCGCCGCCTCGGCCAACAGCGGCACGGCGAGCATGGCCGCCACGACGAGCAGGTCTTGCAAGAGGAGCACGGCAACGGCGATCCGTCCGTGCGGCGAGGCCGTCTCCCCCCGGTCGGCGAGCATCTTCATCACGATCGCCGTGCTCGACATCGCCACAAGCAGGCCGGCGAAGACCGCCTGCGGCAGCGTGCCGAGATACCACCAGGTGGCCGCGGCCACGATCGCGGTCGTGCCGAGAATCTGCGGCAGGCCGATCTTTGCCATCAAGGGAAGCATCGCCGCCAGCCGCGACATCGAGAACTCGAGGCCCACCGTGAAGAGCAGCACGATCACGCCGATCTCGGCGAGCAACCTCACGCTCTCCTCGTCGGCCACGAGCGACAGCCCATGCGGCCCGACGAGCACCCCCGAGACGAGCAGCCCCACGACGCTCGGCACCCGCGCCCGCCCGAAGGCGAACACGACCGCGGCGGTCACGGCGAACACGACGAGCAGGTCGGAGAGGAACATGAAATCATGGACGGGAGCGATTTTCCGGCCGCCGCAGGCGACACATTACCCGATGCCCCAGCCGGAGGGGTTGCGCGGAAAACTCACCGACGAAGTTCACGGGCGCCGGCCGCACCCTTCGATCGGGGGTGGAGCAACAAAATATTTGGGCCGTCGCGGTCGCTCGGGTAGCCTGACCTAGCTTCTCTGACCGTCAGCGTCAGTGCGAACTCGCGACCGATCCCACCAGGCAAGGACAAGGGCCCCACCCATGCGGATGATCCGCCGCCGTGTATCGTTTTCGATCCAGTCGCTGTTGCGGACGCTTTTCACGAGTGGCCGGATGGGGCGGCGGGTGACCAGCCGGCTTCGGCGGCGCGAGGTGTTCTCCTCGCAGTTCGACGGCGGCCGGTCGGCCATGTCCCAGCCGAGCGTGCACGGCTTCGACGCGCTCGAGCAGCGTGTCGTGCTGGCGGCCAACGACATCATCGTCAGCCTGGCGAACAACCGTGTGGTGCTCGCGCTCGACGTTGCTGGCGCGACGATCGAGAGCCTCAGCACGACGTACGCCGCGAACGCGGTCACGATCACGGCCGTGACGTCCGGCACGATCAGCAGCGGCAGTACCCCGATTGCCGGCATCACGATCGTGGACGACACGATCACGGTGGACCTGACGCTCATCCCGCGGTTCTCTGGCATCACGGTGCTCGGGGGCGATGGGATCGACCAGGTCACGATCGGGGCGGGCGGCATCAATCTCGGTGCCGTCACGAAGGGGGCGAATAATCAGGGCTTCACGATCGATACCGGCGCCGGCATCGCCGACCGGATCGTGGTCGCGGGTCCGATCGCCACGAAGAAGCTGGGCGAAGTGAGCCTGACGACGCGGGGCACCGACCCGGGCGCCGGCATCCAGTTGGCTGCCAACGTGACGACGCCGAGGGGGTGGCAGACCTACTCCGGCCCGGTTCTGGTCGGCAATATGTTCACGCTCGCTGGGCCGCCGGCGCCGGTCAGCAACGTCGCGCTCACGGCCGGCACCGCCATCAGCTTCACCGACACGGTGGACGGCGATTCCCGGCTGACGCTCTCGACGCCGAAGGCGATCTCGTTCGCCGGCACCGTCGGCGGCACGGCGCCGCTGGCCGGGCTGACGATCTCGAGGGCGGCGAGCGTGACATTCGCCAAGGCGATCCACCTCGACGGCGGCATTCCAGTGCCGCTTGCGATCGTTCCTGCGCCCGTGACGAACGGTCTGGTGATCGGAAAGGGCGTCAACAACGTCGTCTTCGCGGCGCCGGCGTCGCCGCCGAGCACGATCACGGGCTTCAGCGGGGCGGGCATCCAGTTCGTCGGCGGGTCGCAGAACTCGCGGATCACGAACGTCGTGAGCACGGGCAATGGCACGGGGCTGCAAGTGGGCCCTGGCTCCTACCGGGGCACGTTCATCTCGGGGAGTTCGTTCTCGGAGAACTTCGGTGACGGCGTCTTGCTGTCGGGCGCGCAGAACCTGAGGTTCGGCGGCGCCGGCGCGGGCAACAGCGTGATCTTCAACGGCGGCTTCGGCATCCGGGCGACGGGGAACTCGGGCGGCTCGTTCATTTTTGCCAACAACCAGATCGCCAACAATGCGCGTGGCAACATCCGCGACCTGAACCTGGTCGGCAGCGGCGGCGTGGTGACGTCGGCGCCGGGCCTGAAGGCGGTGTTCTCGACGGTTGGCCTGGCGGCGCTGAAGGCGGCGAACGGCGGGCTGTACGGGTTCACGATCGACATCACCGTGAACGGCGTGGCGATCGACTCGACGGGTTCGGTGAACACGAAGACCGGCCTGACGGATCTCGATGCGAGCGTGCAGGCGAGCAACGTGTCGCCCGTGCAGTCGACCGAGTTCCGGCAGATCGGCAGCAAGACGTATACGAATGCCGCGATGCTCGGCGCGACGGGCACAGAGTGGGTGGTGCTCAACTCGGCGACGCAGGGCCAGGAGATGGCGGTCATCACGACGAACAGCCTCGTCGCGGGCCTCACGCCACGGAACGCGCTCTCGGCGCTGGCATTCCCGCTGAACTCGTTCGGTGGAACTCCGGTGGCCGGTGGCACGCAGTACGAGGCGCAGATCGGCAAGTCGACGCTCGCGGCGATCCTGCCGCTCTCGGAGCTGACGCCGCTGGGCTACGCCGCCGTGTTCGGCAACGAGGCGGTGCCGGTGACCGTGGTGGTGAACAACCAGGGGCTGGTGAGCCAGATCGTTGTTCCGTTGTACGAGGGGCTGTCGATCACGGTGAACCTCCGGGACTTCGGCAAGGCGTTCACGGTCGTGGCGCCGTCGGGCGCGGGCGATCTCGCCTCGACGTCGGGGCAGGAACTCTTCGCTGATGGCGTGGCCGGCAGCACGGCCGGTGCGACCGGTGGCAACGGCGGCATCATCTATGGCAACGGCGGCAAGGGCGGCGTGGGCGGCGTCGGTGGCAACGCGGGCTGGATCGGCAATGGCGGCGCCGGTGGCGATGGCTCGGCGAGCCTGCCGGGCGGCACGGGCGGCAATGGCGGTGTGCTGGCGGGCTTCGGTGGCACTGGCGGCGCGGGGCTGGTGGGCGCGACGGGCGTTGCCGGCAGCAATGGCGTGAGACCTGGTAACGCAGGCACGACTGGCGGCATTGGCGCGACGGGCGGCATCGGCGGCCAGGGCGGCAACGGTAGCCAGGTGTTTGGTGTCGGCGGCAACGGCGGCAAGGGTGGCACGGGTGGCTATGGCGGCAACGGCGGCAATGGCGCGGCTGGCGCCGATGGTGCGACGGCCGGCGCGTCGGGCGGCAACGGTGGCGCTGGCGGCAACGGCGGCTCTGGCGGCCTCGGCGGCACGGGCGGCAAGGGCGGCACGGCCACATTCGTATTCGCAGGCTTCACCGGCAGCACGAGCCCGCGAGGAGGCGTCAGCCCAATCGGCGCTACCGGAGCCACGGGCGCCGTTGGTGATCTCGGCAACGGCGGCAACGGCGGCGCCGGCGGCGCGGGTGCCGACGGCGACTCGACGACCGCGGGCGGCAACGGCGGCCAGGGCGGCGCGGGCGGCCAGGGAGCCAACGGCGGCCGTGGCGGCAACGGTGGCGCCGGCGGTGATGGCGCCGCAGGCGGCACTGGGCTCTCGGGTGCCACGGGCTTCAACGGCACGGCTGGCGGCGCGGGCGGCCTGGGTGGGGCGGGCGGCAGTGCGAGCGCCTTGGGCGTGAACGGCAACGGTGGCAATGGCGGCGTGGGCGGTAATGGCGGCGCCGGTGGCATTGGTGCAAACGGCAACAACGGCCTCGATCCTGGCGACAACGGTGTCGACGGCTCCACGGGCGGCAACGGCGGCGCTGGTGGCGCCGGTGGTGCCGGCGGCGTGGCCGGCGCGGGAGTGGGCACCCCGGGCACGAATGGCAATGGCGGCGCCGGCGGCAACGGCGGCACGGCGGGCTTGGGCGGCAGCGGCGGCAACGGCGCCGACGGCGATTCATCCACTCCCAATGGCGGCAATGGCGGCAACGGCGGCGAGTCTGGCAAGGCTGGTGTTGGCGGCGTTGGCGGCGCGAAAGGCACCGGCGGCGTGGGCGGCGTCGCGGGCGCGAATGGCGCGACCGGTGCCACCGCTTCCGGCTCTGGCGGCGACGGCGGCAAAGGCGGCGACGGCTTCAGTCCGACGAATGCTGGTGATGCTGGCGGCAACGGCGGCGCGGGCGGCAACGGCGGCTCGCTCGGCAATGGCGGCAACGGCGGCAACGGCGGCGATGGAGCTGCGGGCGCTGCAGGTGCGACCGGCGCGACGGGCGGGACTGGTGCTGCCGACGGTGGCACTGGCGGCGCGGGCCAAGCTGGTGGCAACGGCGGCAATGGCGGGGCTGGCGGCCGTGGCGGATCGATCTCAGGTAATGGCGGCGCTGGCGGCGCTGCTGGCAATGCCGGCGACGGTGGAACCGGCGGCGTTGGTGGCAACGGCGCGGCGGGCACGCCGGCGTCGTCCGCTGGCGGTAATGGCGGCAACGGCGGTGTTGGCGGCACGGGTGGCGTCGGCGGCAATGGCGGCATTGGTGGCACCGCGGCTGGCGGTGGCACAGCCGGAGCCACAGGCGTCGGCGGTAACGGCGGCAATGGCGGCGACGCAGGCGTGGCTGGCAACGGCGGCAAAGGCGCGGCCGGCAGCGCTGTGTCGCCCGATGGCGGGAACGGCGGCAACGGCGGCGAGGCCGGCAAGGCTGGCGCTGGCGGCTCTGGCGGCATCGGCTCCACGTTGGGGGCAGCTGGCGTAACGGGCGCCGCTGCGACGAGCGGTGGCAACGGCGGCGACGGCGGCGACGGCTTCAGTCCCACGAATGCTGGTGATGCCGGCGGTAATGGCGGCGCGGGCGGCAATGGCGGCTCACTTGGCAATGGCGGCAAGGGCGGCAACGGCGGCGATGGTGCTACTGGAGCCACGGGTACGGCCGGCGTTACAGGTCCGTTTGGCCTCGCGGGAACGGCGGGCGGCAATGGCACGGCTGGCGGCGACGGCGGTAATGGTGGCAATGGCGGCCTCGGCGGATCGATCTCTGGCAACGGCGGCAATGGTGGCGCGGCCGGCAATGGCGGCGGTGGCGGCGCTGGCGGCAACGGCGGCGCCGGCTCGGCTGGCTTCGGCGCTGGTGGCAAAGGTGGCTCTGGCGGCACCGGTGGCAACGGCGCCATGGGTGGCCTCGGCGGCGTTGGCGGCGTCGGTGGCACGGCCCTTGGAACTGGCAGCACGGGCATGGATGGCGATGGCGGCGATGGCGGCAACGGCGGTGCGGCCGGCCTCGGTGGCAATGGCGGCAACGGCGCTGACGGCGACGCAACGACAATCACTGGCGGGAACGGCGGCAACGGCGGCGATCCCGGGAAGGCTGGCGCGGGCGCATCCGGTGGTGCAGCGGGCGGCACGGGAGCGAGCGCGGGCGTGGACGGCTCCTCCGGCACCGCCGCCACTTCCGGCGGCAACGGCGGCAATGGCGGCAATGGCTACTCCACCGGTGGCGGCACTGGGGGCACTGGCGGCATCGCGGGCAATGGTGGCGCTGGCGGCGCCGGCGGAGCGGTCGGCAATGGCGGCAATGGCGGCAATGGCGGCAATGACTTCGAGACGGGTTTCGCGGCCGGTGGAGTGGGTGGTGCGGGCGGCGCCGGTGGAACCCTGGGCGGCAACGGCGGCGCTGGCGGAGCGGGCGGTAACGCGACCAGTCTGACTAACATTGCCATCGGCGGTGCCGGTGGTGCCGGCGGCGACTCCGCCACCGGCAACGGCGGCGGCGGCGGCAACGGTGGCGATGCAACAGGCGGGAGTGGCACCGTGGCTGGCGGTGTCGGCGGTACTGGCGGCTCTGCGACAGGCGGAACCGGCAAAGGCGGCAATGGTGGCGACGGCGGCGATGCGACGTTGATAGGCGGATCCGGCTCGGCCTTCGGTGGCCAAGGTGGCTCTGGCGGGTCGTCGGTCGGCGGCGCGACCGGAAGCACTGGGGCGACCGGCTCTGCGACGTTGCCCCCGGAGTGACGACCTCACCGCGCAGGAAAAGGTTCCAGCCACCAAATCTGGGCGGCCAGGGGCGAGCGGGTCATGAGAAACACCCGCGCGCCGGGCGGATACTCCGTGAGCGTGTTGCCCCGCTGCTCGTCCCTAAGCTTGGTCGATCACCAACGGGATGCCGGCGAGCCGCAGATGACGATCGGTGGACCAGCAGTTTTTGGTCTTCCGAACGCCCATAAGATGCAGCCCCACGGCATCGGCCAGGGTCAGGTCTTGATCCGAAAATCGGCGCATCAGCTTCGTAGCCGCCGCGATTTCTTTGGCTGCCACCGGCACGATCACGAGCGGCGCAAGCATCTCCACCATCGCCATGAAGCCGAGCGCCCGGGTCCTGTCGAATCGCCTCAGAAACCAGCCGTGTCCCTCAGCAACGACCAGCGACGTGGTCACCAGCCGCGGCGGAGTCGCAAAGAGCCGTGCGAACAGGGGGTGGTGCGTATCCGAGCCATCCATGAAGGCGATGAACGCCGAGGTGTCGACGTAGGCTTCAGGACTTGTGGCCATAGACGATCTCGTCGATTCTCTGACTCGACCGCGGGTCGCCCGACTCGACAATCCCGGCGTAGCGCATCCACGGAGGCCGCCCGGCAGCGGGCAGCTCACGACGAAGCGAACGCCGCAGCAGTTCGGCCAGCGAAATCCCCAGCCGCGCCGCCTCCTCTTTGGCCGCGGCGTACTCCTCCTCCCGAAGGCTGATTTGAGTGCGAATCATGATTACATGATACGGCTATTTGTTATCACTCGCAAGAGAGGCGATAGACGAGCCATCGGAGTTCGATCGGCGACTCGTGTCGCGGGAGGTCGAACACGTCGAGGCCGCTTGCCCAGTCGGCATACCATCCCGTCGGCGGCCAGGCCCCTTCAGGCAGGTGTTGCTGCTCGTAGTCGTGAGCCGAGTCGTCGGTGACGAGCTCGAGGGGCAGTCCCGCGGCGGCCGTGGTCACCTCCGCAGCGGTAAAGATCGACGTGTAGACCTGCTGGCCGAGCTGCCGCGCGGCATCATCCGGCGTGTGGCCGACCCGCGGGAGGAAGACGTTGAAGACGAGCTGTCCTCCCGGGGCCAGGCATGCCGCGGCGAGTTCGAACATCCGCCGGAGCTGCCCGGCATCGCGGAAGTCCGTTACCACTTCGGAGAGCACGACCAGCCCGTAGTCGCTTCGCAGGTCGCCAGCTCCCGCAAACAGGTCGCGCTCGATCACGCGGACAGGGAGCGATTCCCGCGCGGCCTCATCGCGAAGGATGGCGGCGAATTTGCTCGACATCTCGATCGCATCGACCGGGTGGCCACGGCGGGCGAGCGCGAGGGCGTTGCGGCCCGTGCCGGCGCCGATGTCGAGCACAGGGCAGGCCCGCGGGGCGGCCGCCTCGTTCGCCAGCGACCATACGCGGGCGTCGGGGGCAGTGCCGAAGAACGGGGGCTTGCGCGTGGCGACCCAGCTGTCGTAGGCGGCCTGGAGGCTCGCCCATTCGGCCTTCACGTGCCAGTTGATCTGCCGGCCCACGGGCGAATCGTAGGTGACCACGATCTCCGACCGCGGTGACGCCGCATAGGCGGCGGCGAGCTGGCCGGCGAGGACCTCGCGGAGGCGGGTCGTCTGCTCCGGCGTGAACTCCACGCCGAGCGCGGAAAACGTCCGCAGGCAGATCGCCTGGCACTCGTCGAGCAGGGCCGGCACCGCGGGCATGCGGATCTGGCCGCTGGCGGTCGTGCGCACCTGGAGCCGTCTGGCGAGGGCCCGAAGCAGCGGCGTGTCGGCGGCGGCCGTCGGAGCCGCGGCGTGGGATCGCGCCGCTGCGGTCTCTGCCATGTTCTTCGCCGCGAGGTCGCGGTTGGCGGTGATGCGGGTGCGATCCTCCGCGGGGATGTCGGTGCGGGCCAATAGCCGTTCGTAGATCGCGAAGGCCTCGGCCTGCTTGCCGATCCACGAGCCGCAGACCGCCTGCTCGTCGAGCGCTCGCCACTCATAGACATCCGCCGGCACGAAGAGCACATCGTTCGTCGGCAGTGGAATCCGCGCGGCCTGCTCGGCGAAGAGGTGGCCGAGCCGGTAGTCGCCGGCCACGCGGTAGTGCCGGGCGATCATGTAGAGCGGCTCGGCGCGGGTGGGCCGATAGCTCCAGGCCCGCAGGAACGCATCCTGCGCAGCGGACCACGATTCGCCGCCGCGGTCTATCGCCAAGCCGACGCGGTAGAGCGAGTAGTAGACCTCCTCGTGCCAGCCGCCCATCTCGGCGCGACGCGCATACCACCTGCGGGCGTTCGCGAAGTCGCCGGCGTCGAAGTAGCTCTGGGCCAGGTAGAAGATCGCCCGCATGTCGTTCGGGTTGCGATCGACCTCCGCCTGCAGAATCGCGGCGTCGCGGGCGTACTTCTGTGGATCCTGGTTCCGTGCGCCCAGGCGACGCGACTCGATGCCGTAATTCCCTTCGAGCCGCTTCTGGGTGTGGGGCACGTCGCAGACGGCCACTTCGTGGAGCACGCCCGTGTACCGCCAAGGCACGCCGTTGCGAAACAGTTGCACCCGCCAATACAGGGCGCCGTCGCGGATCCGCACGGAGTAGCCGTCGGCGGTGAGCCCGCTGAAGTCGATGGCTCCGGTGACCACGTCATCCGCATCCATCACCCAGATGTAGTCACCGCGGCCTTGGGCGAGCTCCAGCGCCTCGGTGCGGTTGCTGCCGAAGTTTCGCCAGGGCCGCTCGAACAGCTCGCCGGCGATGCCCCGCTCCGCCATCAGGCGGCGGATGACCTCCTGCGTGCCGTCGGTCGAGCCTGTGTCGACGATCACCCAGGAATCGATGCGGGCCGCGACCGACGCGATGAGCTCGTGAATGATGTGCGCCTCGTTGCGCACGATCATGTTGAGGCAGATTCGCGGGCGACTCCGTTCATTCGCGGCCATGCCGTGAGGCTCCGTGTTCATGTCGCGGCCGCCGGGCGGCCGATGGGCCGGAGCCCAAGGGCCAGAAAATCCAGCTGCATGAGCGAGCGGAAGAACGTGCGGGCGAAGCGCTCGAGGTCGGCCGAGGTCCGATCGGGAACGAGCGGGCCGGTCAGGGCCAGGATCTCGCGGATCGTGCGGCGGCCGTCCACCTGCCGGATCAGCGCCTGCTGCACGGGATCGAGCGGCGTCTTCCAGTCGTGGCGAAACACTTCAGCGTCTCGAGTTCCGCACCGATAACGGAACAGGGGCACGCGATCGAGGAACGCTTCCGACGCGACGTCCACCCGGTAGGTCTCGCGGGGCCGCTCCGGGCGGCAGGCGGTGAAAAAGTGGCAGCCGTTGCGGGTGTTGACCCGCTCCATGATCGACCACTGCTGCTCCTCGGAAAGCGCCGCGACGGCGGCGTGGAACGGGTCAGCGCTTCCGGCCGGCGGATAGTACGACGATTTCAGAAACCACTCCTGGAAGACGAGCCCGGCCGATGCGACGAGATCAAGGCAGTCGGCCGCGGTGTAGCTCCTGTCGCGGCCATGGAGGAACGTGTCCACGAGCCCCGCGTCGAACGTGAGGTCCGGAGCGACCGCCATGTAGCTCTTCACCGGATGGTCCTGCGGCAGCGCCGCGATCGCGGCTCGCACGACGGCGAGCGACGCCTCGTCTTGGCGGAGGCCCAGTTCGCGAAACATCGACTGGAGCATCTCGACGCCGATCCGCCCATACCGCGCGTAGAGCATGATCGCCGCCACGCCGTCGGGCCTTAGGCACGCTGCGAGCGCCTGCATGCCGACCTCGGGCGAGGCCATGTGGTGGAGCACGCCGGTGGAGACGACGAGGTCGAACTCATGGTCCAGCGATCCAACCTCCTCGATCGGGAGCCGGTGAAGCTCCAGGTTCTTGAGGCCGTACTTCTCCTTCAGAAACCGCTGGTGGTCGAGCGACGAACTACTCACGTCGATCGCCACGACCTTCGCCCCGGGGTTCGTGTAGGCGAAGACGGCCGCCTGATTGGTGCCGCAGCCGGCGATCAGGATGTCGAGATCAGGCTTGTAGTCGCGGTCGGGCCAGAACATCCGGTGGGCGTGGCTGGGATCGAACCACTGCCAGTTGCCGGCGAGCCAGGCGGGGAGGTCCCGGATCGGCTCGGGATACACCCACTTCTCGTATTGGCCGGTGACGACGTCAGCGAGGGGATCGGCCGTCATGTCGTTTTTCCAGCGCGGTCGAGGATCGCCCGCTCGTCGCGGTGGACGTAGACGCGGTTGACGTTGAGCCAGCCTATCTGCACGTAGGGCTCGGCGGCCATCACGCGGGAGAGCGGCGTGTCGTCGAGGCGGGCGTTGTCCTCGATCAAGAGCAGCCGCGGCTTCCACGTCGCGAGCGTGAATCCGCGGAGCAGTTCGATCTCCCCTCCTTCGACGTCGATCACGGCGACGTCGAGCCGGCGGCCGGGGAAGTGCTCCTCGAGCAAGGCGTCCATCGTCGTGGCCGGCACGGTCACGCGTGTGCCGGTGTGGGCCGCGGTGCGTCGCTCGTGCGCCGGTGTGGTCGTCCCGTATGACAGCATCCCTCCATCGGTGTCGGCCACGTGGACGAACTCGGCCGTCGGCGGCCGGCCGGGGCCGCCGAGCGCGGCGTGGCGGACGACGGCGTGCGGCCGGTTGCGGCCGCACTCGGCGAACCGCTCGGGAATTGCCTCCACGAGCAGGCCGTCCCAGCCCATCGCGTCGAAGCAGCTCGTCACGGAGTAGGTCCGCCCGTCGAAGGCGCCGCATTCGACGTAGAGCCCCTCGAGCTGGCCACCGAGCAGGTCCCAGATCAGGGAATCCTCACCGTACTGCGATCGAAACACGATCCGCTCCCTCGGCGTGCGGCCGCTCGCTGCGAGGGCGAGCGTGGCCTCGACGCCGAAGAGCCGTTGCCGCGTCTGCACGAGGGCGTCGGGGAGGCGGGCGACGTCGCCGCCCCGCGCGAGCATCCGCTGGCCGCTTGCGCCCACGAGCAGGGCCCGGAGCCGGTCCTTCCAGGTCCGCCGCGCAGGCCGCCGCCCCACGCCGAGCTCGTACGGTCGACTGGCACCGATCGCGGGATCGCCCACGGATGAGGCTCCTGTAACGCTGCTCGTCGACGTTTCGGGAAGTAGACTCGACGCATGGACAATATCGACGAAGCGATCCGCCTCCACCAGTCCGGCAGGATCGCCGAGGCCCGTGGGATCTACGAGAGGATTCTCGCATCCGACCCTGCGCGGGCCGACGCGATGCAGCTGCTCGGCGTGATCGCCCAGCAGGAGGGGCGGCACGACGAGGCGGTCCGGCTCATCGGCGAGGCGGTGCGGCTCGTGCCCGCGGACGCGTCCTACCGGTCGAACCTGGCGATCGCGCTAAGGTCGCTCGGCAGGCGGGAGGAGGCGATCCGGGAACTCCGCGAGGCGGTCAGGCTCGCGCCCGCCTACGCCGCCGCCTCGAAGAACCTCGCCACGCTGCTCTCCGAGACCGGCGACCCGGCGGCCGCCGAGCAGGCCGTCGCCGCGGCGTGCGCCGCCGATCCGAAGGACGTGCATGCCTTGCGGCGGCTTGGCGTGATGCGGGCACAGGCTGGCCGGCTCGCCGAGGCCGTCGCGCCGCTCGAGGCGGCTATCAGGCTCGACCCCACCGACGCCGCCACGCTCAACAACCTCGGCATCGTGCTCAAGGATCTCGGCCGGCTCGCCGAGGCCGAGGAGGTGCTCCGCCGCGCCGTCGCTGCGGCGCCGGGATCGCCCGACGCGGCCAACAGCCTCGGCCTCGTGCTCATGGGTCTCGGCAGGCTTGCCGAGGCGGAGCGGGTGATGCGGGCGGCGCTTGCGATCGCGGGCGACCACGTCGATCTGCTCAATAATGTTGCCGTGCTCTTCAAGCAGCTCGGCCGGCAGCCGGAGGGGGAGCCGCTGTTGCAGCGGGCGCTTGCGAAATCGCCCGACGACGCGGGGGCGCTTGTGAACCTCGGCGACCTGCTTGTGTCCACGGGCCGCCCCGAGGAGGCACTGCCGCTCTTGGAAAAGGCCGTGCGGTTCGCACCCCGCTCGCCGGAGGCGCTCAACAACCTGGCGCTCGCGCTCAAGGCCCTCGACCGCGACGAGGAGGCGACGCCCCACCTCGAGGCGGCGCTCGCCCTCTCCCCCGGCTACCTCCCGTCGATCCACAACCTCGGCAACAATCTCGTCGCGACCGGCCGTGCGGCGGAGGGAATCGCGAAGTTCCTCGAGGTGCTCGAACGCGACCCACAGAATTTTCCCGCGATCTATTCGCTCGCGACCGTCACCGACCACAGGCTTGGCGACGAGGCGATCGGGAAGATCCACGCGCTGCTTGCGCGGAATGATCTCGCGGCCGAGTCCCGCCAGCTGCTCCACATGGCCGCGGCCGCCGCGCTCGACCGCGCGGGCGACCACGATCAGGGGATCGTCCACGCGGTTCAAAGCGGCCGGCTCAAGCGGGCGATCGACCGCCGCGCGGGCCTCGGCTTCTTCCGTGAGGCCCATGCGAGGCTCGTCGAGGCGATTCAAGAGACGTTCTCCCGCGACGCGTTTTCCCGAGAGACGGTGGCCGGGATGGCGACGAGCGGCTTCGACACAGAACGCCTCGATACAGTGCAGCCGCTCTTCGTGGTCGGCATGCCCCGCAGCGGCACGACGCTCGTCGAGCAGATCCTCGCGAGCCACCCGCTCGTCCACGGGGCCGGCGAGACCGACGAGATCGTGCAGGCGGCGGTCGCCCTCGGCGGGGGGCGGATCGACGCCGACGATCCGTCGGCCTATCCCCGGGTGATGCTCCGTGCGAGTGCGGCCTCCCTCGCCGCCGCCGCCGAACGCATCCTCACCTACTATCACGATTCGGCCGCGCGAGCGCGGCCGGAGGGGCACGAGTCGGCCGCGCGGGGCCGGCCCGAGGGGGAGGTCCCAGGCGGCTGGCCCGCGCGGATCGTCGACAAGACGACGATCAACTTCCTTCACGTCGGGCTCATCGCGGCGCTCTTTCCGCGGGCGAAGATTCTCCACACGCTCCGCGATCCCCGCGACACCTGCGTCTCCTGCCTCTTCCACAACTTCACCGGTGCCGCCCTCAACTTCACGAACGACCTCGGCGATCTCGGGCTCGTCCACCGGCTCAAGGACCGGCTCATGGCCCACTGGCACGAACTGTTCCCGGGGCGGATCCTCGACGTGCCCTACGAATCGCTCGTGGACGATGCCGAGGGCTGGACCCGCCGGATGCTCGACCATGCCGGCCTCGAGTGGTCCGACCGCTGCCTCGACTTCCACACGCTCGACCGCCGGGTGAAGACGGCAAGCAACCTCCAGGTGCGTAAGCCGCTCTATCGTTCGTCGGTGGCCCGCTGGAAGCGGTACGAGCGGCACCTCGGCCCGCTCCAGGATGCCCTCGAAGGGAAGCCAGTGCCCGAGCCGGAGGAGCCGCCGGAAGTCGCCGCCAGAGCGACCGCCGCGGGCCGGCTCGCGCCGCGGCCGCAGTCGAGGTTCATGACGGAGGGGATCGCGGCGCACGCGGCCGGCCGCCGCGAGGAGGCGGTCGTGCTCTTTCGCAAGGCCGTGGCCGAGCAGCCCGACGACCCGAAGGCCCGGCTCAACCTCGGCGTCGCGCTCAGGGACGTGGGCAACGTCGCCGAGAGCGAGGCCTGCTACCGGCAGGCGATCGCGATGGCCCCGACGTTTGCGGCGGCCCACAACAACCTCGGCATTTTGCTCTCGGAGACCGACAGGCACGCGGAGGCGCTTGCGAGCTTCGAGGAGGCGCTCCGGCTCGACCCCAGCCACACCGACGCCCGGCACAACCGCGGCGCCGTGCTCGCGGAGATGCACAGGCACGAGGAGGCGATTGCCGAATTCCACGCCGCGATAGCCGCCAATCCCGCCGACGCCGAATACCACAACTCGCTCGGCGCGTCGCTGGCCGTGCTCGGCCGCACCGACGAGGCCCTCGGCTGCTACGAGAAGGCCCTGGCGGTCGATCCCGCCCATGCCTGGGCCCACTTCAACCGCTCGCAGGCCTGGATGCTGCGGGGCGACTGGCGACGGGGATTTGCCGAGTGGGAGTGGCGAAAGAAGCTGCCGGCGGCCGGCACGCGGGCGTGGGAAAAGCCGGTCTGGAACGGCTCGGCAAAGCCCGGCCAGACGCTCCTCGTGTGGTGCGAGCAGGGCCTCGGCGACACGCTCCAGTTCATCCGCTTCGCCCGCGCGGCGAGGCAGCGGTTCGGCCGCGTCGTCGTCGAGTGCCAGCCGCCGCTCGTGCCACTGCTCTCGCGCTGCCCGTGGATCGACGAGCTCGTGGCGAAGGGAAGCCCGCTTCCCGCCCACGACCTGCAGGCCTCGCTCCTCTCTCTGCCGCATCTGCTTGCGATCGAGGGGGACGCACTCGGCGACGGCGGGCCGTATCTCTCGGCCGATCCCGCGCTCGTCGCGAAGTGGAAGGCGTTTCTCGCGAGGCACCCGGGCCGCAGGATCGGCATCGCCTGGCAGGGCAACCCGAAATACAAGCGGGATCGTTTCCGCTCCGTGCCGCTTGCGGCGTTTGCGCCGCTCGCGCTCCTGCCCGAGGTCACGCTCGTGAGCCTCCAGAAGGGCTTAGGCCGCGACCACCTCGCTGATCCCGTAACGCAGCCGTTCTTTCCACTCGTCGAGCTCGGGAAGGACGTGGACGAGTCGGCGGGCGCGTTCATGGACACCGCGGCCGTCATGGCGAATCTCGATCTCGTGATCACGAGCGACACCTCGATCCCGCACCTCGCCGGGGCTCTCGGCGTGCCGGTCTGGGTGGCGATCGGGGCGAACCCGGATTTCCGGTGGCTCGAGGCGGGCGACCGCTCCCCCTGGTACCCGTCGATGCGGCTCTTCCGTCAGCCGCGGCCCGACGACTGGAAGAGCGTCTTCGCCGCGATGAAGGGGGCGTTCGAGGGAAGGCTGCCGGCGTGATCCCCCGGCATCCCGGAGCGTACAATCATTTTCATTCTCCACGGGCGAGCCCATGACTCCGACGGTTCTGCGTGAAGGGCCTTTCCGGCTCTTTTTCTTCTCTCGCGAGGAATCAAGGATGCATGTGCATGTGGCCCATCCGGACGGCGAAGCCAAGTTTTGGCTCACGCCCGGGGTGGAACTCGCGATGCAGACGGGACTGGCGGCTCACGTCGTGAGCGAGGCGCGTCAGTTGGTTGAAGATCACTATCAGGAGATCGTCGATGCCTGGAACCGTCACTTTTCCGGTTGAAGTGTCTCACGTGTCGCGGCACGGCCTGTGGCTGTTGGCCGGTGACGAGGAGTACTTCCTTTCGTTCCAGCATTTTCCCTGGTTCAAGAGCGGTACGATCGAGCAGGTGTCCACCGTCGAGAGACCCACGGCGGACCATCTCTATTGGCCGCTGCTCGACATCGACCTGTCGCTTCAGTCGATCTTGGATCCTGCGTCGTTCCCGCTCGTTTCCCGGCACCCCTGACGGTTGCTCGCACGGCCCCCCCGGCAGGGCTGGGTGAAGTTGGGATTGTGGCCTCCCGGGCGTTTGCGTGCGCGGCATCGCGGGGGTAGGGTTGAGGATCTTCTCCGGGGGAATCCTCTCCCGCGCCACCAAGGAGCTCGTTCCCCATGCCGGTTTCCTGTTTCGCCCGCCGCCCCGCCGCCGCCGCCCGCCGCACCCGTCGCCCTGGGAAGTCCCGCCTCGCGGTCGACCGGCTCGAGTCGCGGATCGCGCTTGCGATCGACACGCTCTCGATCGGCGGCGACCAGACCGTGGGCAGCTTCACCGACTTCACCGGCGACCTCGTGGTCGTGTCGATCACGGGCTCGGCCGGCACGGCCGTGTTTCGCGATGAGGGCGGCGGCATCGTGGACAACGGCGACAATATTGCTTCCATCGCCATCACCGGCGCGAGCCCCGACTTCCAGCTCACCGTCGGGGCGACGATGCTGATGTCGGCCGGTGGGATCGCGACCAGCGAGATCGGCCCGAAGAACGGCGTTGATACCGTCTACCTCGGCCGGGTCACGGCCGACAGCGTGATCCGCGGCATCAACACGGTCAGATCCGACGATCTCTTCCCGGTAGGCGGCCCGACGGCCGCGAGGAGCGACGAGATCCGGTTCTCGCTCGAGTCGTTCGTGGGCAGGGACTTCTCCGAGGGAGGCGGCCTCTTCGTCGACCGCGTGACGGGCGGTGAGGACAATCTCGGTATCATGCTCACGACGGGCTTTAGCCCGTACTCGACGATCGCGATTCGCGAAGAGCTCGACGCGATCGTGGTTTTGGGCGCCGAGAACAACGGCACGGCCGACGGCCGGCTGCTCATCGAGAGCGCGACGGCCGACAGCATCATTTTCGTCAACAACGCGGGCAGCACCGGGAGCAACTCGAGGCTCGAGATCCTCGGCGGAGGCGGGCCGTTCAACGCGGGCGTCGCCTTCCGCGGCCCGTTCGCGGGCACCGTCAACCTGCAGAGCCCTGCCCGTGGCTCGTGGCTCTTCTATGGGGACGTCGCCCCGTCGGCGGTCCTGAAGGCGTCCAAGTGGGACGGCCTGACCGAAGGCTACGACCTGCCGCCGGGAATAGTCGCCCGCCGCGGCTTCGCCGGCACGCTCAACGCGACCAATGGCGTCGTCTCGCTCACGGTCGGGGGCGCGGTGAAGGGCACGGCCCGGATCAACGCGGCCGGCGCCATGAACCTCGACGCCCAGAGCGTCGAGGCCGGCGCGGAAATCAACTCCGAAGAAGACACCACGCTCGTCGTGGCCCGGAACTTCGCCGGGCGTGTCTCGGCGGACACGGTCCGCGCCACGGTTGGCGGAAACGTGGCCGGCGCCACCATGACTGGGGGCAGCTCCGTGGAACTGGCGGTCACGGGCTCGATCACCAACTCGACGCTCTCGGGCCTCTACGGCGTGAGCGGCACCGTCGGCGGAAACATCTCGAACTCCATGCTGCGATCGGGCACCGATGCGATCGACCTCGATATCGGGGGCAACGTCGTGAACTCCCGCCTGATTGGCGGTGCGGGCATTCGCTGCCGCATCGACGGCAGTGTGTCGCGGTCGGAGTTCACGGCGGCAGACCAACCCGTGGAGCTCGCCGTCGCGGGCACCATGACCTCCTCGCTCGTGGATGCGTACGAGAGCGTATCACTGGACGTGGACGGAACGGTCTCGCGGTCGAAGGTCTTTTACGGAGAATACGGCGGCTTTTTCACGCGCCCCGACCTCGTCTTAGACGTGGGCGGCGATCTGCTCAAGAGCGAGGTCGTCGGTCGTTACGCCAGGGAAGAGGCGAACACGATCGTGAACGTCGCCCGCGATGCCCGCGGCGTGCAGTTCGCGAGCCGGGAGTCCGATCGTGGGGAGCGGCGATACACGATCGGCCGCAACTTCCAGGGATCGATCCAGGGGGCCTCTGCAAACGTGTTCCTCGACGTGGAGCGCGGCTCGGTGCAGAAGGGAAGCTCACTCGTCACCGGCGGCAACGCCGCGGTGAACGTGGAGACCGGCAACTTTAACGGCGTCGTCGATGTGAACGCCCTCCAGTTCCGCGTCCAGGGCAACGTGGCCAGGGATTCGCGGATCGTGGCCGGCGAAGTGCGCGCGTGGCAGACGGCCCCCAACTTTCTCACGCCCCTGCCGAACTTCTTCATCGGCGGCCGTCTCGACGGCATCGTCAACGTGGGCGTGTTCGACGCCTCCCCGGGCGACAGCACCGTGACGATCCTCGGCGGCGGCGCCGGGAAGTCGGCCCGGTTCTACGTCGGCCGGTTCGAGACCGACACGATCGTGTTCCAGGGCAA
>CAZPEM010000003.1:44780-59538 GCA_964585575.1 uncultured Chitinophagaceae bacterium
CGGCCCGGTTCTACGTCGGCCGGTTCGAGACCGACACGATCGTGTTCCAGGGCAATTTCCAGGGCAACATCCGGGTGCTCCAAGACCTCGTGGCCGATCTCCAGTTCACCGGCGACCTCAAGCGGATCACGATCGGCGGGCAGGTGCTGTCCGACATCACGGTCGGCGGCTCGCTCTTCTATCTCAACTCCAACAGCTGGTTCGAGGCGACCGACTCGGGCAAGCGGATCGGCAACTTCCGCAACGGCAGCCTCCGGACCACGGGCACTCTGACGACCGGGAAGTACGTGACCGTCGTCCCCGTCGCGCCGCCGTTTATTAACTGACGTGGTCCCAAAAGTCAGCCATCGGAAACCGGCCACCGGAAAAACCGGCCTGGGTCTCCACGTGCCCGTTCGTCAGCGGTAGTGGTATCGCAGCTGGGCGATCAGGAGCGAGTCGCCGGCGACCTTGTAGATGAAGCGGTGCTCGTCGGTGATCCGGCGGGACCAGTAGCCAGCCAGGGCGTGTTTCAAGGGCTCCGGTTTGCCGGTGCCTTCAAATGGGTTCCGGGCCGTTTCCTTGATGAGTGCGTTGATCCGCTCGAGCAGTTTCCGATCGGCTTTTTGCCAGTGGAGGTAGTCCTCCCACGCCTGCTCCGCGAAGACCAGCTTCATTCCGCCAGTCTCCGCTCCTTCCCGCGGCCGCCTTCAAGGCTGGAAATGGCTTCCAGAAGCCGCTGGGCATTTTTCGGAGCACGGAGCAGATAGGCGGTTTCCTCGAGGGAGTTGAAGTCTTCCAGCGACATCATCACCACGGACTGCTGCCCGTTTCGCGTGATGATCAACGGCTCGTGGTCCTCGCACACGCGGTCCATCGTGTGGGCCAGGTTGGCGCGAGCGGCGGTGTAGGTGATGGCATCCATGAGCCCGTCTCCTTTCTGTACATATTAACGTACATATGCCGCGAGAGTCGGTCAACCGTTCGCGACGCGAACCATGCTCATGGCATGGACCTCAAAAGTATACATACGTATGCTTTCTGAATGCCGTCGATCAGCACGTTTTTGGCATCGTGATCGAGATGTTCTGGAGAGAGCACGGTCCTCCTCACTTTCATGCCACATATGCCGGGTACGAAGCGGTGATCGCTATCGAAACGCTGGATATAATCCGAGGCAGCCTGCCCCATGCGGGGCGAAGAGGTCGTGCTCGACTATGCAGCCGTCTCATGCCACCGAAGCCGATTCCGCCGCTCGAGTGACGCCGCCGGCTCGTTGGCAGGCTCCATGGCGGCAGGCTCCATGGCGGGTAGTGGCGGTGAGCGCGGGCTCCGGCAAGACGCTCGCCGTGCGATTCGTCGATGGCACCCTCTTCGAAGCCCTGCGTGACGACCTGTTGTTTGCGCAGGTCGCTGTGGCTGACGGTGTGATTCGCTGGCCGAACGGTGCGGATCTTGCACCGGATGCGATGTACGACGCGATTCGCGAAAGCGGCTGCTGGCTTCCATGAGAGCCCAGAAATCAGAGCCCCGGAATCGCCCCGTCGTTGATGAGCGAGAAGCACGCGTGACCACTCAGAAGCCCCTGAACGTGCTCGTGACGAGCGAGGCGTGGCAGTCGGCGCTTGCGTGCATCCAGTCGTTCGGCAGGCGGGGGCACCGGGTTTACCTGCTGTCTCTCGATGAGCCGTCGCTCCATGCCAAGAGCCGATTCGTCGCCGGCGTGGCCCGCTATCCGCGCCGCGACACGCTCGACGGCCTCGCAGAGGCCATCTTCAGGCTCGTCGAGGCCAACGGCATCGACCTCGTCGTTCCGATCTCCGACGACGACGCCCTGATCGCCGCCCGGATCAACGAGCTGTTTCCAACCGAATCACGGCCGTCCGCCCCGCGGTTCGTCACCGGCGGCGGCGAGGCGACCAGGCTCGTCCGCAGCCGCAACCGCACGATCGAGCTGTGCCGTCAGCTCGGCATCCGGACTCCACGCACGGAGTTCACCGACCTCGACGGCCTCGCGGCCGCCTGCGAGAAGATCGGGTTCCCCTGCTTCCTCAAGGTGTCGGGCACCATGGCATCGCAGGGGGTGATCCCGCTGCACAGCGCCGCCGAGATCGGCCGAGTGGCGGCGACGCTCCCGGCCGACAGCGAGCTGCAGGTGCAGGCGCCCGTGTTCGGCGACTTTGTCGATGCTACGGGCTATTGCCAGAGCGGCCGGGTGGTGGCCGCGTTCGGTTTTCGTGCGGCGTACGACATGTCGGCCGGGGGCACCCCAGCCCATGCGACCCGCTCCGACGATCCGGAGGTTCTCCGCGTGCTCGGCTCGCTCGCGGAGGCGCTTGAGTGGACGGGCGGGATCGACGTCGATCTGCTCGCCACGGCCGACGGCGGCCTCGCCGTGCTCGAGATCAACCCCAGGCTCTCCGGAACCTTGATCTTCGGCCAGAAGCGGGGGCTCGATCTCGCGGCGGGCTACCTGCCGGGCGACGAGTCGCTCGCGAGCCTCGACCTGCCGGGCCTCGACCCGCAAGCGACCGGGTTCGTGAGCCTTGCCGAAGAAGCCCGCTTCATCGCCCGTGTCGGCGAGGCCGCGAGGGAGCGGGCAGAGCGGTTTCGCCGGGAGCACCGCTGCGTGGACAATTCCTTCGCCGACGACCCCGGCTATTCGCAAGAGCTCGCCCGGCAGATCGAGCGGATTCGCACGCGGGCCCGCTGACCGCCGGTACCCTCACGACTGGGGAGTACGTGACCGTCGTCCCGGTCGCGTCGCCGCTTGGCTGATCGGGTCAATCTCGATTATCCGTCCGGTCGTGTGCCGAGCTGCCCTTCGACGAACTGGTGGATCAGCCCGGAGATCAGACTTTGGTATGGGATCCCCTGCTCGGCCGCCTTTCGCTGGATGCCGGCAAGGTCGTGGTCGGACAGTCGGATGTTGATGCGACGGTCTTTGCGGGTGGTGTTTTCCGCAGCCTCCGCAAGCCGTGCCAAGAACGCCGGCGTCGGATCGTGAAGAACCAGTTCGTCGCGGTCGAAGGCCTCGACGATCTCCCTTTCGTGCTGATTCAGCCGGGGCTTGTTTCGCTTCATGGCCGCCTCCTCTTGTCTGCCAGGTACTGTCGCGTCGCCTTCCTGCTCGGGATGATCGTCCGTAGATGGATCACGTCTCCCTCCAGATCGAACGGCACGAGATAGACGTAGTCGTCGACAACGACGAAGGCGATCGATTGGTGCGGATAATTTCGGCGATTCGGATGCGGACTAGTCTTCCAGATGTCGCCGCGGCCGAAATGGACGACGATCTCATCGACTGAAATTCCACGGTGCTGACGCAGCCAAGCATTCTTTTCCGATTTCCACTCAAAACGCATGCCCAGGTATGCCTAGAAGGCACACGTATCGCAAGCCGGTCTCTCGGGAACATTGATCTTTGGCCAGAACCGCGGTCTCGATCTCGCGGTGGGCTCCTTGCCGGGGGATGAATCGCTCGCCAGCCCCACCCCGCAAAGTCTGCCTAACCGGGAGAGTTGCGAATGGGACATCCCAGGGATAGCCTTTCCCAAATTGTGAATGAGTGCATCTCAGTCAACCGATCACCCTACTGTCTCTTCCCGGCTCTTTGCAGCCAGGGAAAACAACTTCCAAAGGATCTGAAGACGATGTCAATCTCGACGTTCGCCCGCGCGGCAACCGGTTCCCTCCTCCGCAACCTCTGGAACCGTGACCGTGCCGCCGCGCGTCGCCGCAGCCGGCGTGCCGGCTTCTCGCCCGCCATCGACACGCTCGAGAGCCGCCGGGCCCTCGCGATCACGGGTGTGCTTTCGATCGGCGGCAACGAGGTCGGCACGTACTTCGACGCCCTGACCGGTGTCGCAAACCTTGGCGACTTCGTGACGGTGAGCATCGAGGGCACGAAGGGCACGGTGATCTTCAACGGCGTTACGGACTCCAAGTCCACCTCGGTCGCCGACGGCACCGACATTCAGTCGATCGAGATCGTCGATGCGAGCCCCGACTTCCAGCTCACGTTCACCGCGTCGGTCACGCTCGCCAATCCGGTCCCCTACTCATCCGACGGCGTCATCCAGATGGGCAGGATCACGACCGCCAACGTGATCCGCGGCATCAACACCGTCCGCGGCCCGCTCACGCTCACGGCCGCGCCGCAGGAGATCGAGACCTCCGCGATCCACCTCTACACGTTCAACGACGGCACGGTGAGCGGCAGCACGGTGAGCGACCTGGTCGGCGGGGCCGACGGCGCGCTCTTCAACGGCGCGAGCGTCTCGGGCGGCAGCCTCGTCCTGGCCGACAACTCCGGGGCCACCGGCGCGAACGTCCAGTACATGCAGATGCCCGATGGTGTTCTGCCCGACGGCTCGACCGCGGCCACGTTCGAACTCTGGTTCACGGCGTCGGCGAGCACGGGTGCGTACGGCCGCGGCTTCGATTTCGGGCGAAACGACCAGAACTACCTGTTCTTCACGCCATTCAACGGCACGGGCAGCGAGGTCGGAATCTCCCAGGCCGGCTCGGTGAACGAGAGGGATGTGACCGGAGTCGTCTTGAACGACGGCAATCAGCACCTTGCCACGGTCACGATCAATGATGCGACCGACGAGATGACCTATTTCATCGACGGCACGTTCGTCGGAACCGCCAACCTCGGTGGGGTCAACCTCTCCGGCATCGAGGCGATCAACAACTTCCTCGGCCGATCGCAGTTTGCCGTGGATCCTGGCTTCATTGGCTCGATGAACCAGTTCGCGATCTACGATCGCGCTCTCTCGGCGGCCGAGGTGGCGGCGAACTTCGCGGCCGGCCCGATCTCGGGCCCTCTCGCGCCGCTCGGCTTCACGCAGTCCACACCGGGCAGTGCCACGATGGAGCTCGAGGGCGACCAGACGCTCGTCTTCCCGGTCGGCACGCTCGTCACTGCGACGCCGCTGCTCTCGAACACGACCGTCGGCAGCCCGACCTTCTCCACGGTGAATGCGATCGCGTACGACGCGAACACCAACCGCTCCACGATCACGCTCGCCGGCCCGACGGCTGCCGGCACGACCGCCGGGGCCCTCACGCTCGCCGAGGCGATCCGGCCCGAGTTCCGGCTGACCCAGTTCGTCGGCGTGAACTTCTCGAACCTGAATCTCAAGGAAGGGGGCGGGCTCTTTGTGGACGTGGTCGAGGGGGCCGACACGGAGATCGACGGCGTGCCGTTGTCGAACGTCGGCATCCTGCTCTCCGACGGCCTGCTCGCCTACTCGACGATCGGTATCCGTCGGGAACTCGCAGCGACCGTGCTGCTCGGCACCAAGAACTCCGCCTCCGTCGACGGCCGGATGTTCGTCGAGTTCGCCACGCCCGAGAGCGTGATCTTCGTCGGCCCGCAAAACACGCCGACCTCGAAGAACTCCAAGTTCCAGCTCACCGGCGGCCCGGCGCCCTTCGGTGCGGGCGTTCTGGTAACGCAACCATTCGACGGCGTCGTGAACCTCGGCGGCGCGGCGACCGGCAGTTGGATCTTCGACCGGGGCGTCGGCCCCAACGCGGTCCTGAACGCCGATTCGTGGGTGGGTCAGACCGTGGCTCTCCCGTTCATCGGTCCGCCGGGCATCGCGGTGAATGGCAACTTCGCGGGCTCGGTCAACGCGACCAGCGGCAACGCACCGAACAATGGCGACATCTTCCTGACCGTGAGCGGGAATCTCGCGGCGACGGCCCGCGTCAACGGCGGCGACTTCGTCTCGCTCAGCGTCCTCGGCAGCGTCCTGAAGGGTGCCACGGTCGCGGGCGGCGGCAACTCGTTCATTGCGATCAGCAAGAACTTCGCCGGATCGTTGACGGCTGGCGGTGACCTCTACGGATCGATCGGCGGCAACGTGAGCGGTGGCTCGATCGTGGCGTCGAACGACCTCTCCCTCTCGATCGGCGGCAGCGTCGTCAACTCCTCGATCCTTGCCTACAGCGACCACACGCTCGACGTCGGGGGCAGCATCCGGAATTCGCGGTTCTACACGCAGTCAGAAGACATGTCGATCGACGTGGAGGGCAGCGTCACCAAGAGCAGCTTCGCCATCGGCTACGACTACGATCTGTCGGTCATCGTGGGCGGCAACATGTCGGGCAGCACCGCAGTCGCCGGAAGCGGCGAAGTGTCGGTCGACGTGACGGGCAACGTGACGAATTCGCAGTTCAACTCCACCTCGGGCGACGTCACCGTCGACGTGGGTGGCGACTTCCTCAAGAACAGGATCGTGACCGGGGATGATGTCGAGCTGACCGTCGGCCGCGACGCCCTGAACAACACGGTGATCGCCGACGACGACGTCACGCTCGACATCGGCCGCAACTGGCGGGGCGTGGCCCAGTCGGCGTCGAGCGACCTCCTGCTCGACGTCGGCGGCTCCGTGCTCAAGGGCAGCTCGTTCTCGTCGGGCGAAGACACGGTCATCGACGTCGGCGGCAACTTCGACGCCTCGACCACGAGCCGCGACCTGCGGTTCTTCGTCGGCGGCAACGTCTCGCAGGCCTCGCGGATCGTGGCCCAGCGGGTGACCGACTGGCAGGAAACCGGGACGCCGAACTTCGGGATCGGCGGCCGGTTCGACGGCCTCGTGAACGTCGTCGAGTTCGACGCGGCGCCGGCTGACGCCGACGTGACGCTCATCGGCGGCGGGGCGGGCAAGAGCGCCCGGTTCTACGTCGACCGGTTCGACACGGATAACCTCTTCTTCAACGGCAACTTCAACGGCAATCTGCGGGTGCTCCAGGATCTCGTGGCGAACCTCAACTTTGGCGGCAACGTCGACCGGATCACGATCGGGGGCACGGTCGGGTCGTACGAGGTCACGCTCGACAACGGCAACTCCGTGTCCACCGTGATCCCGGTGTCGATCAACGTGGCCGGCCGGCTCCTCTACCTCAACAGCAACAGTCTGTTCCAGGCGGCCGTCGCTGGGGTGAGCGGCACGTTCTACAGCGACACGACGTCCACGACGGCGTACCCGTCGCTGGCGGCGACCGGCATCCTCACGACCGGCCGCTACGTCACGGTCGTGCCGACCCGGCAGACGGTGCCGGCGCCGACGCCCCCGGGCCCGCAGACCTACACCGCTCCGACCGCGCCGCAGAATTTCTCGGCGTCGCCGACGACCGGTCCGGACGGCATCAACGTGTCGTTCGACGCCCCGTCGAGCAACGGCGGCCTGCCGATCGTCTACTACGAGTACACGACCGACCAAGGCACCAACTGGCGGCGGTTCAACACGCCGTCCCAGGGCCCGGGCACGAACATCGCCCTGACGGTCGATTCGCTCGGAAATCCGTTCTCGGCCGGGCCTCCTGGCTACTTCGTCAATGTGCGGGCTGTGAATGCGATCGGCGCTACGCCGGTCAGCTCTCAGGTCTATATTGAGATTCCGACGCCTTGATCAGCCGCTGGGGCTGAAGCATTGGATCTGAACACAGGGGACGCCGCTCCTTTCGTCCCTCGGTGGTTGCAACGCACGCGTTCAGGCCCCCGGTTTCCGCGTCTTTTGGGCGAACCGTGCGGGCAATTCGCGTGCCCGCAAAGGTTGCCTAACCGGAAGAGTTGAATGCAGATGATCCCGCGGGTAACCTTTCCAGCCTCTGTCAATTTTGGCAGGTGCCCCAACCGATCACCTTTCCACAGAACCCCCCGGTTCTTTCCGTTTGATGTTTCAAAGGACAAAAACCATGTCGATCTCGACGTTCGCCCGTGCGGCATCCGGTTCCCTCGTTCGCACCCTCTGGAGCCGTGATCGTGCGGCCGCTCGTCGCCGCAGCCGCCGCGTTGGCTTCGCCCCGGCGATCGATCAACTCGAAAGCCGCGTGGCCCTCGCGATCACGACGCCGCTGTCGATCGGCGGCACGACGGTCGGCTCGTTCACCGACTCGCCCACCGGCATCGCCAACCTCGGCGACTTCGTGACGGTCTCCATCGAGGGCACGAAGGGCACGGTGATCTTCAACGGCGGTGCCGGCGTCGCCGACGGCACCGACATCCAGACGATCGAGATCGTCGATGCGAGCCCCGACTTTCAGCTGACGGTCAGCGCCATCGTGCAGACCGCCAACCCGGTGCCCTACGGCTCCGACGGCATCGTGCAGCTGGGTCAGATCACCACCACGAACGTGATCCGCGGGATCAACACCGTCCGCGGCTTTCCCACGAACGTGGCCATCACCACGAATCCGCCGATCGGTTTCAACCAGACCGGCCCGGGCAGCACGTTCACGGTCGAGGGCGACCAGACCGCCACCTGGACCCAGAATTCATTCGTCTCGCTGACGCCGCTCGCCCCGAGCAGCCCGGTTGGCGGCACGATCTTCGGTACGGTTAACGCCGCCCCGTCGTTCGACGGCACCACGAACCTCACCACGGTCACGATCGACAACTCGACGCCTGCCGGCACGACCGCTGGCGCCCTGACGCTCGCCACGACGGTGGAGCCCTACTTCGTGCTGACCTCGTTCGTGGGTGTGAACTTCTCGAACGTCAACCAGAAGGTGGGCGGCCTGTTCGTCGACCGCGTGGTCGGTGCCGACACGACCGTCAACGACCAACTGATCCCCGATCTCGGCATCCTGCTCTCGCAGGGCCTGGTCGCCTACTCGACGATCGGCATCCGCGACGTGCTCGACGCGACCGTGATCCTGGGCTCGAACCCCAACGCCTCGGTGGACGGCCGGATGTTCGTGGGCTCCGCGACGGATAAGAGCGGGCTCGTCATCGGCCCGCAGACGCTGCCCACGGCGACAAACTCGAAGTTCCAGCTCACCAGCCAGGGCGACTTCAACGCCGGCGTTCTCGTGGCCCAGCCGTTTGACGGCATCGTGAACCTGTCGGGTCACGCCCGCGGCAGCTGGCTCTTCGACCGCGGCGTCGGCGCCAACGCGGTGCTCAACGCGACCTCGTGGGTGGGGCAGACGACGATCGAACCGTTCGTCGGCACGAAGGGTGTCACCGTCAGGGGCGACTTCGCGGGCAGGATCAACGCCGTCGCCGGCGACGGGTCAAACAGCGGCGACATCACGCTCTCCGTAAGCCGGAACCTCACGGCGACGGCCCGGGTCAATGCGGAAGACGATCTCTCGCTCGGCGTCGCTGGCAGTGTGTTGAAGGGTGCGACGATCGCGGTTAGCAGCGACACCGATCTCACGATCGTCAAGAACTTCGCCGGAGCCTTGATATCGGGCGGCGACGTTGACGGAAACATCGATGGCAACGTGAGCGGGGCTTCCATCACGGCGGAGACCGACGTGTCGCTCGACATCGGCGGCAGCATCGTCAACTCCGCGATCCTCGCCGACGGGAACCATACTCTCGACGTCGGGGGCAGCATCCGCAACTCGCGATTCCACGCCTTCGACAATGACATGTCGATCGCCGTGCAGGGCAACGTCACCAACAGTGGCTTCACGGGTGGCGACAACGACGATGTGACACTGATCGTAGACGGCAACATGTCAAAGAGCACCGCACAGGCTGGCGAGGATGTGTCGATCGACGTGAAGGGCAACGTGACGGAGTCGCAGTTCACGGCGACCGCGAGCGGCGTCACGGTCGACGTGGGTGGCAGCTTCCTGCGAAACAGGATCACCGCGGGCGACGATGTCAGCCTGACTGTCGGCCGCAACGCCCTCGACAACACGGTGCTCGCTGACGACGACGTGGATATCGAGGTCGAGAACGGCAACTGGCGGGGCGTGGCCCAGTCGGCCAACAGCGACCTCCTGCTCGACGTCAGCGGCTCGGTGCTGAAGGGCAGCTCGTTCTCCTCCGGCGAAGACACGCAGATCGACGTCGGCGGTAACTTCGACGCCTCGACGACGAGCCGCAGCCTCCGGTTCTTCGTGGACGGCAACGTATCGCAGGCCTCGCGGATCGTGGCCCAACGGGTAAACGATTGGCGGGGCAGCGGTCAAAACTTCAGCATCGGCGGCCGGTTCGACGGCATTCTGAACGTGGGCGTGTTCGACGCGTTTGCGGGCGTTGATACGGTGACACTGATCGGAAATGGTGCCGGGAGCAGTGCCCGGTTCAACGTCGGCCGGTTCGAGACCGACACGCTCCAGTTTGGAGGCAACTTCAACGGCAACCTGCGGGTTGGTCAGGATCTCGTCGCGAACCTGAATTTTGCCGGGAACGTCCACCGGATCACGGTGGCCGGCCGGATCGGCTCCTACACCACGGGCAACGTCACCGAACGGGTGCCCGTGGCGATCAACGTGGCCGGTCGGCTCCTGGCTCTGAATAGCAACAGCTACTTCCAGGCGGCACAGCCGGGCAAGAACGGCACCTTCTGGAACGACGCGACGTCGACAGACCCGAATTCGCTCGCGGCGACGGGCCTGCTCTCGACGGGCAGCTACGTGACGGTCGTGCCGACGCGGCCGGCGACACAGACGCCCGCACCCATTTCGCCGCAGACCTACAACCCGCCTTCGGCTCCCCCGGGCTTCTCGGCCAAGTCCCAGGACGTCCGCCCCGCGGGCATTCTCGTGACGTTCCAGGCTGCGACGAGCGACGGCGGTCTGCCGGTGGTGTTCTACGAGTACTCGACGAATGCCACGGACGGAACGCCGACCTGGCGGCGGTTCGACAACCCCGCTCAGGGCCCCGGCACCGACGTCGTTCTGACCAAGGACTCGGCGGGCAATGCGCTGGTCCTGGGCACCACTTACCAGGTGGCCGTCCGGGCGGTGAATGCGATCGGCGCGACCGGGACGACTCCTTCGGCAGTGAAGGTCGTGGCCCCGCCGCTGGCTCCGGCAACGTTCTCGGCTTTGGCCACCACGTCGCCCGATGGCATCAAGGTGAGCTTCACCGCCCCGACGAACGACGGCGGATTGACGGTGAGTTACCAGTACACGACGAATGCCCTGGCGGGCACTCCGACCTGGAGGGACTTCGACAATCCCTCGCAAGGGCCGGGCACTGACATCCAGTTGACGGTCGATTCGTCGGGCGGGCCTTGGCAGAATAACACCTACGACGTGTCCGTCCGGGCCGTGAATACCGTCGGCAACGCGGCGTTCACGCCCTCGTCGTCCGTGACGGTGACCCTCACCCCGTGACGGTGACCATCGTCTGAGAACAGAGCCCGCTCTCCCCGCGGCACACATCCCACGGCCCGCACCTGGCCCCGAGCCTTGTGCGGGCCGTGACTTTGATCGGCGAAACCGCCGCGCTTGGCCGTCGCATAGAAGCTCCCAGGCGTGAGCCAAGGGAATGCGGGTCGCCGACCGACTGTCCCGCGGTCTTGTATCGCCCCAATTTTGCCGTAGGGCCGGCGGGCGGGCGTCTGCTAGTTTTCCGGCATGAGATGCTCCTTGCTTGACGTGGCCGTTCTCGCCCTGGCGGCCTACCCGCTCTGGCCGGCGGCGGCGCGGGCCGATGAACCCGCGCTTCTGCCGCCGGTCGAGTGCCGTGTCGAGAGCGAGATCTTCGTGGGCGACGGCAAGGAGCCGGCTTCGCGGAGCCTGACGTTGCTTCGGGATCGCGTCGCCTGGGACTTCCTCGCCCCCGCGAAGGTGAACGACGAGGGGGAGGCGGCCGAGCCGGAGGAGTTCGTCCTCCACGATCCCGACCGGGAACGGGTCGTGATCGTCGATGTGAAGCGGAATGTGAAGACGACGATTTCGACGAAGTCGCTCTCGCAGCTTTCCGCGTCGCTCGCCTCCTGGGCGAGGAAGGCCGACGACGACGTGGTGCGGTGGGCCGGCGGCTCCGACTTCGCCGACGGCTTCGATTCGCAAAAGCAGGCGATCGAGCTCCACGGCCCGCGGGTCCGCTACGCCGTCGCCTTCGACGAGGCACCCTCGCCCGAAGCCGCGGCGGCCTACCGGAAGTTCGCCGACACGGCGATCCTGCTGAAGGCGCTCATGCAGCCCGGAGGACTTCCCCCCTTCCCCCGCATCGCGATCAACGAGAAGGTCGCATCGGCTGGTGGCATCCCGCGGGAGGTGTCGCTCGAGGTTGATTCATCGCAGGCCGGCTCGGCGCTCGCGGCCTCCGGCATCAAGGCGGGCATGAAGATGACGGCGAAGCGGCTGCGCAGCGTCCACAAGCTCCACCCGCGGTGGATCGAGTCGGACCACCGCCGCGTGGAGGCAGCCTCGGCCCGCATCGCCGTCGCCCGCGAGGTGCCTCTCGCCGAGTACGCGCGAAAGCTTCAGTGAAACTCGCGACCGCGTCGCGACGTGCGAAACCGTCACCGACGGTGGCCGCACATCCTTCCCACAGTTCGCAGGCCTCGCTCGCCGATTTCTCACATGGCAGGCAGGTCTTCCCGATCGGCACAGGCGGCTTTTCTCACCGCGGATCGGGATGCTTGACATCCGTACATTCCACTGCCATGCTCGTGGCTCGAAATCAACGCACGGAGGCTCCCTATGCTCGTCTTGTCCCGGAAGCTGAACGAACGGATCGTGGTCGGCGGGTCGGTGGTGGTGACGGTCGTCCGCATCAGCGGCGACAAGGTCCGCCTGGGGATCGAAGCGCCCGACGACGTCCGTGTGATCCGGGACGAGATCGCCGATCAGGACGGTGAGCCCGCCACGGCAGGCAGGATCGGCGGAAGCAACGAAGGCCGTTGCTTCGTGGCATGAGCGGGGTGGATTCGGAACGTCGCGGCACGTTTCGTATTGGGCGTCGGCGGCTTCTCGTCGGGCTTCTGCTCGGGCTGATGGCGGTCGTGGGCCTGCTCGGCTTCGTCGCGGCCTGGAGACCGGCGTTCTACGTGCCTGCCGCGGAGTCCGATGCACCCCACCGCGAGCAGGCCGCCCGTCGGCTCGTGACGCAGGTGTCGGCGGTCCACGGCGGACTCGGCCAGCCCGGCCGGTGGGGGGCGGTGATCGCCGATGAGGAGGTGAACGCCTGGCTCGATCTCGACCTGCCCCGCAATCATCCATCGCTTCTGCCCGCGAGCATTCGTCGGCCGCTGGTCGCCTTCGAGCCGAAGCGGATCAAGGCCGCCGCGAGGGTCGGCTACGGAATCGCGTCGGCCGTGGCGTGGATCGATGTGGAGGTCGCCCTCCGCGAGATCAACCAGTTCGAGATCGCCGCGGTCGGCGCCGGGATCGGCCCGCTGCCGGTGCCGCGGGGGCTCATTTTACGGGAGATCGCGAAGCGTATTTCGCCGCTTGGCGCAGTGACGGAAATGCGGCAGGCCGGAGGCCGGCCGGTGCTTCTCGTGTACATTCCCTCCATACCCGGGAGCGGCATGACCTGCCGGCTCGAAGGGCTGCGGATCGACACGGGCGAGATGGTGATCGAGGGCATGACACGCACGGAGAAGGACCGATGATACGACTGCGATTCCTGGGGGCCGCGGGGATGGTCTCGGGCTCCCGCCACCTGCTCGAAGTCGGCGATCGCCGGGTGCTCTTCGATTGCGGGCTCTTCCAGGGGGAGAAGCGGATCCGCGAGCTGAATTGGAACCGCTTTCCCGTGCCCGCCGAGTCGATCGACGCGGTCGTGCTCACCCACGGCCACATCGACCATTCCGGCTGGCTGCCGCGGCTTTCCCGCGAGGGCTTCCGCGGCCGCCTCTTCACGTCGCCGCCGACGGCCGACCTGCTCGGCCTGCTCCTCTACGACTCCGCGAAGTGCCAGGAGGAGGATGCGAAGTACGCCAACCGCAAGGGATTCTCGGTGCACAAGCCGGCCCTGCCGCTCTATGACGAGCAGGATGTCGACCGGGTGCTGCGGCAGCTTTCGCCGGTCGCGCGGGGGACGTGGTTCGAGCCCGCCGCGGGTGTCCGCTGCCGCTTCCATGACGCGGGCCACATGCTCGGCAGCTCGTTCGTCGAGGTGGAGGCACGGGAGGACGGCGACGCCGCCCCGACCCGGATCGTATTCTCCGGCGACGTCGGCCGCTACGACGCGCCGCTCTACAACGATCCCGCCCCGCCCACCCCGTGCGACTACCTCGTGCTCGAGAGCACCTACGGCGACCGCGACCATCCCGCCGCGAAGCCGCTCGATGAGCTTGAGGCCGCGACGAAGGAGGCGATCGACCGCGGGGGGATGATGCTCGTGGCGTCGTTCGCGATCGGTCGGTCGCAGCAGCTCGTTTACCTGCTGCGGACGCTCATGGCCGCAGGCCGGCTGCCGGAGGTGCCGATCTGGATCGATTCGCCGATGGCGGTCGACGCGACGCGGGTTTTCCGCCAGCACGTGGCGGAGCACGACTTCACCGAGGCCAGGCTCGAGGGGGTCGCGGAGTCGCTCGTGGCCCCGAGCGTGCACATGGCGAGGTCGGCCGACGAGTCGAAGGCGATCAATTCCAAAAAGGGCCCCGGCATCATCATCGCCTCGAGTGGCATGATGACCGGCGGACGCATCCTCCACCATCTCGCCAACCGACTGCCCGATCCGAAGACGACCGTGCTCGTGGCCGGCTTCCAGGCGATCGGCACCCGCGGCCGCAGCCTCGTGGACGGGGCGAAGATGCTGCGGATCCACGGCCGCGACATCCCCGTGCGGGCGGCCGTCCGCCGCGTCGAGGCCCTCTCCGGCCACGCCGACCGCCGGGAGCTCGTCCGCTGGCTCGGCGGGCTGCCAGCCCCGAAGCAGACCTTCCTCGTGCACGGCGAGCCACCGGCCGCCAAGGCCTTGGCGGAGCACCTCGGAAAAACATTCGGCTGGGAGGCGACGGTACCCGCCCTCGGGGCTATTGTTGATTTGGCCGGATGACCGGCTGTTGATTTGGCCGGATGACCGGCTGTTGATTTGGCCGGATGACCGGCAAATAGG
>CAZPEM010000004.1:0-52323 GCA_964585575.1 uncultured Chitinophagaceae bacterium
GCTTTTACGACCTCGTGATCGAGGTGGCGATCGTGCGGCCGGGGCCGATCCAGGGCGACATGGTCCATCCGTATCTTCGGCGACGAAACGGCGAGGAGCCGGTCACGTATCCGAACGACGCGATTCGCGGCGTGCTCGAAAAGACGCTCGGCGTGCCGCTCTTCCAGGAGCAGGCGATGCGGCTGGCGGTCGTGGCGGCGGGCTTCACGCCGGGAGAGGCCGACCAGCTCCGCCGTGCGATGGGGGCCTGGCGCCGGCCGGGCGTGATCGACGAGTTTCACCGCAGGCTCGTCGATGGCATGCTCGCGAGGGGGCTTTCTCGCGAATTCGCCGAGGCGGTGTTCGGGCAGATTCGCGGCTTCGGGGAGTATGGGTTTCCGGAGTCGCACGCGGCGAGCTTCGCCCTGCTCGTCTACGTGTCGGCCTGGCTGAAGCATCACCATCCCGCGGCGTTCACGGCGGCCCTGCTCGCGAGCCAGCCGATGGGGTTCTACGCGCCCGCGCAGCTGGTGCGCGACGCGCGGAGCCACGGTGTGAAGGTGTTGCCGGTGGACGTGAATGCCAGCGACTGGAATGCGACGATTGAACGGGTGTCGGGGCAACGGACAGGTTCCCATGAAATAGCCATACGGCAGTGTTCCCATGAAATAGCCATACGGCTGGGTCTCGAGCAGGTGCATGGGCTCGGGGAAGCGGCGGGCCGGCGGATCGAGGAGGCCCGCAGGCAGGGCGGACCGTTTCGGCTCGTGCACGAGCTCGCCCGTCGGGCGGAAATCGGCCGTGAATCACTCGCGCATCTCGCGCGGGCCGGGGCGATGTCGTCGCTCGGGCTCGAGCGCCGTCGGGCGGTGTGGGAGGCGATGCGGTGCCTCGATCGGCCCGGCAGCCAGCCGCTCCTGGAGGGGCTCGACGACGACGATGATCTCGACGACGACATCGACGAAGACCGGCTCGGTGGAGAAGAGCCGCAACGATTAACTCTGCCCGGAAAGACCGGCGCAGGTTTGCCCGGGATGACCAGAAAGGAGCAGGTGATCGCCGACTACCGGTCCATCGGCCTCTCGCTCGAGGCGCACCCGATCCACTTCGAGCGGGAGCGGCTTGCCGCGGCGGGGGTTTGCACGGTGGCGGCGGCCGTGCAGGCTCCCGAGGGCCGCAGGGTGAAGGTGGCGGGGATCGTGCTCACGCGACAGCGGCCGGCCACCGCCAAGGGGACGATCTTCCTCACGATCGAAGACGAAACCGGCGCCGCCAACGTCGTCGTCCGGCCGGCGGTGTGGCATGCGGCCGACCATGCGGCCCGTCGCGCGGCGGTGCTCATCGTCCACGGCCGGATCCAGCGGCGAGGGGAGGTCGTGCACGTCGTGGCAACGAAGCTCGAATCGGCACATCCGGAATCGGTAAATTCCGAGCCAGGTTCGGCCAGCCTCCAGATCCCCCGCATGTCACGCGATTTCTGCTGAACGATTTCTGCTGCATCGTTCCCCGTTCGGCGGCAGCGAAATGCCGATCGATCGCCCGGCTCCAGGCAATCTCTGAAAGTCGTGGGCAGCCTGCCGTCAGATGCCGCGGCCGGTGAGGAGGCGGCAGGCTTCGAGGTATTTTTCGCGGGTGCCGGCGACGACGTCCGCGGGAAGCTCCGGCGGCGTGCTCTGCTTGTCCCAGCCCGATCGCTCAAGCCAGTCGCGGACGAACTGCTTGTCGAACGAGTCGGGCACGCGGCCGGGCGTCTCCACCCCCGCCGGCCAGAACCGCGAGCTGTCGGGCGTGAGCACTTCGTCGACGAGCAGGAGCATGCCCGGGGCCGGCCCCCGTCCCTTCGTGAGACCCCATTCGAATTTCGTGTCGGCGACGACGATCCCCCGGCCGGCCGCGTATTCGGCACCGCGGCGAAAGACTTCGAGGCTCTTTTCCCGCAGCGTCGCGGCGAGGTCGCCGCCGATCGCCTTCGCCATCACGTCGAACGACACGTTCTCGTCGTGGCCGCTCGTCGCCTTCGTGGCGGGTGTGAAGATCGGCTCCGGCAGCCGAGAGCCCGCCGAGAGCCCCGGGGGCAATCGCACGCCGCAGACGGTGCCCTGCTTCCGGTATTCCGCGAGGCCCGAGCCCGCGAGCCATCCGCGGACGACGCACTCGAAGGGCACGACTTCGGCGAGCTTCACGAGCATCGTGCGGCCGCGGAGGATGTCGAGATCGACGTCGGCCGGGAGCCCCATCGCATCGACGTCGGACGTGATGAGATGGTGGGCGACGGGCGACGGTCCCTGCAAAAGCCAGTCGAACCAGAAGGTCGAGATCGCCGTGAGCACCTTCCCCTTGTCGGGGATCGGCGTCGGCAACACCCAGTCGAAGGCGCTGATCCTGTCGGTGCTCACGATGAGCATCGCCCCGTCGAGCGGCTCGCCCGCCGGCGGCCGAAACTGCCCCGGCCCCAGCCGATAGCAGTCGCGGACCTTCCCACGATAGGGCTGCCCGAGCGGCAGACTGGTCTCCACGACGGCGTTCGAAGGCGAGTGCATGGCCGCCGTTGTATGCAAACCGTCGAACCGGGCCAACCCGGTTCCTTGATGAACGGCGATGAGCGGGCTGTCTGCGGCAGGGCTGGCGTCGTGTTGAGCCTTCACGGCTCGGATGCCACCAGCGGCTCGACGGCCCGTTGCACCGACCGCGGGTAGCGGGAGCGGACGGCTGCCGGGATCGTCAGCCGCTCGAGCCGCGGGCTCACGCAGATGAATACCAGCCCGCCCAAGGGTGTGCTGCGCCGCCGCGAGCGGTTGTGCCTGCGACGGGTGAAACGGGTGAAGCAGTCGATCTCGCGAGGCTGCTGGATGATGAATCCGTGACGGGCAAGGGCGTAGCCGGCCGTGACGTAGGCGTCGCCGTCGATGGCATGGGCCAGCTCCTCGGCCGTCACGCCCTCGGGCAGGCCGTATCGGCCAGGGGCCCAGCTGCGGATCACCCCCTGCCGCACGAGCCGGCCCAGCTGGCCTCGTTCTTCAGGCGATGATCTCCTTCACGACGCGGCCACGGACGTCGGTGAGGCGGTAGTCGCGGCCGCTGAAGTGGTAGGTGAGCTTCTCGTGGTCGAGCCCCATGAGGTGGAGCATCGTCGCGTGGAGGTCGTGGACGTGCACCCGGTTTTCGACGGCTTTGAACCCGAACTCGTCGGTGGCCCCGAGCACCATCCCGCCGCGGACGCCGCCGCCGGCGAGCCACATCGTGAAGCCGTAGTGGTTATGGTCGCGGCCGGATGCGCCTTCGGTGGTCGGCGTGCGGCCGAACTCGCCCCCCCAGACCACGAGCGTGTCGTCCAGCAGGCCCCGCTGCTTGAGGTCTTGGAGGAGCGCGGCGATCGGCTGGTCGACCGCGGCGGCGAGCGACTGTTGTCCCTTGGAGTTGTCTCCGTGGGTGTCCCAGGGCTGGCTAGGGCCGGTGTAGATCTGCACCACCCGCACGCCCCGCTCGAGCAGGCGGCGGGAGAGCAGGCAGTTGCGGGCGAACGTGTGGCCATTCACGGGACCGTGGGCATGGTACATGGAAATCGGCCTGGTGATCCCGTAGGCGTCGTGGGTCGCGGCGGTCTCCTGCGAGATGTCGAACGCCTCGGAGGCCGCGGTCTGCATCCGATAGGCCAGTTCCAACGATGCGATCCGCGAGGTGAAGGCGTTGTCCTCGCCCCGCCGCCGCAGGTGGATCGAGTTGAGATGCTGCGCGAAGTCGAGCCGCTGCCGTTGGGCATCGACGGCGGCGTAAGGGTCGGCGAGGTTATCGAGCACTTTCCGCGGGTCGTACTTGTCTCTCGGGAGCAAGACCTGGCAGCCCTGGTAGATGCCCGGCAGGAACCGGCTGCTCCAGTTCGACGGGCCGTTCACCGGCTGGCCTTCGCCGAGCACGATGAAGCCAGGAAGGTTTTCGTTGGGTGAGCCGAGCCCGTAGAGCAGCCAGGAGCCGTAGGACGGCCGGATCGGCTGCGGGTAGCCGGTGAACATCAGCCAGTTCGAGGCCTCGTGCACCGGCGTGTTGGTGTGCATCGAGCGGATCACGCACAGGTCGTCAGCGTGACGGGCGACATGCGGAAAAAGTTCGCTGATCTCCATGCCCGACTGGCCGTGTTTGGTGAACCGAAACGGCGAGGGCATGAGCCCGCCGGTCGGCCGCTCGGTGGCGAGATTGACGGCATCGGGCCGCTGTCCGGCGAACTTCTCGAGCGCCGGCTTCGGGTCGAACGTGTCGATATGCGAGGGACCGCCGTTCATCCACAGGTGGATGATCCGCTTGGCGCGGGGGGCGAAGTGCGGCGGTTTGGCCGCCAGCGGGCCTGTGGCGGCCGAGGCCTCGGCACCGAGCACAGCGTCCTGGCCGGCACCAAGCACCGCGGCCAGTCCGGCGATCCCGATGCTCTGCGCGGAGTTGTTGAGCAGATCGCGGCGGGTGATCAAGGAAGGTTCCATGGCGGACGCTCCAGAAGCGAGAAACTCGGCGGACCAGCAGATTCAGGGCAGGAACAGAAACTCATTCGCGAGCAAGACCCCGTGGCACAACTGCGGCCAGTCGTTGCCGGTCGCCTGCAGGTAGTCGAGCGCTGCCTGCCGCTCTTCCGGCTTCGGACTGCGGGCGAAGGCGAGCTTCCAGGCCCGGTCGATGCGGGCCGCCTCGTCGGCCGCCTCTTTGCCGAGCCGCTCGGCAAAGGCCTTCGACATTGCCCCGACGAAGGGACTGTTGAGGGCGAAGAGCTGCTGCTGCGGAGTCGTCGTCACGCTCCGTCGCTCGCTCGAGACGTTTGGCTCGGGCACGTCGAAGCTCATGAGCGCGGGATTGGGCTCCCGGCGGCTGATGAAGCCGTAGAGCGTGCGGCGGCCGTGGGAGGGATCCTGCGGATGGATTTCCTTTCCACCGGCCGCCAGCGGCGGGCCGCCGAGCGTGCGATCGAGCTTCCCGGCGACGGCCAGCATCGCATCCCGCCAGGCCTCGAATTCGAGCCGCCGGGGCGTCATCCGCCAGAGCAAGCGGTTGTCGCCGTCGAGCTTCTCGTTGGCGGCGTCGGGTCGGCTCGACAGCCGGTAGGTGGTGGAGAGCGTGATCTCGCGAATCAGCCACTTCATCGACCAGCCGTGTTCCATGAACCGCACGGCGAGCGTGTCGAGCAGCTCCGGATGCGAGGGCCGCTCACCGAGCTGGCCGAAGTTGGAGAGTGTGCCGACCAGACCGCGGCCGAAGAGGTGGTGCCAGACGCGGTTGACGAACACCCTCGCGGTGAGCGGGTTGTCGCGGCTGGCGATCGCGGTGGCGAGGTCGAGCCGGGTGAACGTCGCGGCGGAGGTGCCCGAGGCCGCGGGCCGCGAGAGCACCTGCAGGAACCCCGGCGGCGCCACGACGCCGAGCTGATCGACGTTGCCGCGGATGTTGATCCTCATCGCGGTGCCACCGCCCGTCACGCCCAGCGCCCGCGGCAGGTCCGGCCGCTCCGCCTTCGCATGCTCGGCCTTTTCGCGGGTGAGCGACTCGTGCCGCTGCTTTGCCTCCGCCGTGAAGAATGCCGGGATCTCCTCGGGCTTGAGCTTGAACGCGGCTCCGTTGTTCAGGAACAGGATCTTGAGGGCCAGGTCATGCTCCGGACGCAGCGGCTCCGGCTTCGGCTTCTTCTCCTGCTGCTCGCGGCGGAGCCGGTCGAGGTCGGCGAACGCCTCGGCCACGACCGCGGCCGCCCGCCGAGATGCCTCTGCAATCGCCGGCGGGACGTCGACATCGCCCTCGCGCTCCGTCGCCGCGGGAATCGCCGCCACAACCGCCTCCTGCCAGGCCTTGAGCGAGTCGCCACCGTTGGCCAGCTGCTTCGCGCCGAGGGAACCCACCAGGCGGCCAAGGACCACGGGATCGAGTCCGTGTCGCTTCGCAAGGCCCGGCACGTCCGGCGGGAGCTTGCGGGCGGCGAGGGCATGCCCTCGCCACGCCGCCTCCAGGTAGGCGGCGAGTTTCGCGAGCTCCGCCCGCCCGACCCGTTCCGACTCGTCGTTGATGAGCTTATTGAATTGCGCGTCGAGTTCCGCCTTGCGAGCAAGCCAGTCCTTCCGGGCCTGGTCTTGCGTCGGGCTGCCGAGCAGGAGTTCCGCTCGCCAATTCCCGCCGTTATAGGCTGCGCCGAGGGCGTAGTAATCGCGGGTTGGGATCGGGTCGAACTTGTGGTCATGGCAGCGGGCGCACGACACCGTCAGCCCGAGCAGGCCGCGGCTGACGGTGTCAATTCGGTCGTCGAGCTCTTCGGCGGCCTTCTTTTTCGCCTCGAGCACGCCGCCTACCTTGAGCCCCAGGCCCTGGAAGCCGAGGCCGGCAAGCCGCATGACATAGTCGTCCGTCGGCTCCGAGAGCATGTCGCCGGCGAGTTGCAGGCGGAGGAACTGGTCGTAGGGCAGGTCGGCATTGAACGCGTTCACGACCCAGTCGCGGTAGCGGAACGAGTGAGCTGCGTTGTCCGGCCGTTCCGAACCATTGAATTCGTCCGCGTATCGTGCGACGTCGAGCCAGTGCCGGGCCCAACGTTCGCCGAACTGCGGGCTGGCGAGCAGCCGCTCGACGACGGTCGCGAAGGCCTCCGACGACGTGTCGGCGAGGAAAGCGTCGAGCTCCTGGGGGCTGGGCGGCAGTCCGGTGAGATCGAAGCTCACCCGCCGCAGCCACTCCTCGCGGGTCGCCGCCGGCACGGGCGTGAGGCCCTTCGCCTCGTGGGTCGCGCGGATGAACCAGTCGAGTTCCCGCGCGGGCCAGGCGGTGTCGCGCACCGCCGGCCGGGGATGGGCCACCGGAGGAATGAACGACCAGAACTTCCGCCCCGCCTCGATGTCGATCGCGCCGGACGCCACGGCGGCCCCGTCGCGCGGGTCGGCGGCGCCGTGCTTCACCCACGCGACGAAGTCGGCGACAACGTCGGCGGAGAGCTTCTCGCCGGGGGGCATCTCCAGCCCCTCGTGCTTGAGGGCCTTGATGAGCGTGCTCGCGCTCACGTCGCCGGGCACGACGGCCGGCCCGCTCTCACCCCCTTGGCGGATTGCCGCTCGGGAGTCGAGGGCCAGCTTGCCCTCCAGTTTGTCGGCCTTCGCCGCCTCTGCCGAGTGGCACTCGTAACAATGCTTCACCAGCACCGGCCGGATCTTTTTTTCGAAGAACTCCAGTTGGGCGACGTCGGGCGCCGCCCCGACGGTCGCGGGGCCGGTCTCAGCCGCGCCCGCGACCGTCGAAGCCGCCAGGGCGAGGAGCGTTCGCAGGAGCGGGGTCATGCGTCGCAACTCGCTGCCCGCAATGACACTGCCCACGATGTCTTCTCCTTTGCAGATTATATCGGCATTGCAGCCATACAATAATATTGTGAATGGGCTCGGGGGCCGGGAAGGGCATCCCACCCCGCGCGGCGGATGAAAATCGTCAAATTCTTGGGGAAAACGCCGCGATGACCACCGCGATGCCCCATATGCAACGGTCCTCCCGCGGGAGATTGAAGCGACCGTAAGCAGGCCCGCCGATCGTGCCGGGCACCGCTTCCCATGCGTCACGTTCCCGTGATGCATCCTTCGCCGGGAATTTCTCATGCGATCCAGACGAGCCTCGCCGCGTGGCCACGAACACCCGCGAGGATCGCGTTTTGTTCGAAGAGGCGGCCGAGGGCGATCGCGTCGGCTTCACCGATGCCGAGCACCAGCCGGCTCGGCTCCGCTGGCCAGTCACCCGCATCCGCAACCCCCGCGCCCGGGAGCGAAGGCAGGCCACGGTCGCGGAGAACTTCGTCGAGCCTCGCCATGCGGAGGGCGTTCACGGCGTCGTCGAGCCGCTTCGACCGCGGATTGCAGGCGGTCACGAACGCCCATTCCACGACGTCGAGATTTCGGAGATGCCGGTCGAGATCCGCGGACGGCTCTCCGCACCGCAGCGAGATCCTCTCGCCCCCAGGCATCTCCACGACGTAGGCCGTCGCACGATAGGCGGCGTCGAGATCGGGGGAACTCATGAAGGCACCTGCCCGGGAACGGCCCATTATGACTTGCCCATGGTGTCATGGCGGCAGCGTCGATTCCGAGCGATTTCCGAGCCCGGAGGTCTGGCCGCGGTGCGATTCCCGCCGCCCCACGGAACTGGCCTAGGGGCGGTCGAAACCCCGAATTAGACTCCTGAAGTTCACACCCCCGGGTTTCCTGCCGCACGATGCTTCGATACTGGACCGCCGGCGAGTCGCATGGCCCCGCGCTCATCGCCCTTGTGGACGGATTTCCGGCAGGCCTGACGGTCGATGCTGCGGCGATCGACCGCGAACTCGTCCGCCGCCAGGGGGGCTACGGCCGCGGCGGCCGACAGCGGATCGAGACCGACGCCGTGACGTTTCTCTCGGGGCTCTGGAAGGGCGTCACGCTCGGAAGCCCGCTGGCCATGCAGGTGGTGAACCGCGACGCCAAACTCGAGCGGCTCGACGACGTCGATCGCCCGCGGCCCGGCCACGCCGACCTCCCCGGCTCGATCAAGCATCTCGGGGGCATCCGCGCGGTGCTCGAACGGGCGAGCGCCCGCGAGACTGCCGCTCGGGTAGCCGCCGGCGCGGTCGCGAAACAGCTTCTCTCGCTTTTCGGCATCGAGGTTGCCGGATGGGTGCGGGAACTCGGCGACGTGGTGCTCGGCGACCGCGACGGCACGATCGGCGAGCTTCGCGCGATCCGCGACTCGAGCTCCGTCTACTCTCTGCATCCCGACCGCGACAAGGAGGTCGAGGCCCTCATCGACAAGGTCGGCAAGGAGGGGGACACGCTCGGCGGCATCGTCGAAACGCGGGTGGACGGCCTTCCGATCGGCCTCGGCACCCACGCCCAGTGGGACCGCAAGCTCGACGGCAGGCTTGCCCAGGCCGTCATGGCCGTGCAGGCGATCAAGGGGGTCGAGATCGGCCTCGGCTTCGAGGCGGCCAGGCGCCGCGGGTCGCAGGTGCACGACCCGATCCAGTTCGACGCCTCCAAACGCGGCGGCCCGTCGCTCGGCTTCACCCGTCCGACCAACAACGCCGGCGGCCTCGAGGCGGGGATGACCAACGGCCAGCCGCTCGTCATCCGCGCCGCGATGAAGCCGATCAGCACGCTCCGCAAGCCGCTGGAGTCGGTGAACCTGCGGACGAAGCAGCCGGAGGAGGCCGCCTACGAGAGGAGCGACGTCTGCGCGGTGAGCGCCGCGAGCGTGATCGTCGAGAACGTGGTCGCCTTCGAGGTGGCCGCGGCGGTCGTCGACAAGTTCGGCGGCGACAGCGTCGAGGAGATGCGGGCCCGCTACGCCCTCTACCATGAGTTGGCGGGGGCGAAGTAGCCGTCCGGAGGGAATCGCCTGAACACGGAGTCGGACAGGGATGTTCGTCGAGCGGTCGGAGTCGCGGGTGAAATCGGCACGGACGGCGTTCGTGCTCTTCTGCATTTTGCCGTGCGCCGTCCTGGCGGCCTGGGCCGCGTATTGGAGGAGTGGCGCGCACTTGGGCGCCGCGACCGCAGCCTGGGCGAAGGAGATCGGCCTCGCCGTCCGTTGCGAGCGGATCGATCACGTGCGGCCCGGATGCGTGAGGCTTTCGAACTGTGAGATCCGCGCCGACGACGGATCGGCCGCGGCGGGCTTCGACGTCGTCGAGATCGAGACGACCCCTCGCGAGGTTCGGATCCGGATCCCGGTCCTCGCGGCGACGCCGGAGGCCTGTGCGGCGGTCGGTCGGATGGCGAGAAACTGGCTTGCGGAGCCCGAGCGGCATCCACGGGCATGGCTCGTCGATGTCGGGGGCGTGCGGTGGCCCGATGAGGATGGCGGAAATCGCGATGTCGCATCCGGAGTCCGAGTGGAGTGCGTGGCGATCGGCTCCGAGAGGGCCGTTCGCATTCGGAGGGAGCCGGCGACGAACGACGAGGTGCGGATCGTGCGGTCGGTCGACGGCGCGCGGGTTCGCGTCGCCGTCGAAGCGAGGGTTGATGATCCGGTGCCCGCGGCCTGCGTGGTCGCCGCGATCGGCCATGCGGTGGACGGGCTCGCCGGCTGGTGCTCGGGATCGATCAACGCCGTGTGGTCGGGCGGCGGATGGACCGGCGAGGTGGCCGGCTCGTTCGACCGTTTCGACGCGGCGACGATTGCGAGGTTTTTCGGTTCGCCGATGCGATTCGAGGGGCCGGCGCGGTTCGACCTTGCCTCGGCCACGCTGTCTGGCGGAAGGATCGTGCGTGCCGACGCGACGATCGACGTCGGCCCGGCCGTCGTCTCGCAGGAATTGCTCGAGCGGCTCGTGCAGGTGGCACAGTGCCGCGCGGGCGAAGACTATCTCGGGCGTGACTCGGGCCTCTCGTCGCTCGGCGTGCGGCGGGTGGATCGGTTCGCCTGCTCGCTTGCGATCGACGCCTCGGGGGTGAGGATCGGGGCCGCCGCGGGTGGTGGCCGGGCCGCCGAGGCTGCAGGCCGGGGGATCGTGACCGCCGGCGGTCGGACGGTGCTCGAGGCCCCGAGTGGAACGGTCGCCATCGAGCGAATTCCCTGGGCATTCGCCCCGCGTGACGCCCGCCCGCTGCCGGCCACGGCCGCGACGGCATGGCTCACCCCGCTCCTGCCGACGTCTCCCTCCACCGAGCGTCGGTAGCAGGCGGTCTCTCGGGTCCGCACGCAGCAACGCGAGATTTGACGCACTTTTGACGGAGCGTCGACCGCGATCTGACGCAGGGAGGCTGGCAAAATGGACGAGATTGTTCAAAGTGGGTTCCCGGTGACAGGTATCCCCGGCATTCAGCGCGAGAGGCGGCGAAACGATGCTTGAAAAACGTACGGCAGGTGTGGCGTTCGAGGAGGTCGGCTCGGCCGTCGGGGCCGTGACCGAGAACGTGGATATCGCTGGCATCGAGCAGGACCACATGCCTCCCGCGGGCGTCGAGCCCCGCCGCGATGGGATCGTCGACACCGCCGTGCACGACCTCGCCAAGGACATCGACTGGCCGACGCTTCTCTGGATCACGGGCATCCACGCGATGGCGCTGGCGGCGCCCTTCACGTTCACCTGGTCGGGGCTCGCCATCTGCGCCGTGCTCTCCTGGGTGACCGGTTCGCTCGGCGTCTGCCTCGGCTACCACCGGATGCTGACCCACGGAAGCTTCCTCACCTATCCGTTGGTCCGATGGGTGTTCGCCTTCATCGGCGGGATCTCCGGGGAGGGATCGGCCGTCGTGTGGGTGGCAAACCACCGCAAGCATCACGCCTTCAGCGACCAGCCCGGCGATCCCCACACGCCGCGGGAGGGCGGGCTCTGGGCCCACATGCTCTGGCTCTTCCCCAGGCACTCGTCCCAGGAGGTGGACGCGCACGTGAAGCGGTGGGCTCCGGATCTCGCCCGCGATCGCGGCATCATGTTTCTCCACCACACGTTCATCCTCTGGCATCTCCTCATCGGCGCAGCGCTCTTGGGCACCGGCTGGGCCTGGTACGGGCCGGCGGTCGGCCTGTCGTGGCTGGTCTGGGGGATGGCGGTGCGGATGATCTATGTCTTCCATGTGACCTGGTTCGTGAATTCGGCAACCCACATGTGGGGCTACCGCAACTACGAGACGACCGATGATTCGAGGAACCTGTGGTGGGTGGGGCTGCTCGCCTTTGGCGAGGGTTGGCACAACAATCACCACGCGTTCCAGCGGATGGCCAAGCACGGCCACAAGTGGTGGGAAGTCGACTCGACCTACTGGGTGATCCTCGCGCTGGAGAAGCTGGGGCTCGCCTGGAACGTGGTGCACGAGCCCCCCAAGGCGGCGGCCGCCCGGATGGGTCGGTGACCGTCGGCCGCCGGTTTGGTCGAGCGGCCCAAACGCCTGGTGTTTTCGGCCGACGATTGCAATTTCAGGCCCTCGCCGTACACTTTTCAGCTGGAAACCAGGGTTATAAGTTCGGCGGTCGAGTGGCCGCCTTCCTCGTTGTGGAGCCGGCCCGAATTGGCCGGCAAAAGATTTCATGTCGTTGACGAAAGAACACAAGCAGGAGTTGATCGGCTCCTTCAAGCGTGGCAAGGCCGACACCGGATCGGCGGAGGTGCAGATCGCCCTCCTCTCCGGACGGATTTCGCAGCTCACCGGTCATTTCAAGAAGCACTCGAAGGACTTCGCCAGTCGCCGTGGACTGCTGATGATGGTCAGCCGTCGTCGCCGGCTCCTGGACTATCTGAAGGGGGTCGCGCCGAGCCGCTATCTCGAAGTCATCAAGCGGCTCGACATCAGGAAGTGATTCGGGCCGTCGCGTTTCCGATCGGGGCGGGCCTTTCAAGGCCTGCGGCGGTTGGGATGTCTGCGACAGGCGGCTGGATGTCGTTGACTCGGTTTTCGATGTCCGGTTTGGTTGTCGACGGCCGGTTTGGTCGTCGAGGGTTTTCGAATTCGTGGTTGGAGAGATTTCGCCGGAGCGTTTCCGGCGGCAAGTACAGGGCGGCATAGTGACCGCCGAGAAAGCTCGCAGTCGCCGCGGAAAAGCCGCAGGCCGACGGTGCGACAAAGCAGTGAAGGAGAAAACGTGAAGGTTCGAGTTGAACGGAAGATCGGCGACGGGATCTTGAGCATCGAGACGGGCGTGCTCGCCAAGCAGGCGGCCGGTGCTGTGCTCGTGCAGTATGGCGACACGACCGTGCTCGTGGCCGCCGCGACGGGCGCCCCGCGACCCGGCATCGACTTCTTCCCGCTCACGTGCGACTACCGGGAGCGGTCCGCCGCCGCCGGCAAGTTTCCGGGCGGCTTTCTCAAGCGCGAGGGGCGGCCGACGATGAAGGAGACGCTCACGAGCCGTCTCATCGACCGGCCGATCCGACCGCTCTTCCCCGAGGGTTTCTACGACGAGGTGCAGGTGCAGGCGTCGGTGCTCTCGAGCGACAAGCAGAACGACGGCGACGTGCTCGCCATGAACGGCGCGTCGGCCGCGCTGTGCGTCTCCCCCCTGCCCTTCCAGGGCCCGCTCGGCAGCGTCCGCCTCGCTCAGATCGACGGCGTGTTCGTGCCGTTCCCGACGCAGGACCAGCTCGAGGAGAGCGACCTCGACCTCGTCGTCTCCGGGAGCGAGAAGGCCGTGCTCATGATCGAGGGCTTCGCCCGCGAGATGCCGGAAGACCGCATGCTCGAGGCGATCGAGGAGTGCCACCGGATCATCCGCGAGATCTGCCAGATGCAGATCGAACTCGTGCGTCAGGCCGGCAAGGAAAAGAAGGAATATGTCCTCGCCGACTATTCGGCCCTGAGGTCGCGGCTGACGGCCGACTACCTCGGCGAGCTCAAGGCGGCCAAGGGCCTTCCCGGCAAGCAGGACCGTGGCCAGGCGGTGAAGGCGGTCAAGGAGAAGGCCAAGGCGGCCGTGATCCCGACCGAGCCGGGATTCGACTTCAAGCCGGGGCAGGCCGGCGGCATCAGCGAGGCCGACTTCTCGCACGTCTGGCACGGACTCGAGGAGCGGGCGGTCCGCGAGCTGATTCTCGAGGGTCGTCGGCCCGACGGCCGCGACTCGAAGACGCTCCGGCCGATCACCTGCGAGGTGGACCTCCTGCCCCGAGTGCACGGCTCCGCGGTCTTCCAGCGGGGTGAGACGCAGGCCCTCGTCACCATCACGCTCGGCACCGGCAAGGACGAGCAGCGGGTCGACGGCCTCATCGACGAATACTCGAAGAAGTTCATGCTCGACTACTACTTCCCGTCGTTTTCCGTCGGCGAGGTGAGGCCGATCCGCGGCCCCGGTCGCCGTGAGATCGGCCACGGAGCGCTCGCTGAGCGGAGCGTGAAGCCCGTGCTGCCGGCGCCCGACGAGTTCCCCTACACGATCCGCGTGATCTCCGACATCCTCGAGAGCAACGGCTCGAGCTCGATGGCGAGCGTCTGCGGGGCGACCCTCGGCCTGATGGCCGCCGGTGTGCCGATCTCGAACCCGGTTGCGGGCATCTCCGTCGGCCTCGTGAAGGAGTCGGACGACAAGTGGCTCCTGCTCACCGACATCATCGGCGACGAGGACCACTACGGCGACATGGACTTCAAGATCGCGGGGTCGCAGGCCGGGATCACCGGCATCCAGCTCGACCTCAAGATCGACGGCATCTCGCGGGAGATCATCGCGGGCACGCTCAAGCAGTCCCGCGAGGCCCGCATTGAGATTCTTAAGGCGATGCTCTCGGCGATCCGTCGGCCGCGGCCGGAGATCTCGCCGTGGGCGCCGCGGCTCCTGCGGACGCAGATCAATCCCGAGAAGATCGGCCTGCTCATCGGTCCGGGCGGCAAGACCATCCGGGCGATCCAGGAGTCGACCGGCGCCTCGATCGAGGTGGAGGACGACGGCACCGTGACCGTCGCCAGCCACGACTCGGAGGGGGCGATGGCGGCCATGGCGAAGGTCGAGGCGCTCACCGCGAGCATCCAGGTCGGCAGGATCTACGAGGGCCGGGTGACGAGCATCAAGGACTTCGGCGCGTTCGTCGAGCTCGTGCCGGGCAAGGACGGCCTCTGCCACATCAGCGAGCTGTCCGACGAGTACGTCTCGAGCGTCGGGGACGTCTGCCGGATCGGCGACGTCATGCGGGTGAAGGTGATCGCGGTGGACGAGCAGGACCGCGTGAAGCTCAGCCGCAAGGCCGTCATCCGGGAGCAGGCCGAGGCTGGCACCCAGAGCGGATCCTGATCCGGATCGCGATGCCGTCGAGCGATGCCGAAGGTCTGATCAACGGGGGCCGCTCGCCAGCGAGCGTGGTCGCGGAACTGGCGGCGCTCGTGGGCGGACTCGCCCACGAGATCCGCAATCCGCTCTCCACGATCCGGCTCAACATGGAGCTGTTGGCGGAGGACTTCCCGGAGCCACGGGGCGACGAGCCCGGGAAGTCCGCCGCCGAGAAGCACCGCGACCGCCGTGCGAGGGCGAAGATCGAGCTCGTGCGGCAGGAGTGCGACCGGCTCGAGAAGCTGCTCGGCGATTTCCTCGACTTCGCGAGGCAGGAGCAGCTCACGCTCGAACCGGGCAGCCTCAACGTGGAAATCTCGCAGCTGCTCGATTTCTTCGCGCCGCGGGCCGACGAGGCGGGCGTGGAGGTGCTGCGATACCTCGATCCCCAGCTGCCGGCCGTGATGCTCGACCGCGACTCGTTTCGCTCCGCCGTCCTGAACCTGCTCATCAACTCCGTCCAGGCGATGCACGCGGCCAATGAGCCGGGCCCCGGGGGCAGTGAGTCGGCGGGCAGTGAGTCGGCGGGCAGTGTGGCTGCGGGCAGTGTGGCTGCGGGCCAGCTCGTCGTCCGAACGAGGCCGAGCGGCCGTGGCGTGCTCCTCGAGCTCATCGACACCGGGCCCGGCATGGACGAGGAGACGCTCGCAAAGGCCTTCACGGCCTTCTTCACCACCAAGCAGGGAGGCTCCGGCCTCGGGCTGCCGACGACCCGCAAGATCGTGGAGGCCCACGGAGGAAGCATCGACGTGGAGAGCGCTCCGGGGCGTGGCACGAAGGTCGCGATCTGGTTGCCGGTGCCGGCCCGTCTCGCCTCGTAGCCCGACGGGGCTGCCGATGGCCGCGATCGCCGAAAAACTGGACGGGACAGCCGCACGCTTCGTACCATCAACCTCATGCCGCAACCTCCGCACGACGCTCCTTCCGACCTCTCCGCCAACGCCCTGGTGCGGGTGCTCGTCGTCGACAACGACATCGTGCACGGCCGAACCATGGGCGAGGGGCTCGAGCGGCTGGGTTTTCGCTGCACGATCGCCGGCGGGGGCAACGAGGGGGCCAGGAAGCTGGAACAGGAGTCCTTCGACGTCGTCGTGACCGACCTCATGATGAACGACATCGGGGGGCTCGAGATTCTCGCCCGTGCGAAGAAGGTTTCCCCGGAAACGGAGGTGATCGTGGTCACCGGCCACGGCACGATTCCATCGGCCGTCGCCGCGATGCAGCAGGGGGCGACGACCTACCTCCAGAAGCCGCTCGACCTCTCCCATCTCCGGCAGGCGGTCGAGCGGGCGAGCGAGGGCATCCGGCTCAAGCGGCAAAACGCCGAACTCAACCGGCGGCTCGACGAGAAGTTCGGCTTCGAAGGGGTGGTCGGATCGAGCCCGCTGATGCTCTCGCTCATCGAGCGGCTCAAGCGGATCGCCCCCACCGACGCGACGGTGCTCATCCAGGGGGAGACCGGAACCGGCAAGGAGCTCGTCGCGCAGGCGATCCACCAGAACAGCCCGCGGAAGGCGAAGCCGTTCGTGGCGCTCAACTGCGCGGCCTTGAGTGAGAACATCCTCGAGAGCGAGCTGTTCGGCCACGTGAAGGGTGCCTTCACCGACGCTTCCAGCGACCGGGTCGGGAAGTTCGAGTACGCGAACGGCGGCACGCTCTTCCTCGACGAGGTCGGGGACATGCCGATGGCGACCCAGATCAAGCTGCTTCGGGTTCTCGAGTCGGGAGAGATCACGAGGGTCGGCTCCAACTCGCCCCTGAAGGTCAATGTGCGGATTCTCTCCGCCACCAACCGCAACCTCGAGGAGGCGATCCAAGGAGGGGGCTTCCGCAGCGATCTCTACCACCGCCTCAAGGTCGTGACGATCGCGATTCCCACGCTTCGCGAGCGATCGGCCGACATCCCGCTTTTGATCGAGCATTTCGTGCGGATCTACTCGAAGCGGCACGGCAAGCAGATCACGGGCGTGTCGCTCGCGGCACGGAAGCGGCTCGGGGCGTTCGCCTGGCCTGGCAACGTGCGTCAGCTGCGAAACGTCGTCGAGAGCATGGTCGTGGTCGACTGCGACGGCACGCTCGACGTCGACGACCTTCCGCTCGAACTGGAGCCCGAGCCGGCGGCCGCGGTGGCCTCCGCCGCGGTGTCGGCCGACGTGGTGGCCGCGGGCGGGATCGCGGCGCTCGTCGGCAAGCCGCTCGAGGAGATCGAGCGAATCTTCATCAGCGAGACGCTGAAGCTCACCGGCGGAAATCGCGAGCAGGCGGCGGAACTTTTGGGCATCGGCGAGCGAACGCTCTACCGGAAGATCAAGGAGTTTCAGCTCACGTGAGCCGCACGGCACGAATCGCGAAGCTTCCTCCCTCCGTGGTGAATCGCATTGCCGCGGGCGAGGTCGTGGAACGGCCTGCGAGCGTCGTGAAGGAACTCCTCGAGAACGCCGTGGACTCCGGCCCGTCGCGGGTGGAAGTCGCCGTCGAGCAGGGAGGCATCGCGCTTGTCCGGGTCACCGACGACGGGTCCGGGATCGAGCCGGAAGACCTTCCCCTGGCGGTCGAGAACCATGCCACGAGCAAGCTCCGGCAGGCCGACGATCTCGCGGAGGTGGCCACGCTCGGCTTTCGCGGCGAGGCGTTGGCGTCGATCGGCGAGGTGGCGAGGCTCGTGATCCGGTCGCGGCCCCCCGCGCGGCAAAGCGGCGCCATGATCGAGATCGATTGCGGCGAGGCGAAGGCGGTGGTCCCGTGCGGTGGTGCCGTCGGCACGACCGTCGAGGTGCACCAGCTCTTCGCGAAGATTCCCGCGCGGCGGGCGTTCCTGCGGACGGCGGCGACGGAGTGGGCCCACGTGTCCGATGCCTTCACCCGCACGGCGCTTGCGCATCCCTCGATCGCGATGACGCTTTCCCACAACGGCCGCGCCATACACGAGCTTCCGGCCGTGGAGAACTGGCGGGACCGCATCGCCGGCATCCACGGCGGCTCGCTCGCCGAGAGGCTGATTGCGGTGAGGGCCGAGGCCGACGGCGCGATGGTCGAAGGATGGGTGGGCCGGCCCGAGGACGACATGGCGAGCACGCGGCTCCAGCAGCTGTTCGTGAACGGTCGTCCCTTCCGCGACCGCTCGATCCTCCACGCCGTGCAGGAAGCCTACCGTGGGCTGCTGCTGACCGGTCGCCAGCCGATCGTCTTCCTCCGGATCGATGTCGATCCGTCGCAGGTCGACGTGAACGTGCATCCGGCCAAGACGGAGGTCCGGTTTCGCGAGCCTTCGAAGCTCCACCAGCTCGTGCTCGCGGGCGTCCGCACGTCGTTTCTGTCGGCAGACCTGTCGGCCCGCCTGGTTCCGCCGGTCGATCGCGGCGGGGTGGAAGTCCGGCTGTCGGCCGAGCCGCGATCCATACCTTCGTTCCGTCCGCACGCTGCTTCGGGCGGCGGCCTGCCGCTCCCCCGGAGAGCGGCCGCGGAGGAAATCGATCGGCGTCGCGACCCCTCCCTGCCCTTCGCCGCGGCCGCGGCCGCCGAAGCCCCCCGGGGCGGTGACGCCGCGGAACCCTGGCCGTCGCCGACCGGTGAGCAGACGCCGCGGGCGATCCAGATGCACGACCGCTACCTCGTCGTCGAGACGCCGGAGGGGATCGAGGTGATCGATCAGCATGCGCTTCACGAGCGGGTGCTCTTCGCCGAGATGCGGCGGTCGCTCGCCGGGGGCGGGCTCGAGTCGCAGCGGCTGCTCGTGCCGGAGACGGTCGAACTCGCGGCCGCGGAGGCAGAGCTTCTGCGTTGCCATGCCCCTTTGCTCGAGCGGGTGGGGCTGCGTGTCGAGCCGTTCGGCGGCTCCGGGGTGGCCGTGACGGCGAAGCCCGCCATGTCGCGGCGGACGCCGGCCGCAGCGCTCCTGCGGGAGGTGCTCGGACGGCTCGAGAACGCCGATGCCGGCGAGCCGGAGCGGCTGCTGGACGAAGTGCTCCACGGAATGGCCTGCAAGGCGGCGATCAAGGCCGGCGACCCGCTGTCGCGGCAGGAGATCGACGCGCTTGTCAGCCGCCGGGATGGCGTCGAAGATTCCCACCACTGCCCGCACGGCCGGCCCACGACGCTCAAGCTCTCGCGGCAGGAGCTCGACCGACAGTTCCGCCGCACATGAGCCTGGCGACCGCACCGATGGCACCACAACGAGGGGGCGACCGAGGATGATCTGCGTCAGCATCGGCCGCGGCCGTCATCGGCACGTGATCGCCGAGCACAAGCATCTCGCCGACGACGGAATCGAGCTCGTCGAACTGCGGCTCGACTACATCCAGGGCGAGGTGCAGGTGAAGCGGTTGCTCCGGGATCGTCCATGCCCGGTGATCGTCACATGCCGCCGGGCTTCGGATGGCGGCCGCTGGGGCCGCTCGGAGGAGGCGAGGCTCGTCGTGCTGCGGACGGCGATCGTCGAGGGGGCCGAATACGTCGACCTGGAGGACGACATCGCGTCGCAGGTGCCGAGGTATGGAAAAACGAAGCGGATCGTGAGCCACCACGACTTCCACCGGACGCCCGCGGACCTCGCTGGCCTGCACGAAAAGCTCGCCTCGATGGACGCCGACATCGTGAAGGTCGCCACGATGGCGAATCACCCGGACGACAACCTGCGGATGCTCGACCTCGTGCGGGGGAGCAAGGTGCCGACGATCGGGATCTGCATGGGAGACATCGGCGTGCCGACCCGCGTGCTCGGGCTCCGCTGCGGCAGCCCCTTCACGTTCGCCACCTTCCACGACGACCGCGTCCTGGCGCCGGGGCAGATCGGCTGGAAGCAGATGCGGCAGCTCTACCGCGTCGATGCCGTCACGGACGCCACGAAGATCCTCGGCGTGATCGCCGACCCGGTCGCCCACAGCCTCAGCCCGGCCGTCCACAACGCGGCCTACGCGGCCGCGGGGCTCGACGCGGTCTACCTGCCCTTTCGCGTGCCAGCCGAGCACCTCGATGCATTCCTCGCGTCGGCTCCACGCTGGCCCCTCTCTGGGCTGAGCGTCACGATCCCGCACAAGGAGAAGGTGCTCGGCGTCGCGGAGCCCGCCGACGACATCGTGACCTCGATCGGAGCGGCCAACACGCTCGTTTTCGGGAGCGGCCGCCTCGCGGCCTACAACACCGACGCGACGGCGGCGGTCGAGAGCATCGAGGCATTGCTGCAGGCGGCCGAGGGGGAGGCTGACAAGGCTTTCCCGAAGACGGCGATCGTGCTCGGGGCGGGCGGCGCCGCGCGGGCCGTGGCGTTCGGCCTGAAGCGGAAGCATGTCGATGTGACCGTGACCGGCCGGACGGCCGAGCGGGCGAAGAAGCTCGCGGCCGACGTCGGTTGCAAGGCGGTCGAGTGGCAGGCGAGGTATCGGCTTCCGTACGACTGCATCGTCAACGCGACCCCGATCGGCATGCATCCCAACATCGACGAGACGCCCTTCGACCGCGAGCATCTGCGGCCCTACATGATCGTCTTCGACACCGTCTACAATCCGGAGAACACGCTGCTCGTGAAGAACGCGCGGGCGGTCGGATGCCGGACCGTGACCGGCGTGGAGATGTTCGTCCGGCAGGCGGCGGACCAGCATCGGCTCTGGCACGGCGTGGATCCGCCGCCCGACGTCATGCGGGACGCGGTGAAGCGGGCCACCGCATCCTACAAGTCGCCCGATTGAAGCGGTCACAGGGTCGTTCATGCCACGCCTCACGCTCGTCGGCTTTCGCGGCACAGGCAAGACGACGGTCGCCTCGGCGGTCGCTTCGCGGCTCGGGTGCGACTGGCAGGATGCCGACGTCGCCTTCGAGCGGCAGGCTCACGTGACGGTTGCGGAGTTCTTCGCGTCGCACGGGGAGGCCGCGTTTCGTGACCGAGAGACCGACCTGCTCTCCCTGCTGCTCGCAACGTGTGAGGGAGTGCTCGCGACGGGAGGGGGTGTCGTCGTCCGCGAGGCGAATCGGCGGCTCCTCGCCGAGCGCGGGCGGCCGGTCGTCTGGCTCGACGCGACGCCTGAGAGCGTGCGGCGCCGTCTCGAGGCCGACCCCGCGACCGCCGCGAGAAGGCCGTCGCTCACCGGAGGCGATCCGTTCGCCGAGGTGGAGCGGCTTCTCCGCGAGCGGGAGCCGCTCTACGCGGAAGTGGCCGACCTTCGGATCGATACGTCGGGCCTCGCGGTCGACGCCGTGACGGACCGGATTGTCGCATGGCTCGCGTCGCGGCCTCTCGCTTCTGGAAACGCCCCGTGATGGCCTCCTTCGCCATGTCGCCGGAAGCAGTGTCCTCCCACGCCGCGGCCGGGATCGCCTTCGCGGCGGCGGGCGGTCTGCTCGGCTGGGCGGTCGCCTCGGGGATCGGCAGCCTCTTTTGCGAGCTCGAGCGGGAGTGGGGCGAGCCCGGCCGCCCGTCGCGGGTTCCATCTCGGGCGGTGAGGCTCGGCTTCGTGGCCGCGGCGATCGTGGCGGGTGTCGGCATCTACGCCTGGGAGGCGGCCCTGCGGGGCCTCGACCCGATGGGAATTCCACCGGATGGTCTGCTGCCCGCCTGGCCGCGGGCGGCCGGGCACCTTCTGCTCTTCGCTTTCATGGCCGCGGCGGTCTGGTGCGACCTCGAATACAGGATCATCCCCGACGCGATCACTGTTCCGGGAGCGATTCTCGGAATGATCTGCGTGACGGTGTGGCCGGATCTGCTGCTTCCGGTCGGCTGGGAGCAGCCGAGGAGCTACGCACCGCCGGTCGTGGAGGCCGACGTCCTCGGCGCGATCGGCCCGCTACGAGGCACGGCCGGCTCGGCCTGGCTGGGGGCCGCGCCGTCGCCCTGGGGCCTTGCGACGCTCGCCGCGGCGTTCATCGCGTGGTGGGCGGTTTGCACGGCGCCCGCCGCTGTCCGCTCGGGCTGGCGAGACCCACGGGCGTGGATCCTCCCCGCCGGACTCGTGGCAGTGGTTGCTGTCTGGATCGCGGGAAGCCGCGACGAACTGCTCGTGCACTTTCGCGCGGCCGAGGCATCGCTCTTCGGCGGCTTCGTTTCCGGCGGGCTCGTCTGGCTCATCCGGGAGGCTGCTTCCCGGGCGCTCGGCCGAGAGGCGATGGGGCTTGGCGACGTGACGCTCATGGCCATGATCGGCGGCTGGTGCGGCTGGCAGCATGGCGTGCTCACGTTCTTCGCCGCGGCGTTCATCGGACTCGCCCAGGGCTTCGTCGCCTGGATCGTCCGACGAGACCATGAGCTTCCCTACGGACCGAGTCTCTGCCTCGCCGGGGCCGTCGTGATCCTGGCCTGGAGGGGCGTGTGGAACCGCGTCGGAATTCACTTCGATGATCCGCTCCTTCTCTTGGCCGCGGTCGCCGGCGTGATCGTGCTCACGGGACTGACGCTCGCCGGCTGGGCCCGCGTCCGCCCGTGAGGCCGGTCGGCGACACGGCTTCCTGCCATGTTTCCCCCAGGGAAGTCGGCCTTGCCGCGGCCACCATAGTCCTCCTACCCTCCCTCCGCCCCGGTCGAGGGGCTTGGAGCAGGCAATGCTGGCATGCCGTTGCGCGAACCGTGTGGAGTGCTGCGTCGTCGCGGCGGTGGTCGTCGTCGCGGTGGCCGCAGGCTGCTCCCAGAACATCTTCAAGACGGGGCTCGTGCGGCCCGGAACATCGGCCCCGACGCCGGGGCTCTCGCCGCCGGTGATCGAGGGGCCTCCGGTCGTCTCGATGGACGGCGTGCCGCCAATGCTTCCCCCGTCTTCCTCGTCAGGGCCCGCGTCCGCCATGCCGGGCGGGGCGGGGGCCGAGGTGATGCTCGCGCAGAGCCGCGAGCAGTCGACCCTGCTCAAGGAAGAAGTCGAGGCGCTTCGGCAGCAGCTCGCGAGCACCTCGTCGCAGCTCGCCGCGGCGAGGCAGGCCGGCGGCACGGGCTTCGTCCCGCCGGGCGGGCAGCCGGCAGATGCGTTCACGAGGGGAGCCGCCGGTCCGCACGCCGCTGCGGTCGCCAAGCCGACGATCGGTCCGGCGGACATGCAGGCGGCGATGGGGCAGCTCCATCTGCCCGACGGGCAGGCGAGGTTCGACGGCGGCGTGGTTCGCATCGAGATTCCCTCGGACAGGCTCTTCGAGGGATCGACGGCCGCGTTGCTGCCGGGCGGCGCCGCGGCGCTCTCGCAGGTCGCCACCGAACTCGCCCGCGTCTATCCGAACCACTTCATCGGCATCGAGGGACACCTCGACAGCGAGCCGCTGCCTGCGGGAGCGCAGCTGCCGCCGCATCAGCTCACCGCCGCCCGCGCCGCGGCCGTGTTCGACTTTTTCACCAGCCGCACGTCGCTGCCGGGGCGGCAGCTGTTTCTCGTCGCCCACGGTCCCAATCATCCGGTCGTGTCGAATGCGACCGCCGCGGGCCGCGCGCGGAACCGCCGGATCGAACTGGTCGTCTACCCCGAGACGCTCGCCCCCGCCGCCGGCTCCTGACCCGCCTCACGTCGGCGATTTTTCGCGTACAATCCGCGGGCGATGCGTCCAGCGAATCCCACGATCGTCGATTACGGCAGCGGCAACCTGAGGAGTGTCCAGAAGGCGTTCGAGGCGTGCGGCGCGTCGGCCTCGATCACGACCGATCCGCAGGCCGTGGCCGAGGCGGCGGTGCTCGTGCTGCCGGGGGTCGGCGCCTTCGGCGACGCGATGGCGGGGCTGTCGGCCCGGGGGCTCGTCGAGCCGATCAGGCGGCACATCGAGCGGGACCGGCCCTTTCTCGGAATCTGCATGGGGCTGCAGCTGCTCTTCGACCGCGGGCAGGAAGGGGGATCCGCCGGCGACTGGCCGAGGGGCCTCGGCGTCCTCGAGGGGGACGTCGTCCGCTTCGAGCTGCCGGAAGGGGTGAAGGTGCCTCACATGGGCTGGAACCGGGTCGCTTGGCGTCAGCGGTCCGACGGATCGTCGCCTGCCGCCGCCGTCGGCGACGACGCCTGGTATTACTTCGTCCACTCGTATCATGCGCGACCGCGGGACGAGTCGGTGGTGCTCGGCCACACCGACTACGCAGGGCCATTCTGTTCGGTGGTCCAGCGCGGGCGGCTCATGGCGACGCAGTTTCATCCCGAGAAGAGCCAGCAGGCGGGCTTGAACCTCATCCGCTGGTTCCTCGAACGCCACGCCTGAACCGACAATGGTTAAATCGCCCTGGGGAATGAAACCGATGGAACTGTGGCCCGCAATCGATCTCCGTGGCGGCAAGTGTGTGCGGCTCTCGCAGGGGGACTACGGCCGCGAGACCGTCTTCGGCGACGATCCGGTCGAGGTTGCGAGGCGGTTCGTCGATGGTGGCGCCCGCCGGCTCCACCTCGTCGATCTCGACGGGGCGAAGGCCGGCGAGCCGCTGCAGGCCGGGCTCGTGGGCCGGATCGTCGAGGCTTCGGGCGTGCCGTGCCAGGTCGGCGGCGGCATCCGTTCGCTCGAGACGGCGCTCCGGTATCGCGACGCGGGGCTCTCGCGGATCGTGGTCGGCAGCATCGCGATCGAACGGCCGGAGCTGCTCGCGGCCATGGCCGAGGCGATTCCCGGCCGGATCGTACTCGGGCTCGACGCCCGCGACGGCAAGGTCGCCACCCGCGGCTGGCTCGAGACGAGCGAGGTCCTCGCCGTCGAGGTCGCGAAGCGGCACGAGTCGCTTCCGCTTGCGGCGATCGTCTACACCGACATCGCCCGCGACGGGATGCTCTCGGGGCCCAACCTCGAGGGGCTGTCGGCGATGATCGCGGCGACGCGGCTGCCGGTCGTGGCCAGCGGCGGCGTGGCCGTGGCCGATGACATCCGCCGAACGGCTGCCATCGGGGCGGCCGGGTGCATCGTCGGCCGTGCCCTCTACGAGGGCACCGTCACGCTGGCCGCGGCGCTCGCCGCCGCCGGCGAGTAGGGCCGGTACGGTTTGCCAGGGTTGCCGGGTCGCTGTTCGGCGGCGGAAATCGGGGGAATTGCCTGAAATCCCCTCAATTTCCGGGTCGGGCCGGGCCGAATTTCCCCCGCAAAGCGTTGTTGCATGGGGCGGATTTCGCAGGCCGCCGCTTTTGCAAGGAGGCATTGAGGCACGTAGGCTCGGACGCATGTCGACGGATATCCGCATCAAGGAGCAGCTGCCGGATCTCACGAAACGCATCGTCGAGACCTACCAGGATGCGCGGCGGATCCATTACCTCGGGCACTGCCCGCTTCCCAACTACGACACGATCATCTCGGCGTGCGAGGATCTCAAGGAGATCATCTACCCGGGCTACCGTCGTCGCGAGAACCTCCACCTTGGCAACGTCACCTACCACGTCGGCGACCTGATCGACGGGCTGCACGACAAGCTCACCGTCCAGATCGGCCGCGCGCTTCGCCACAGCGCCGAGGCCCGCGAGGCCTCCCTCGACGGCGGCGATGCCGCGGCCGCGATCGAGCCGGCCGTGGAGGGCTGCACCGAGGCTGCCGATTTCGAGGCGCTCGGGCAGGTGAAGGCGGTCGAGTTTCTCGAGAGGCTGCCCGACGTCAGGCGGCTGCTCGCCACCGACGTGCAGGCGGCCTACGACGGCGATCCGGCGGTGCGGACGATCGACGAGGTGATCTTCTGCTACCCGGGGCTCGAGGCTGTGACGATCCACCGGCTCGCCCACATGCTGCATGGCCTCAAGGTGCCGCTCATCCCGCGGATGATGACCGAGTGGGCCCACTCGCGGACCGGCATCGACATCCACCCCGGCGCCGAGATCGGGGGCCATTTCTTCATCGACCACGGCACGGGCGTCGTGATCGGGGAGACCTGCGAGATCGGTAGCCACGTGAAGATCTACCAGGGCGTGACGCTCGGTGCCCTCTCCTTCCAGACCGATGCCGACGGCCACCTCGTGCGGGGCACGAAGCGGCATCCGACGATCGAGGACCGCGTCGTGATCTACGCGAACGCCACGGTGCTCGGCGGCGCGACCAGGATCGGCCACGACTCGGTGATCGGAAGCAACGTCTGGCTCACCAGGTCTGTCGATCCGCACACGACCGTCGTCCTGGAGCGGCCGAAGCTCCGGATGAGGGGCGAGGCTCCGCCTCCCGAGGCCGACTGGCAGATCTGAGCCGGCGGCCGAACCGCCGGCTACTTGGCGGCTGTGCGGAGGGCGGCCCGGGCGGCCTCCAGCGCCTCGAGCTTCGCGACGATCGCCTCGTCGCCGGTGACGCGGCTCGACAGGAGCTTCTCCAGGTCGGCGCGGGCACGTGCCGCGTCGAACTTCTCCTGAGGGATCGCCCGCTGCGTGACGACCGTGACGACGTCGTGGCCGACCTCGACGAACCCGCCCTGCACGAACAGCCGCCGCACGCCCTCTCCGGGCCGGTCGGCCTCACCCGAAAGCCGCACCTCTCCGGCCCCGAGCCGGCCGATGAACGGCGAGTGGCCGCGGGCGATGCCGCGGCTGCCGTCGAAGAGGGGCAGCGTCACCGACTTCGCGTGGGTGTCGACCAGCGTCGTCTCGGGGGTGACGACGATGAACCGGATCATGCCGGCGCGGGGGGTGGATGCGGTCGTCGTGTCGGCCATGGTAGTCCTACTTCGCGGCCATCTTCTTGGCCTGCTCCTCCGCCTGCTCGATCGCCCCGACGTACATGAACGCCTGCTCGGGGAGGTGATCCCACTTGCCGTCGGCGATCTCCTCGAACGAGCGGATCGTGTCGTCGAGCTTCGTGATCTCGCCGGGCTTGCCGGTGAACACCTCGGCCACGAGGAACGGCTGCGAGAGGAACCGCTCCATGCGGCGGGCCCGGTGCACGACGAGCTTGTCCTCTTCCGACAGTTCGTCAACGCCGAGGATCGCGATGATGTCCTGGAGCTCTCGGTATCGCTGGAGCGTCCGCTGCACGCGTCGGGCGACGCGGTAGTGCCGCTCGCCCACGAACTGCGGGTCGAGGATGCGGCTCGACGAGGCGAGCGGATCGACGGCCGGGTAGATGCCCTTTTCGGAGATCGACCGCTCGAGATAGAGGAATGCGTCGAGGTTGCCGAACGCCGTGGCCGGGGCCGGGTCGGTCGGGTCGTCGGCCGGCACGTACACGGCCTGCACGCTCGTGATGGCCCCCTTCGAGGTCGAGGTGATCCGCTCCTGCAGCGCGCCCATCTCCGTCGCGAGCGTCGGCTGGTATCCCACGGCGCTCGGCATGCGGCCGAGAAGCGCGCTCACCTCGCTGCCCGCCTGTGAGAAGCGGAAGATGTTGTCCACGAAGAGGAGCGTGTCGGCACCGGTCGTGTCGCGGAAATACTCGGCCATCGTAAGGGCCGAGAGGGCCACGCGAAGACGAGCCCCCGGGGGCTCGTTCATCTGGCCGAACACCATGCAGGTCTGCTCGATGACGCTGCGGCCGGTGTCGCCGATCTTGGCCTCCTGCATCTCGAGCCAGAGGTCCGTCCCCTCTCTCGTCCGCTCGCCGACGCCGGCGAACACCGAATAGCCGCCGTGGGCGCTGGCGATTCGGGCGATGAGCTCGGTCAGGATCACCGTCTTCCCCAGGCCGGCACCGCCGAAGAGGCCGGCCTTGCCGCCTCGCACGAACGGCGTCAGGAGGTCGATCACCTTGATGCCGGTCTCGAAGAGTTCCGTCCGGGTCGAGAGTTCCGTCACGGGCGGCGGGTCGCGGTGGATCGGCCAGCGGTCGGAGGCCTTCACCTCGCCGCGGCTGTCGATCGGCTCCCCGAGCAGGTTGAAGACGCGGCCGAGCGTGGCCGGGCCGACGGGCACGCTCACGGGCGCCCCGGTGTCGACCACTTCCTGGCCGCGAACGAGGCCGTCGGTGCTGCCAAGGGCCACGCACCGAACCTTGCCGCCGCCGAGGTGCTGCTGCACCTCGCCGACGAGGTGGAGCGACACGCCCTTGTTGTCGCTGTCGATCCGGACGGCGTTGTAGATCGCCGGGATCGAGTCCTCCGGAAACTCGACGTCGAACGTCGAGCCGATCACCTGGGTCACCCTGCCATGGGTTCCCCTGCCTGAAGTAGTCCCGCCCGCCGCCTTCGTAGCCGTCGCCATGAACTTCTGTGCTCCTGCCTTCGAAAAAAGTTACTGCTTGAGGGCCTCGACGCCGCCGAGGATCTCCATGATTTCACCGGTGATCTGTGATTGCCGGGCACGGTTGTACCGGCGTGAAAGGTCCTTGATGAGGCCCGAGGCGTTCTCCGTGGCGGCCTTCATCGCCACCATCCTCGCCACCTGCTCGCTCACGGCGGCGTCGAGGAAGCACTTGAACAGCCGAGAGAGGAAGCTCGCTGGCAGGATCTCCTCGAGGATGCTCCCTGCCGACGGATAGAAGTCGTATTCCTGCGAGGCGAGCGTCGTCGCGGGCTTCGCCCCCTGCCCCTCCGCCTCCGGCGGCTTCAGCGGCAGGAGCATCTCCGTCACCGCCTCCTGCTTGGCGATGTTGTGGAACCTCGTGTAGACGACGTCGAGCCGGTCGATCTCACCGGCGGCGTAGGCGGAGAGGTATTCCCGTCCGATCGGGGCCACCGCATCGAATTCCGGCTTGTCCTCGAAGTTCGTGAACGAGCGGCGGATGTCGATGCCCCGAAACTTGAGCGCCGAGATGCCCCGTTTGCCCGAGACCGTCGTGTCGCAGCCCACCTGCTCGCTCCGCCACTGGCCGAGGATTGCGACGGCCTGCCGGACGACGTTGGAGTTGTAGCCGCCGCAGAGGCCGCGGTTGCCGGTGAGCACGAGCACGGCCGACCGCTTCGTCGGCCGCACCTCGAGCAGCGGGTGCACGATCCCCGCCCCCGCCGCGGCGATGTTTTCGAGGATCTTCGCGAGCTGCTTCGTGTAGTCGCGGGCGGCGACGGAGCGGTCCATCGCCTTCTTGAACCGCGCGGTCGCGATCAGCTCCATCGTCCGCGTGATCTTGCGGATGTTGCGGACCGACTTCCGCCGGCGGTCGAGTGCTCGTGCTTTCGCCATGGGTCTTCCTAGCCGGCCGAGCCGACGAGCCTGCCTTCCTTCTCCGACGACTTCGCGTCGGAAGACCTTGCCGCCCGCTGCCGCTTGAACTCAGCGATCGCCGCCTCGAGCATGCGCTCGCTCTCGCCGTCGAGCTCCTTCGACTCGTCGATCCGCTTGCGAAGCTCGGGCATCTGGTCGCGGACGAACGTCAGGAAGCCCTTCTCCCAGTCGGCGACCTCGTCCCGCTTCACCGTGTCGAGGTGGCCGCGGGTTCCGGCGTAGATGCTCATCACCTGGTCCACGACCTCCATCGGGGCGAACTGGCCCTGCTTGAGCAGCTCGACCATGCGGTAGCCGCGGTCGAGCCGCTGCTGCGTGGCGGCGTCGAGGTCGGTGCCGAGCTGGGCGAAGGCCTCGAGCTCGCGGAAGCTCGCGAGGTCGAGCCGCAGGCCGCCCGCGACCTTCTTCATGGCCTTCGTCTGGGCGGCGCCGCCCACGCGGGAGACCGAGATGCCGGCGTTCATCGCGGGCCGCTGGCCGGCGAAGAAGAGGTCGGGCTGGAGGTAGATCTGGCCGTCGGTGATCGAGATCACGTTCGTGGGGATGTAGGCCGAGACCTCGCCTTCGAGCGTCTCGATGATCGGCAGGCTCGTGAGCGAGCCGCCGCCGAGCTCCTTCGAGAGCTTGGCCGAACGCTCCAAAAGCCGGCTGTGGGCGTAGAACACGTCGCCCGGGTAGGCCTCGCGTCCCGGCGGCCGACGCATGAGGAGCGAGAGCTGGCGGTAGGCGGTGGCCTGCTTCGAGAGATCGTCGTACACGATCAGGGCGTGCTGGCCGTTGTACATGAAGTGCTCGGCCATCGCCGTGCCCGAGTAGGGCGCGATGTACTGGAGCGGCGCGGCGGTGCTCGCGCCCGACACGATCACGGTCGTGTAGTCCATCGCGCCGTACTTTCGGAGAGTGTCGATGGCGACGGCGACCGAGGAATCCTTCTGGCCGACGGCGACGTAGAAGCACTTCACGCCGCTGTTTTTCTGGTTGATGATCGCGTCGAGGCCGATCGCGGTCTTGCCGGTCTTGCGGTCGCCGATGATGAGCTCGCGCTGGCCGCGGCCGATCGGCGTCATGGCATCGACCGCCTTGATGCCCGTCTGCATCGGCTCACGGACCGGCTGCCGCTCGGCGATGCCCGGGGCGAGCGTCTCGACGGGGCGGCGCTTGTCGGTGACGACCGGCCCCTTGCCGTCGAGCGGATTGCCGAGCGGGTCGAGCACGCGGCCGATCACCGCGTCGCCGACCGGCACGGAGAGCAGCTTGCCCGTGCTCTTCACCTCGTCCCCTTCGGTGACCTTCAGGTAGTCGCCGAGGATGATCACGCCGACCGAGTTTTCCTCGAGGTTGAAGGCGAGGCCCGTGATGCCACCCGGAAACTCGACCATCTCGCCGGCCATGACGCCGGAGAGGCCCCAGACCCGTGCGATGCCGTCGCCGACCTCGAGCACCCGACCGACCTCGCGAACGTCGATCCCTGACTCGTAGCGGTCGATCTCCTCACGCAGTACCGAGGCGATCTCGTCGGTGTTGAATTTCATGGATGCTCCTTTGCTTCAGCTTCTCCCCGAGCCGGACGAGGCCCGTGGCGACGGAATGGTCGTAGACGGTGTCGTCGATGCGGGCGACGAGCCCCCCGAGCAGTTCGGGATCGACGTGGAAGGTGGCGGAGAGCGAGAGGCCGAGCTGCCTCTCGAACTCGGTCTTGATCCGCTCCTGCTCGGTGGCGTCGAGTTGGACGGCGGTGGTGAAGGTGGCCTGGCGGCGGCCGTCGAGTTCGTCGGCGAGCCGTTCGACCGCCTCGAGCACCTGCGGCAGCACCTCGAGCCGGCCATGGCGGGCGAGCACCTGCAGGGAGTGGAGCGTGGTCGGGACGACGGACTTGGCGAACAGCCGATCGAGCAGTGCGGCCTTGTCGTCCGCCGGAATCCTGGGCGACGAGAACACGGCCGCCGCCCCCGGGACCTTCGGCAGCACATCCCGCACGATCCGCCCCAGCTCACCGATGACGTCCGCCCGGCAGCCCTTCTTGTCGGCCGACTCCAGGATCGCCTGGGCGTAGACCTTGGCGAGCCGGAGGGTGCCGACGTCGAAGGGGGCCATCGCCTGGCTGTCGGGCTCCTGGCTGCCGGTGCCGCTGGCGTCTTTGGATCGGGACATGTTTGGAACGGGAACCGCTGGGTCGGATGTCGGGTGTCGGTCGGATCTCGGGATGGGTCAGTTGACGCTGGGCCGGGCCGAACTCAGGCTCGCGACCGAGTCGCGGACGAGCCTGGCCTGGTCGTCGCGGCCGAGCTTCTCCTTGAGGAACTTGCCGGCCACCTCGACGGCCAGTTCGCCCGCCTTTTCCGCGATCTGCGAGAGCGCGTCGTCGCGGGCGAGGCCGATCTCGTGACGGGCCCGGTTCTTCTCATCCTCCGCGGCCTTTCTCGCCTCCGCCACGATCGATTGCCTCGTGACGTCGGCATCCCGTCGGGCCTCCTCGAGCATCCCGCGGACCTCGTCGGAGGCCTCCGCGAGCCGACGCTCGTAGGAAGCCAGTAGCCGTCGGGCGTCGTCGTTTGCCGCCTGGGTCGCGGCGATCATGTCGGCGATCCCCTGCTCCCGCTTGTCGAGCGCCTGGCAGATCGGCTTCCAGGCGAACGCCGACAGCAGGCCCAAAAGGAGCAGGAACACCGCGAACGACCAGATCGCGAGGTCCGACCGGAATTCGGCCGGGCTCTCGAAGGCCGCCTTGTCGGTGCCCGCGGGCAGGGCCGTGCCGATCTCGGCATGGTGGCCGTGGCTGTTGTGGCCGTGATCGTCGGATGCGACGGCCATCGCGGCCGTGGCGACGATCGCTGCAACGAAGAGGCACATGGCCGCGAGATGATAGATGGCTTTCACCGGATGGCTCCGATTGGGTCTTCGGGACCGGCCCCGGACCGCGAGGCGGGTCCGGGGCCGATTCCCCTTGGAACGAAACCAGCCGCAGCGTCTGTGGCGGCGGCCAGTGCCAGATTCAATCACTTCGTCGAGCAGATGAACAGCGCGTAGAAGGTGAAGCCTTCGATGAGCGCTGCTGCGATGATCATCGCCGTCTGGATGCTTCCGGCAACCTCCGGCTGGCGGGCCATGCTCTCGTAGGCGGCCGCGGCGAGCTTGCTGATGCCGTATGCCGCACCGATGACAACCAGCCCCACGCTGAATGGAGCGGTCAGATCGATGAGCGACCGGCCCGCTGCGGCGGCCTCCTGCGCGAAGGCGACGTCGGCGACGAACAGCGTCATCACGACGGCGGCCAGGGTGGACAGCGAGCGGACGGAGAGAAGGGATCGAAGCATCACGGGAACAAGCTCCTTTGCATTCGTGGGGAAACAGGAAAAACGGAACGGTGGATGGGTTCTCCCGACGGCCCGTCGGGAACGATGTTCTAGGGTATTTCGAGGGTTTTTGAAGGGAGGGGGTCTTTCGACGCCAAAGGCTTGTTCTCCGGGCGTTTTGCCCGTCGTGGATTCCGCCCGTCAGTGGTCAGTGGTGGTGGACCGACGCCCCGATGAACAGGGCCGACAGGAACGTGAAAATGTAGGCCTGCAGGAAGGCGACGAAGAGCTCCAGGACGCTGAAGAGCGTGCAGCTCACGACGCTGATGCCCGTGACCGTGGTCCACATCCCGAACGAATAGCTCGCGGCGGCCGTGATGAGCCCCATGATGCCCAGGAGCACGAGGTGGCCCGCCACCATGTTGGCCAGCAGCCGCACCGCGAGGATGAGGTGCTTGATGCAGAGCCCGAGCATCTCGATCGCGAAGATCATCGGCTTCAGGAGAATCGCCAGCGGCAGCGGCAGGTCCATCGACGGAACCTGGTTGGCGAAGAAACCGAGCGGCCCGAACTTCATCATGCCCGCCACGACGACCGTCGCGAACGTCACGGCGGCGAGCGCGAGCGTTACGGAGAAGGACGCCGTGGGAGACCCGGCCCAGGGCACCATGCCCAACAGGTTGCATCCGAGCACGAAGAAGAAGAGCGTCCAGAGCACGGGAACGAACCGGTCTCCCTCGTGGGCGACGGCCGCGGCGTGCCTGGCATGGCCATGGCCATGACCACCATGTCCGACCGCGTCGTGCCCGTGGCTCGCGTCCGCATGGGCCGCGTGCGGGTCGTCGATCGCAGGCCGTGCGATCTGGTCGCGAATGAAGAGCAGCATCGACTCGAAGAAATTCACGAGTCTGCCCTTCGGCGGCCCCCCGGCGGCGAGCCGTCGGGCGAGCCAGGTGAAGATGAGCAGCATCCCGATCGCCACGACCAGTTCGAGGATCATGTACTTCGAGATGCCGAAGCCGCTCTTCACCATGTAGAGATTTTCGAGTTCGGCGAATGGCTGCGGGATGAGAATCTTGCCGTTCATCGCCTCGTTGAAGGCGGCGACGTCCTGCACGTCCGGGTGGCCCCGGCGAAGAAACTCCGGCACGTCGTCGAGTGTCTTCCATCCCTGCCGCCAGAGCCCCTTTGGAACCTCGAAGTAATAGGCGTCTTTCAGGTGGTAGATCGGGTTGGACGACATCGGGATTCCCGGGGCTGGCTGGATTGCTGGGGGAAGCGGTCCGCCGCGGCGGCCGCCTCCCTTCATCGGACAGTGTGCGATCGATTCATCATGATGTGCAAGAGGATGTCGGTGGCAAGCATCGCCAGGTAAAATCCGACGACCATCGGGCCGGCCCCGGCTGCCCGCAGCGGGGCTGCCCGGTCTCCCGTGAGCAGGCCGAGGGCGACCAGGGGGGGCAGAATTCGCACGACCACAGCGGTCAGGGGCCTCACGACCGACCCGGCGGCCCGGCCTCCCCCCGGCTGGGCGATGAGCCACCCGATGAGGCATGACGGCAGCGTGAAAAGCATGGCGAAGCCGAGGGCGACGAGAAAGCCCGGCCGATCGCCGATCCACAGGGCCGCCGCTGCCACGGACCCGCTGAACGTCGCCAGCAGGCCGGCGATGCCGGTCGCGAGCCGCCGAAGCCGGTCGCGCTCGGCTGTCTGGCGATCGGGCCGGGAAGCATCGGACTCGTTCATGACCAGGGCCTTTCTGAGCGGGTTTTCGTGAGCTTGACGAGCATCGCGAGGCCACCGGCAAGTCCGATCACGAGGCCGGCCGGCCCGAGCCAGGAGGTTCCCAGCCGCTTGTCGAGCCATCCCCCGGCAGCGGCCGGCACGACCATCGCCAGGGCGATCGTCGTGATTCGCGACACCCAGGCGATGGCGGCGGCGATCGGCGGAGGCTCGGAGGCTGTCACGTGCCCAAGCGTACGTCGCCGCGAGCGATCGATCGACCCCGACTCGGAAACCCGCGGTGGACGCCCGCACCGCCATCGCGGATGATTCGCACCCGGGCGAACGACGTAGCCGCCCGGAAACCCGGCCCGAAAACCAGGCCAGAGGAGCCTTGCAGACCGTGTCGCACCGAAGGCGAAGACACAGGCGGCGAAGGAAGCCGGGGCTGGCTCCGACGGCCGCCATTCCCGTGAACGTCGGCGGCCCGGCTCCGCTCCCCGTGCAGATCAAACTCACGGCGTTCGCGGCAACGGGAGCCGTCGAGCGGGCCGGGGTAACGGCCGTGGAACTGGCCGCGATCCGGCGGGAACATGCGATCGTCTGGATCGACGTCGAGGGGCTCGACGACACGGTGATGAACCAGGCGATCGGCCGGGCCTTCGAGATTTCGGAGCTCGCGCTCGAGGATGCCGTCACTCCCGACGAGCGGCCGAAGCTCGAGGCCTTCGGCCACCAGCTGCTCGTCGCGGTTCGCACGGCCCGGTGCGACGAGGGACTCATCATCACCGATCCCGCCTGCATTTTTCTCGGCGAGAATTACGTGATCACGTTCCGCGAGCGGCTGGCGGTCGATCCCTTCCAGGGGGTTCGGGCCCGCGTGCGGGCCGGCCGGACGCAGATCGGCCGGGATGGGGCCGCGGGGGGTGGTGCCGACTCCCTCTGCGCGTTGCTCCTCGATGCCGTCATCGACGGGTATTTCCCGGTGCTCGAGCAGTTCGGCGACCGGCTCGAATCGCTCGAGGACGAAGCGATCAACCGGCCGAGCCGCGAGTCGCTCGTGAGGATCCACGACGTTCGCGGCGACCTCATGACGCTGCGGCGGGCGCTCTGGCCGACGCGGGACGTGCTCCATGCCCTCTCGCGGGAGCCGACGTCGTTCGTCGGCGAGCATGCGAGGGCGCACTTCCGCGACTCGTACGACCACACGATGGAGCTGCTCGACCTCATGGAGAGCTATCGCGAGATCGGCAGCGACCTCCGCGACATCTACCTCGCGAGCCTCAACAACCGGATGAACGACGTCATGAAGGTGCTCACGGTGATCGCGACGATCTTCATGCCGCTCACGTTCATCACCGGCTATTACGGAATGAACTTCGACACGAGCCACCCCTGGAACATGCCCCTGCTACGGTCCCCCTACGGCGGCCTGATCGCCATCGGCATCATGCTCGTGACCACGATCGGAATGGTCGCGTTCTTCTGGCGCCGCGGCTGGCTCAAACGCTGGCATTAGCCCCCGGCGCGTGAGGGACAAATTTAGCCCCCGGCGCGTGAGGGACAGAACTGGGGAACTAGGATTCGAACCTAGACTAACTGGTTCAGAGCCAGTCGTGCTACCGTTACACCATTCCCCAAGCGGGTCCCCAGGCGGGCCGAATCCACGGGAAGACCCGAGGGTTCGGGGGGCCGATTCCACGGGCCGCTAGCGGTCCGCAGAACCTGGGAAACAAGGGTACTGTCTACGGTCCCATCGGGCAATCGATGCCCTGTCGTTGGCGGAGTGGGCAAGCCGGCGGGCCTCTCGGGCCAGAAAAGTCTTCCCAGGGGCCGAAGCCCGCGCATCATGGCCGGCGTTCCACTCGACCGATTTCACGGACGATAAACACACAGGATGAGGAAGCGTCAGGGAGCGACGCGGAACACCTACGAGGGAGTGACCGATGAGTTTCTTCAATTGGCTGCGTGAGGGGGTTCGTCAGGCCGTCGTGATGGGGCTGGCCGATGCCGTGGAGGACGTCGGAAACAGGACCTCGGGGGAGGATCTCGGGCCCGCACTCGCACAGAGTCTCCGAGAGAAGCTGACCGTGGTTCGCGACCAGCCGCTTCTCGACGGCCGTGTCGTCGAGTCCAAGGCAACCGCCGCGAACGGTGGCCGACGTCGGCTCGGCCGGTCGCTCGAAGCGACTCACGACCCGATCCGGAAGGCGGCCTGACCCGCCGTTCCGCTTCACCGACGGCGATCACGGGTCGCACGGGTCACGTGCGCCGGCTCGTTCGACGATGCGGTCGTGGCTCGGTTGCGCCGCCGACGCGCAGGCTGCTGCACGATTTCTGGGCAAGAACTCCGCTCCGGCCGTCGGTGCGGTCGGTGGCCTGGATGACGTCAGCCCGGAATTCTCGCGGAAAATCCGTCCTTGCATCGGCTCGGCCCCGTCTCCCTGCCGACGGCGTCGATTCGGTACGTGACTTGCCCTCGTCTTCCACCGTCGGCTCGCGTCGCTCATTCATTCCGTCCTGAAACCGGTGCCCTGGCAGCATCATGACCCTCAACGACGACGACCTGGAGATGCAACTCCGCACGATGCTTGCCGTTCGGCGTTTGCCGTCGCTCGGCAGGATCACGGTTCGAGTGGACGACGCGATCGTGTACCTCGGCGGCACGGTGTCGACCTATTTCGAGAGGAACACCTGCGAGGAATGCTGCAGGAAAATCGACGGCGTCGTTGGCATCCAAAACCAGATTCACGTGGAGGTGACGTAGGTCGTTTGAAAACGCCCGGGGCTGCTGGTTTCGTGCCTGAAGATAGTGCTTGACTCCCTGGAGCAGCCCCGGGCTTTTTTCTGCCGGGAATCAGCCGATCCCGCGGCGCTACATGCGGCGCGGTCGGGGAATTCGCATCGAACCGCGCTGGGCAGCCTTTCCCCCCTCGGCTCCTCCCCTGCCCCGTCGGCCCGAGGGCGACTTTCCCTCGCGGAGGGAGGAGATCGTGTCGCGGATCGAGGCGGCCCGCTCGAAATCGAGCTCCGCCGCGGCCGCCATCATGTCGGCCTCGAGCTGCTCGAGCAGCTCCATCCGCTTGCGGGCCTTCTCGCCGCCGTCGCCCACGTCTTCGGCCCGGACCGACTCGTAGGCCACGGCCCGGGCGGCTGCCTCCGCCTCGATGCCCACGCGGATCTCCTTCCGCACGGTCTCGGGCGTGATGCCATGCTCGCGGTTGTAGGCCTCCTGGATGCCGCGGCGGCGGCGGGTCTCAGCGACGGCCTGGGCCATCGAGTCGGTGACCGTGTCGGCGTAGAGGATCACCCGCGCATCGACGTTGCGGGCCGAGCGGCCGATCGTCTGCATGAGGGAGGTCTCGCTCCTCAGGAAACCCTCCTTGTCGGCGTCCATGATCGCCACGAGCGCCACCTCCGGCAGGTCGAGCCCCTCGCGGAGCAGGTTCACGCCGAAGAGCACGTCGAACGAGCCGCTGCGGAGCTCCCGGAGCAGCTCCACCCGCTCGAACGCGTCGAGCTCGCTGTGGAGCCACCTGCAGCGGACCTTCCGCTCGGAAAAGTAGGTCGTGAGGTCCTCGGCGAGCTTTTTCGTGAGCGTCGTCACGAGCACCCGCTGCCCGGCGGCGACGGTCCGGTCGATCTCGCCGGCGAGGTGCGTCACCTGGTCCTTCGCGGGCACGATGTCGATGACCGGATCGAGCAGGCCCGTGGGCCGGATCACCTGCTCCACCACCTCGCCGCCGGTCTTTCCGAGCTCCCATTCGCCCGGCGTCGCCGAGACGTAGACCGTCTGGTGGAGCTTCTGCTCCCACTCCTCGAACTTCAGCGGGCGGTTGTCGAGGGCGCTCGGCAGCCGGAAGCCGTGCTCCACGAGCGTCGTCTTGCGGGCGCGGTCGCCGGCGTACATGCCCCGGACCTGCGGCACCGTCACGTGCGACTCGTCCACGAAGAACAGGAAGTCATCCGGAAAGTAGTTGTAGAGCGTGTCGGGCGTGCTCCCCGGCGGCCGGCCCGAGAGCGGACGCGAGTAGTTTTCGATGCCGGGGCAGAAGCCCGCCTCGAGCATCATCTCGATGTCGAACCGGGTCCGCGCCGAGAGCCGCTGCGCCTCGAGGAGCTTCCCCTGCCCTTTCAGCTCCTCGAGCCGGTCGTCGAGCTCCCGGCGGATCGTCGCGACGGCGGCCTTGAGCCGCTCCTCGGGCATCACGAAGTGCCTCGCCGGATAGAGGTAGAGTTCGTCCTTCTTCGCCACGACCTCGCCGCTCGTCGGGTGGATGATCGCGATCGACTCGACCTCGTCGCCCCAGAACTCGACCCGGCAGGCGAGCTCGTCGTAGGGGGGCCAGATCTCGACCGAGTCGCCGCGGACCCGAAACCGTCCCCTTTCCAGCGCGACGTCGCCCCGCTCGTACTGGATCGTGATCAGCTTCTCGAGCAGGCCGTCGCGGCCGAGACGCATGCCGGTCGCGAGTCTCGCCACCATCGCCCGGTAGTCGGCCGGGCTGCCGAGGCCGTAGATGCACGAGACGCTCGCCACGACGATCACGTCGCGGCGGCTGACGAGGGCGCTCGTCGCCGCAAGCCGCAGCCGGTCGATTTCCTTGTTGATCGAGGCGTCCTTCTCGATGTAGATGTCCCGCTGCGGGATGTAGGCCTCGGGCTGGTAGTAGTCGTAGTAGCTGACGAAGTAGTGCACCGCATTGTGGGGAAAGAAATCCCGGAACTCGGCGTAGAGCTGGGCGGCGAGCGTCTTGTTGTGGGACAGCACGAGCGTCGGCCGGCCGACCCTCGCGATGACGTTGGCCATCGTGAAGGTCTTGCCGGAGCCCGTGACCCCCATGAGCACCTGCGACCTTCGCCCCTGCTCGATCCCGCGGACGAGCGAGTCGATCGCCGCCGGCTGGTCACCGGCCGGCTGGTAGGGGCTCACGAGTTCGAACATCGTTGTCGGGCCCTTCGTCGGGGGATCGGCGGGGGGAAATCGTCAGGTATTCCCGCATGCGGTCAAGCGTGACGTCGCCGATTCCCGGCACGTCTCCCAGCTCGTCGATCGACCTGAAGCCGCCGCGTCGCGCCCGCTCCTCGAGGATTCTATCCGCGGTTCGCGGACCGACGCCCGGCAGCTGCAAAAGCTCCGCCCGCGACGCGGTGTCGAGGTCGATCCGAAAGCCCGTCGCGCGTCGGGGCGGCCGGTCGTAGGGCACGAGGCCCCCCGAGCAGCCGCCCGCACGGAAGAACGCCGCCGCCATCGCCAAAAGGCAGGCGGCGGTGAACGCCCCGACGACCTTCTGTCGGGCGACGGTCATCGAGGGGGCACGTGAGGGAGCGGGCATCGGCGGTCGGTGGCTGTGAGGCTTGTGGCCGTCGCGGCGGCCGCGCATGCTGTCGGTATTCGCCGCATTCTACTTCCAGCCATGACGACCCACGCCCGGTCCACCAGCGAGTTTCACCAGGTCACCTGGGACGCCGCGATGGCCGCGCACGTCGAGGCCGTCGCACGGCAGTGGCTCGCGGAGGATCTCGGCGCCGAGTGCGACTGGACGAGCGTCGGCCTCATCGCCGCGGGCCACTGCGGCACGGCCGAGGTCCGGGGCCGTTCCGCCGGCGTGGTTGCCGGGATCGAGGTGGCGAGAATCGTGGCCGCCGCCGTCGATGAGTCGCTCGAGTGGATGCCCGCGGCCCGCGACGGCGAATCGATCGAGGCCGGTGCGAGTGTCGCACGGCTCTCGGGGCCCGTGCGATCGATGCTCGCGGCGGAGCGGACGATCCTCAACGTCATGGGCCGCCTGAGCGGTATCGCCTCCGCGGTGCGACGGCTCGTGGATGCGGTCGCGGGCACCGGCTGCAGGGTCTACGATACCCGCAAGACCGTGCCGGGCTGGCGGCTGCTCGACAAGTACGCCGTGCGGTGCGGCGGCGGCTGGAACCACCGGATGGGTCTCTTCGACGCGATCCTCATCAAGGACAACCACCTGGCGGCGGCCGCGGAGGAAGGGCTCACGCCTGCCGACGCGGTCCGACGGGCCCGCGAGTTCGTTGGACGGACGTTTCCCGCCGAACGGGCGGCGGCGACCGTGGTCGAGATCGAGGTCGATTCGCTCACACAGCTCGAGCTGGTGCTGCCCGCCGGCCCCGACATCGTGCTGCTCGACAACATGGGCCTCGACGCGTTGCGGCAGGCGGTGGCGATTCGTGATGCGGCCGGGTCGCCGGTCGTGCTCGAGGCCTCCGGCGGAATCAGGCCCGACACGGTCGCGGCGATCGCGGGAACCGGCGTCGATCGCGTGAGCACCGGCTGGCCGTGTCACCATGCCCCATGGCTCGATCTGGGGCTCGACTGGGCGAGTGATTAGCTCGCCGGGGCTCCCGCAGTCCGACCGTTGGATCAATCGGGCAACGCCGCCATCGTCCCGCACAAGCTGGCGTGGCCGCCGGAGTGGAGAGCCGCGCGATTGGTTCCCCGCCTCACGCGGTTGGGAAGACCAGCCGCACCTCCGCCCCGCCGAGCGGGGAGTGTCCGAACAGCACGGACCCACGGTGGTTTTGCATGGCCGTGCGGACGACGTAGAGTCCGATGCCCGTGCCGGATTGCTTCGTCGTGGTCAGCGGGAGTTCCGACGGCTCTTCGCCGTTCCAGCCCGGTCCGGTGTCACCGATGACGAGTTCCATCGCGTTTTCCGGGCGGCGGAGCTCGATGGCGATTTCCCGCCGTGTGGGTCTGTGCTCGGCGATGGCCTCGGTGGCGTTGCGGATCAGATTGGTCAGCGCGAGCTGCAGCTGCGCGGCATCGCCCGTCATGGGGCAATTCCGTTCCAGTCCTTCCGTGCGCAGTGTGATCCGGTGACGGGCGAGTAATTCCTTGTTGTAAAGAAGCGTGCTCTTCACCACTTCCACCAGGTCGATGGCGGTGTGCTCCGTCTGCACGTTCCGCAGGAGCGTTTTCATTTTGTCGATCGTCACGACGACTCGCTGTGCCTCCTCGGCGATGACCTGCAGCGGCCTGTTGTCACCCCCCACCTGCTCCAGGGCCATCTTGCTTTGGAGGAGAATGGCGCTGAGCGGCTGGTTGATTTCGTGGGCCACGGCTGCGGCGGCCAGGCTGGTTTTGAGCTTGGACTCCAATTCACGGCGGTGTGTCTCCCTGAGAACTTGTGCGCTCAGCGCGGCCTCCTTCTCCTCGGTGATGTCGATCATCACGCCTTCCCAGATGGTGCCGCCGCCGGGATGGGGGCGGGGAACGGACTCGATGGTGACCCATCGCGTCTGGCCGCGCACGACGATGCGGCCTTCCCATTGAAAGGTTTTGTTCTCGGCAAGCACCTCGGCATTGAGGCGGGTGAAGGCGTCGCGCTCGTCCGGGTGGACCGCATCGATGGCCAGGGTGTGGTCGGCCAACACGTCCTCGCGGCGCAGGTCGAGCATCTGGAGCCACCGGTCGCTGACGAACGTGAAACGCGGCCTGCCCGAGCCGTCGAGTTCCAGCACGTAGGTACCGATGGGAATATTGGCCATCAACTCGAAGGCGGCGCGGGCCAGCGATTCCTCCGCGGTTCGCAGCTCACGGGTGCGCTGTTCGACCTGCTTCTCGAGCGACTGGTACAGCCGCGCGTTGTCGATCGAGACCGCCAAGTGCCCGCAGAACGCTTCCACGATCTCGGCTATGTCCTTCGTGAAAGCGCCGCGAAGTCGGTGATTTTCCAGGACCACGAAAGCCACGGCCCGGTTGCGTGAGATGACGGGAACTCCGAGCACCGCACATCGCTCGAGATCGCGGAATCGCGGGTCCCCGATGAACCGCGGGTCTTGGGCGGCATCGTCGGAGAGAACGGTCTGCATGTGACGCAGGCCCAGACGGACGACGGTTGCCGGGATCAAGCCTCGTTGCTCGGCCTCTTCCATGGACTGGTAAGCGGGCGGTCCTTCGGCCGAGAAACCGGCCTTGAGCATCCACTGGTTGTTCTCGTCTTGGGCGAGGATGTGGCCGTCGGTCGCGCCGGAGAGGTTTTGCAGGAGTTCCGCAGTGGCCGCGGCCAGCTGCGGCACGGATCGAAGGGTCGCGAGCTGCTGCATCCCGGCAATCAGCGGCTGCGCATCACGGAATCCGGACGGGACGGTCTGTAGGAAGGGAAACTCCGCCGCGAGCGCCCCGCATTTGCCGGTCGCGCCCCACTCCGCGTACAGGGTGCGAGCCCGCTCGAGCAGACGATATCCGGCCTGCTCGAGGCCGAGGGCGAGGTAGCAACGCGCGGCTTTCTCGGTGATCAGCGCGGCATGCCAGGGACGCCGGTGAGCCGTGGACCTCCGAATCGCCCGCTCGTAGACGGCCAACGCCTCGGTGCCGCGGCCGTCCGCGGACATCCGCTCGGCCTCGACAAGATCATGCAGGTGGGAAAAGTTGACCGGTGCATCCGAACCGCGTGAGGCCAGCCACGCCTGATTGGCGGCAAGCCGCTTTGCGATGGCGGGATCGCGGTCGCCGCGGCGCTGGCGGGCGAGAAGTGCGAGCGAGTCGAGCACATTGATCAAGGCCGTGGGATAAAATCCCGTGATGTAGGCCGCGTGCCGCACCGCCGCGTCGGCATGGAGGACGTGGACGCCTTCGTCCCCGAAGAGGCATGCGGCGAGCGCCCGCGTCGTGTGATGGAAACACGCGGCCATCGGATTCGCCGTGGGAACGTCGTCCACCCCCGTCGAGGGCTTCCCGATCAGCGCGTCGATCAATCCGCGAAACGCCGCGTAGGACTCGGCCGCGTGACGGTTTCCGGTTGTGGCGGCGAAGTCGACCGCCCGGCGGTTTTCCGCATCGACATCCGCGAGATGCGTGGCCATGTCGAGCATCGCAGCCTGCGACGTGAAGAACGTGTAGCACGCGAACTCCAACTCACCGCATAGACGGAGCGACTCATGGGCTTCGCGGGCCTGCGTCAGGCAGCGTTCCAGCGGTTCGAACCAGTGACAGCTGAAGAGTCCGAAGACGTGCCGCGCCCGTGCCGTTTCCACGCCGCATTCTCCGGCCTCGCCCGCCGACAGCGCGGCGCGGGCCGCCTGGTATCCCGTGGCGTAATCCTCGCGTGCGGGAATGGTGGCAAGTGAAAGGCATGCCATCGGGTAAAGGAGGGGGTCGTCATATGTTCCGGACAACCACGATCGTGCGGCGTGCACGACGAGCCAGTTGGCGACGTGCGGCCGGCAGAAGAAGGCGGCGGGAACCATGCGGTTCAGCAGTCGGGCCGCGGGGCTGTTCCCGACCGGACCGGATCCACGGCCCGGCAACCGCTGCAACCCGCCGGCCTCGATGCTTTCATAAAGTCGGTTCAGGGCGATATGGAGATCCGCCTCCGGAGCGTCCAGCGGAACCGCGATGCCGAGTTCGCGGAGCAAACCCGCGCCCAGTTGCATCGCCTCGTCGTAGTGCGTTCGGTTCGAGAGGCTCATCACCTGGATGGAGGCAGCCACCGCGAGCTGTGATGCTGCGGTAGCGTGGCTGCGCAAGGATGCGAAAGCAGCGTCGGCGGCCGGATGATCCGACAGGCAGTAGCAGACGACATGAAGTTCCTCGTGCAGATCCCAGGCGAGTGAGGGTGCGCATGCCCAGGGGTCGGGCGCGAGCAGTTCGAGGGCGAGACGCAGGAAGCGGTGCGCCGCCGCGAAAGAACCCGTCGTGCGGGCATGACGGGCGGCTTCGAGAAACGCCGACGCGACCTTTCTCTTCTCCTCCGCATCCTCGAGCAGGTCGCAGGCTTCCGCATAATGACCGGCGGCGCGCTGTCGCACGCCGGGGCCGGCCGACGGATCGTCGAAACGGCGGGCTATTTCGAGGTGACGCCGGCTGCGCCACGGTTCGTCACGCAGGCATGCGGCGGCCTGCTGCATCCGGTCGTGACAAAAAGAGATCCGCGCGACGCCGTCGCCCCGGGTGAATTCCGCGGCATCCGGCGTGACGAGCACGCCGCGTTCGAGGGCCGGCAGAAGCACGGCGGCGGTTTCCTCCAACGTGCGGGCGGTGGCCAGGGCGAGCAGATCGAGCGTCAGATCCGCACCGAGGCACGCCGCGGAGACGAGCGCATCCGACGTGGGCGGCGGGAAATCGGACAGAGTGCGGGCGAGAAATTCAACGGTGTTGACGCTCGGCGGATGCACGGTCAACGCGGCCGCATCCCACGTCCATCGCGCCAGCGTGTGGTCGAAATGAACCGTGCCCTCGCGGTGCAGCGATTGCACCAGTTCAATCGCGTGGAAAGGATTCCCCTGCGTGGCTCGATGGACGTGGATGGACAGCTCGCGGACTTCCTCGGCGGGAACACCGAGCATTTCCCCGACGAGCAATGACACCTCGCCGGGCCCGAGGTTTTCGAGATGAATGACGACGGACGACAGTTTCTCCGTCACGCAGCGCAGGGCTGGAATGTCGTGGAGCTCCTCGCGTCGGAACAATCCCACGAACAGGACGCCGTCGAGGGAGTCGTCTTCCATCAGCGCCGTGACGAAATTCAGGGTGGGCGGGTCCGCCCACTGCAAGTCATCCAGCACCAGCACGAGCGGCTGTGACGGCGAGGCCACGAGTCCGACGAGCCGGACGAGAAGTTCGGTGAGACGACGCTGCGCCTTGCTGGGATCGAGCGGGGCCGGCGGCGGCAGTTCGCCCGTGAGCAGCGGCAAATCGGGCAACACGTCAAGCAGGGCCCCGGCATCCTGTCCGAGACCGGCCCGCAAGCGAGGAAGCAATTCGTGAATCGACGTTTCACGTTCGCCGGCGAGCAATGTCAGTAACTGCCGTAATGCCTGCACCGGTGCCAGGAGTGGACGGTCGCGTTGGAATTGCTCGCATTTGCCGCGCACGAAACGTCCGGTGCGCAAGGCCACCGGACGCTGCAACTCGTTGACCAGCAATGTCTTGCCGACGCCCGCCTCGCCCGCGAGAAACAGCCGCTCGCTTCCTCCGCGAGTGACGGCGTCGAACGCGGCAAGCAGTTCGCCGAGCGGGTGCTCGCGTCCATGAAGACGCCGCGGCGTCCGCGGCAGCAGGACGCGTTCGGCTGCACGCAGGGAAACGCGATCGAGAGGCTCCCCGCGGTCCGCCGCGGCCCGCAACAGCCCCAGATCGTCGGCCAGGCCGGAAGCGCTCTGATAGCGCTCGTCGGGTTCCTTGGCCAGCAACCGCAGGAGAACGTGCGAAACCGCGGGCGGCATCCATGGTGCGATTTCCCCTGGCGGGCGAGGCTCCTCGGCGAGGTGCGCGTGGACCAACGCCGACCGGTCACGGTTGGGAAAAGGGGGATGTCCCGTTGCCAGGCGGTAAAGCGTGCCTCCGAGGGCGTAGAGATCGGCGCGGTGATCGACCGAACGGTTCATGCGTCCGGTCTGCTCGGGCGCCAGATAGGCGACATCGGACGGCAAGCGGTCGAGCGGTGCGAAACCGCCGTGATCCGCTTCGAAGGTCACTGCATGACCGAAGCCCGTGATGAGAAGTTCGCCGTCGTGAAGGCGAAAGTGTTCCGGCCGCAGATTCCCGTGCGTGACTCCATGCTCGTGCACACGGGCCACGAGGCGTGCCATTCGTTCCGCGAGGCCGAGAAACCGGACCAGATTCAGCGGGGCCTCATCGGCCAACGGCGCCGCGTCGCCGTGCCAATCGATACCTTCAACCGCGTGCAAAAGCTCCGCGACACGCGGGCTGCGTTGAAATCGGTCTGCGGGCGGCATGGGGCGGATATCGTGCGCGGTTCCCCTGGCCGGTCAGCTTATTTCGCCAACTCAAACGCCGGTGAGTGAAAACCACTGCCAACCAGCCGCCGGTCCGCTCAGGCGCCGGTAAGTTCAGACACCCGTGAGCTTCGTGCGGCGGGTGCGGCGCTCGGCCCGGAGACGGGCGCGTCGGCGGGTCTCGCTCGGCTTCTCGAAAAACTCCCGGCGGCGCATCTCTTTTTTGATGCCGCTCCGCTCGACGAGTTTCCGAAACCTCCGCACCGCCTCCTGGATGCTTTCCCGTTCTCTGACCGTCAGTTTGACCATAAGTGCCGCTTGCTGGAAATGCGAAAAACAATGGTTTCGACAGCTGGGCAAAATACCCCCCGAGCGGTGTTTCGTCCAGCCCACCCTGGCGGATGCCGGACGATGCGGGAAGCAAGTCGCGGGAAATCGGGCCATTTGGGAGGGTTCGCAACCGGCCGTCAACGCGAGCGGCTCACGTCGGGCGGGTCGTTCGCGGCGCCGCTCGATTCCCGTCGGGCCGTTTCGCGGCTTCTGTCAGGCGTCGGCCTTCTTGCGGCTTTCCCGCTTCCGGTCGTGCTCGGAAAGCAGGATCTTCCGGAGCCGGACGACGTCGGGCGTGACCTCAACGAGCTCGTCGTCCTCGATGTACTCGAGCGCCTCCTCGAGCGACATCCGCCGCGGCGGCTTGAGAAGGATGTTGCGGTCGCTGCCGCTCGCCCGCATGTTCGTGAGTTTCTTTTCCTTCGTGGGGTTCACGATCATGTCGTCGCTGCGGGCGTTCTCGCCGACGATCATCCCCTCGTAGACCTCGTCGCCGGGGCCGATGAACAGCTCCGACCGCTCCTGGAGGCCGTCGAGCCCGAAGGCGACCGCCTTGCCCGCCACCATCGAGATGAGCACGCCGTTGGCACGGCCGGCCATCTCCCCCTCGACGGGCCGCCAGGCCTCGAACCGATGGTGCATGATCGCGGTGCCCTGGGTCGCGTTGAGCACCCGGGTCCGCAGGCCGATCAGTCCGCGGGCGGGAATCGAAAAGACGGCATGGGCGAACTCGCCCCGCGAGCCCATGTGGACGAGCTGGCCCCGCCGCGATCCCGTCAGCTCCATCACGGGACCGAGCTTCTCGTTCGGCACCTCGACGACGAGCGTCTCGAACGGCTCGAGCACCGTGTCGCCCTCGCGACGGAGGATCACCCGCGGCTTCCCGACGGAGAGCTCGTAGCCCTCGCGGCGCATCGTCTCGATCAGCACGGAAAGATGCAGCAGGCCGCGGCCGCTCACGGAGAACTGCTCCGAGCCCTCGATCGACTCCACCCGCAGCGCCACGTTCCGCTCGAGCTCCTTCATGAGCCGGTCGCGGAGGTGCCGCGTCGTCACGAACTTGCCGCTCTTGCCCGCAAACGGCGAGGTGTTCACACCGAAGACCATCCGCAGCGTCGGCTCGTCCACCGTGAGCCGCTGGAGCGGCCGCGGGTCGTTGGGATCGCAGATCGTGTCGCCGATCTCGACCCCCTCGATCCCGAAGATGGCGGCGATGTCGCCCGCCGCGGCCTCCTCCGCATCGACCCGGCCGAGCTTGTCGAACACCTGGAGGCCGACCACCTTCGCCGCCTCGAGCCGTCCGTCGGCGGTCGAGCGGATCACGGGCATGCCCTTGCGGATCGACCCCGACTCGATCCGGCCGATGGCGATCCGGCCCACGTAGTCGGACCAGTCGAGCGTGGTCACGAGCATCTGCAGCGGGCCATCCTTGGCGACCGGGGGGCCGGGGATCACCCCGATCATGAGGTCGAGCAGGGGTTCCATCGTGCCGCTGCGGACCTCGGGGTCCTCCGAGGCGAATCCGTGGCGGGCCGAGGCGTAGACGTAGGGAAAATCGGCGATCGAGTCCTCGGCGCCGAGCTCCAGGAAGAGGTCGAGAATCTCGTCCACCACCTCGATCGGCCGCGCGTCGGGCCGGTCGATCTTGTTGATCACGACCACCGGCTTGAGCCCCGACTCGAGGGCCTTCGAGAGCACGAACCGGGTCTGGGGCATGGGACCCTCGGCCGCGTCGACGAGCACGAGGCAGCCGTCGGCCATGCGGAGTACCCGCTCCACCTCGCCGCCGAAATCGGCGTGTCCCGGGGTGTCGATGAGGTTGATCTTCACCCCCTTCCACTCGAGCGCGATGTTCTTCGCGAGAATCGTGATTCCACGCTCCCGCTCGAGGTCGTTGGAGTCGAGGATCCGCTCACCGGAGAGCTGGCTGTCGCGGTACTGGCCGCTCTGCCGCAGGAGGCAGTCGACGAGCGTCGTCTTGCCGTGGTCGACGTGCGCGATGATCGCGACGTTGCGGATGTCGGAGCGGCGGGAGAGGCCGGGGGCGGGGCGGACTTGCGTGGCGTTCATGCGGGAGCGGCATTATTCCGGTCCGGGTGGCGGATCGTCCAGTCGTGTCGCTGAACCGGCGGCTTCATCGCGGCTTTCCCGCAGGACGGCGTCGAGCCTGGCGATCAGCCGACGGGCCGTGTCCCCCTCGCGGATCGTCGTCGTCGCCACGCGGACGGCCGGGTTTCGGGATGGATGGACGAGTGCGGCGGCGAACCGCTCCGCCATCGCCGCGTGCCGCGGCCGAAAGACCACGAGAAACTCGTCGCCACCAAGCCGGCCGACGAGAGCGACTCCCCGGGAGAGCCTCACGAGCCTCCTCGCCACCTTCAGGATGAGCTCGTCGCCGGCAAGGAAGCCCCGCGACTGGTTGACCGCCTTGAGCCCGACGACGTCCACGAGGACGACCTTGTCTCCCCTCGGAACGACGCGGCCACCGATCCGGCGGCCACACCGCCTGTTCAGACTTCTTTCCAGCCGCCCTCTCGAGGGGAGGCTGGTGAGCGAATCCCGAAGATCGTCATTTCGAGCCATGCTGGCAGGGCCCATGCAGTCTGGGCCATGGAGACGATGGGGATCGAACCCACAACCCCCGCCTTGCAAAGGCGGTGCTCTCCCAATTGAGCTACGTCCCCGCGAATCTCGCGGGCGGTTTCGTCCGCCACCCGCGAGAAGCTGGAATGCGCGCGCCAAGATTCGAACTTGGGACCTCTACCTTATCAGGGTAGCGCTCTAACCAACTGAGCTACGCGCGCCCGCGCATGACCGTCCGCCGGCGCGGTCCAGACCGAGCCAACAAGCCTGAAGTGTAGGCGGGAAACCGCGGATTTCAACAGAGCCGCACGCTCGGTCGAATCTGGCGCTGGCGCATTCGGGGGGGCCGCAGTAAGTTGGTGTGGTGGCGGGCCGACCGGAGCGGTCGGCCCGGCGGTTTCTCCAGGCACGATCTCGAAGGGAGTCGAGTGATGCGCGGCGAGCAGGGAGTCGACAGGTTCGGGTTTTCATGGATGGGAGTCGCGGCGGTCGCCGTGGCGGCATGCACGTGGCTCGACGTGGCGGTCGCGCAGCCGACGGTGGAATACGCGCTCGGTCTGGCTCCCGTGCAGAAGGGGGTCGCCTACACGCGGGTGAAGCCCGAGGAAGCCGCGAAGGTCACCCTCAAGATGGAGAAGGACGCCGGCGGATCGGCCTGGGTCGTCCGCGGCCCGGCTGGTGAAAAGCTGCGATCGTTCGCCGACACCGACGGCGACCGCACCGTCGACCGTTGGAGCTATTTTCGAGACGGCATCGAGATCTACCGCGACATCGACTCCAACCGCAATGCCAAGCCCGACCAGTCACGGTGGCTCGGTGGCGACGGAATGCGCTGGGGCATCGACGAGGACGAAAACGGCACGATCGATCGTTGGAAGGCGATCTCCGCGGAGGAGGCGACGGCGCAGGTCGTGGAGGCGATCTCGGGTCGCGATGCGGCGGTGTTCCAGATGCTGCTTCCGACGCCGAAGGATCTCGAACTTGCGGGATTCGCCGGCGAGAGGCTCGATGAGCTGACGAAGCGGGTGGCGAAGGCACGGGACTCGTTTGCGAAGGTCGTCGCAGCGGCAACGCTGCCCGCGGGCAAGATGTCGTGGAGCAGCATGCTCGCGTCGGGCCAGCCGGGGGTGATGCCGGCGGACGGCGTGGGGCTCGCGAGGGACGTCACGATCTACGACACGGTGATGGCGCTCGTCGATGTCGACGGCAAAAGCGGCCAGGTGTACGTGGGGCCGCTCGTGAAGTGCGGCGACTCCTGGCGGCCGCTCGACGCGCCGCAGATCCCTGGCTCGAAGGGGGAGATTGCCGACGCCGGCGGCTTCTTCTCTCGTTCGCCGGCTGCCGCCGCCCAGCCCGACGCCGATGCCACCAGCGACTCCCTGCGGCCGCTTTTGGCGAGCCTGCGGGAGCTGGAGGAGAAGCTTTCGGCCGCCACCGAACCCAAGGAGCGGGCCGGGCTCGTGGTGAAGCAGGTGGAGGTTCTGGGGCGGGTCGTGGAGGCCGCGCAGGCCGAGGAGAAGGCTTTCTGGGTAAAGCAGTTGGCCGAGACGCTGTCGGCCGCCGTGCAGGAAAAGGCCCTGGACGACGGTATCGCGAGGCTCGAAAAGCTCGCCGCGGGGCTGTCGGCGGAGCCGCCGCTCGAGGCGTACGTGCTCTTCCGGCTGGCCTCGGCGAGGTACGCCTGGAACATGCAGCAGAAGGGGGCCGACGTCGACAAGGTGCAGGCGGCCTGGCTCGAGGAGTTGCGACAGTTCGTGGAGAAGCACCCGACCGCCCCCGACGCGGCCGAGGCGCTTCTGCAGATGGGCATCGCCGAGGAGTTCTCCGACCGCGAGAAGGAGGCGATCGAGCGGTACGGTCGGATCGTGAAGGATTTTCCCGAGTCGAACGCCGGTCGGAAGGCCCGCGGCGCGATCCGCAGGCTCGAGAGCGTGGGGCAGCCGCTGGCCCTCGAGGGCAAGACCACCGACGGCAGGCCGCTCTCGATCCGGAGCCTCGAGGGAAGGCCGGTGCTCGTCCATTACTGGGCGACCTGGTGCGAGCCGTGCAAGGTCGACATGGCACGGATCCGCGAACTCCACGAAAAGTACGGGCCAAAGAGGCTGGCCGTCGTCGGGATCGCGCTCGACGGGGATCGCAAGCAGCTGTCCGGGTACCTCGCGAGCAAGCCGCTCCCGTGGCCGTGTCTCCATGAAGCGGGCGGGCTGGATGGGCGGCTGGCCGAGGAGTTCGGCGTGCTCACGCTGCCGACCATGATTCTCGTCGGCGCCGACGGAAAGGTGGTCGATCGAAACGTGTCGATCGCGGACCTGGAGAAAAAAATCGAGGAGGCGCTCGGGGCGAAATAGGAGGCGTTCGGAGGGCGTCCAGGGCCGGCAGACTGGCTTTGCGGTGGTCGCCGCGTCCTGTTATCGATCCCGATGTCACCTGGAATCGATCTCGAGCCACCTGTCGGGTCCGCCATGCCTGCGCTTCTCCCCGTGTTCGCCGCCGTGAATCCCCTGCTCTGCGGTCTGGGGCTCGTTCATGCCACCGCCATCGTCATGGCCTTGGCGACGCGGCTGGTCGATGGCACGAGGTATGCCGCGGTAGCCCAGGCTTCGTTCTTCATCCTGCTTGGCGTGGTGGGGATCCTCTGCGGCGCTTCGCTGAGGCTTGGCCCGGGGGCGAGCGTGTTTTCCGCGACGTCGCTCGCGGTCATGACGCTGGTTGCCGTCGCCGACTTCCGTCGTCCGGGTGATTCGGGCCGAGTCGCCTGAATTGCCCGCCTTGCGCCGATTCACGTGGTTCGGTCCAAACGACCCGCGGAATCGAAAAAACTGCCCGCCGGCCGCCCCTTCTGTCGATACAACCGCCAGCGCCGGTGCCGGCGCGTCAGGAACAGGTTTGAAAACTCATCCGTCGTGCAACGGATCGAAGGGAGCGCTTCATGACCATCAGCAATCGCAGATTGATGGCCGCGTTGTTCGCCGCGTCGATGTTCGTCCCCAGCGTGGGGCGGGCGGAGGATTTGGCGGCCCGCGTGGCGACGAAACTCAAGGACTCCGGCGCCATGTCCGGCTACCGCGTGTCGGTGCGGTCCGAGGACAAGACGATCTTTCTGGAAGGATCGGTCGGCACGCCGCAGCAGATTGAGATGGCCGTCATCACGGCCGAAAACACCTCGGGCGTCGAGCGGGTCGTGAACAGGCTCACGGTGGTCCCCCCGGCCCAGTCTTCGGGCAAGCCCAAGCCGGCGACCGGTTCGGCGTTCGGTCTCTCGCTGCCGTCGTCGATGATGACGCTCTTCAGTGCGCCCGTGACGGAGGACAAGCCGGCGGACCCGCGGGTGCAGCTCGCGCAGGCGACCGAGACCGACTCGACGGGCACCGACGCCGAAGCGAGGCCGGAGCCGGCGGTCAAGCCCGCGCAGCCCGCGAGAAAGGCTCCCGCTCAGGTCGTCCAGGCCCGGAAGCCCCGGCCGCTCGGAACGCCCGTGGCTCGGCCGATGGCCCAGCAGCCCATGAAGCGGCAGGGAAGGAACCCGATTGCCCGAACGAGCGGCATGGCGCCCCAAGGCGAGCCGATGATCGTCAGCGACGTCGTGGTGGGGGAGCCATCGCCGATGCCGCACGGCGGTGCGGTGGGCGACGGGCAGATCGTGCCCGGCTCGGAGCGGATCATCGGCGACTCGGGTGCCCGCGGCTATGCCGGGCCCCCTGGCGGCGGCTATGCCGGTGCCCCTGGCGGCGGCTATGCCGGCGGTCGCATGGGACGGCCGCTGCCAATGGGGGCTGGCGGTGCCGGCATGCCGGTGGCGTCGGTGCGTGGCGAGGGGCCCAACATGCCCAACTACGCCTGGCCCAGCTACGCCGCTTCGCCGAACTACGCCGCCCTCCAGTACCCCACGCAGTACTCCCCGACTGCCTGGCCCTACATCGGACCGTTCTATCCCTATCCGCAGGTGCCGCTCGGCTGGCGGCGGGTGTCGCTCGAGTGGGATGACGGCTGGT
>CAZPEM010000005.1:0-52077 GCA_964585575.1 uncultured Chitinophagaceae bacterium
CGCGGAGGCTGGCGATGACGTCGGCGAACCCCTTGTGGGAATGAATTGTCGCGGCCAGGCCGAGCAGCCGCGTCGGAGTGTCTGCAGCCACCGCCCGGAGTATAGCCGTCACGGCGAGATCATCATGATCGAACTGAGTGGCGAACGAGGGATCGCATACCGCTGCGGATCCTGGAGGATGGCCGGGAGCAGGATGGCCGGACCATGCATCAAGCCGTTGCCACTCTCAGGGAGCGTCCCTCCGAATCGACCGATGGCCGGTGGGCCGCCGCGGCTTTCGAGATCAATCGCCATTTCTCGAAAAGGTCCGCCGGCGGTACGGCGACCAGCTCGAGGAACCGACACCCTGAAGGGATAGCCCGGTCAATGGTTCTCCTCGACTTCGATCACCGTCGTCTTGCCGTTGGTCCGAATGACCTTGCCGTTGTGCCGAATCTCAATTCCCCGAGGCTCGGGGCGTTCCGACGCCATCAACCACAATGTCATCACGAGCCCGACCGCGAAACCGGCGAGGACGAACACCGTCGCGCAGCCTCGCGCCATCCCATCCTGCCGGCGCGGCAGGGCGGGCAGCGCAGGCATCTCCAGGGATTCGCGATGCCGCCGCAGGGCCTCGCGGACGAACGTCGAATCGACGTTCAACTCGCGGGCGATGTCGAGCACCGTGTCGTGGCCGAGCATGTCGCGGCCCTCGGCCTCGAGCTGCGTGGCCCGGCGGATGATCGACGGCACGTCGGCCGCGGGCACCATTCGCCGCGGCTCGCCCACCGCCATCGCGACCGTCTCGAACGCGACGTCGTCGGCCGCCGGCGGCCCGGCGTCGATGTCGGCCAGCGCCGCCAGCGCCGCAGCGGCCGACGAAAACCGGTCCGCGGGCTCGCGGGCGAGCAGCTTTCCGAGCCAGGCAGCGAAGGCCGGCGGCACGTCGCCGCGGTGGGCGTCGATCGGCACCGGCGGCTCGGTCGCGATCCGCCGCAGAAGCTTGAGCGGGCTGTCGTCGGGAAACGGCGTCGTGCCGGTGAGCAGCTCGTAGAGCGTGACGCCGAGGCTGTAAAGATCGCTCGCCGCGGTCGCCTCATCCCCGGCCGCCACCTCCGGGGCCATGTAGTGGAGCGTGCCGATCACCGAGCCGCTGGCCGTGAGCGACTGCCCCTGCTCCAGGCTGCGGGCGAGGCCGAAGTCGGTGAGCTTGTAGGTGCCGTCGCGGGTGCGGAGGATGTTGCCCGGCTTCACGTCGCGGTGGACGATGCCCGCCGCATGGGCCGCCGCGAGGCCGCGGAGCGCCTGCCGGCCGCAGTCGGCCACGGTGCCGACGGCCGCCCGGCCCCGGCGACGCACGACTTCCTGCAGGCTCGGCCCTGAGACGAGTTCCATGACCAGAAACGGCGGCACGGCGCGCGGGTCGAACTCGTAGACCTGCACGATGTGGGGCGAGGAGAGCTGGGCCACGGCCCGGGCCTCGGCGGCGAAGCGGCGGAGCACGTGCTCGGCGCCGCCGAAGCGATCGTGGATCACCTTGATGGCGACGTCGCGGCCCAGGCTTTCGTCGCGGCCGCGGTAGACCGTTCCCATGCCGCCCCGGCCGAGCACGCCGGTGACGCGATACCGGCCGATCCGCTCGGGCGCCACGGCCGGCTGCGGAACCACGCCCTGCCCGAACGGCGGCAACGGTGGCGGCGAGCCTTCGTCGGGCCCCGCCCACTGCTCCATGAAGATCGCGAGCAGCAGATACACGAGCAGGCCGGGCACGATGCCCGAGAGGATGATGGCGATCGCCGCCAGCAGACGGACCTGCCCCACGTCCACGTGCCGCTTGCGGGCCAGCCGCCAGCAGACGCCGAGGAACCGCGGGCCGGAGGCATGCCGGTCGCGGGTGGCGACCCACAGCAGGAGCACCGGGATGCCGAACACGATCGCCAGGATCGCCAGCACGAACAGCATCACGATCAGACCGCCTGCGTCCACCGACACGTTCATGCCGCGCTCCATGTCATACCGCGCCAGCCGCCGTCAAAAAGACCCGCCGGCGAACGCACCGCTCCAACCGGGAGCACTCCTGGGAGCTGGGAGCGGAGCTGACGATCGTGCCGAGAGTCGCAGGCACGTCTCAATAAAATCACCGCCCCTGGCTGCATGATCCGCCCGACAAGTCGGCTTCGTGTTTCCACGCTGAATACCCTTTTCTTGTGTGCCGCGCGGGCTTCCGTGTCGTCGGAGTGTCCGTCCAGCTGACCAAGGCAGTCAACGCGATCATGCTGCCGATCGGAACGAGGCCGCCACGACCTGCGTGAGCAGCGGCAATCAGTTCACTCCGCGACCGCCTGTTTCCTGAAGTCGGCAGGCAGACGATCGACGAAAGGTTTTGGTGCGGCACGCATGATCGCAGGAAACTCCTGGGCCGACTTGTCGCTGAGTCCACGGGAACCTTCGACGTTCATCAGCTGGATCAACCGCACGGTGGCTTGGCCATCATAGACCCAGAGTTCGGGTGCTCTCACAACCATCGTCCACCCATCGGCTTTCGGCAGCGGCCACGGGCCCTTCGTCAACACACCTTGCTCGTCGCGAAACGACACCGTGTACAGGAGCCCGGCCGGCGCCTCGTAGACACGAACGGAGACCACGCCACGGTCGTCCGCGAACAATTCGTGCTCGCCGAGCGTGGTGATGATGGTCGCGTCCGGCTGCTCGGCATCCTCAGCAGCTTTGGCGGGTGAAGGGCGAACGTTCGGCGCGAGCCTGGTTCCCTCGGGTTGCGCAGGTGTGGCGGACCGGGGTACGTTCCATGCTGCCACCATAATGGCGGTACCGGCCAGGATGTGTCGTGGCTTCATCGTCGGCAACCTTTCAAAAGGGTTTTTGCGATCTTTCTTTCGTTGTCTGGGGGTTCGGCGGACAGGCGTCAGTGGTTCCTCAGGCACCCCAACCCCCGTTCCATCGCAGACGGGATTCCACCTCGCGGCACCGCCGTTCGAGCCGCGAGCAGCGGCTCCGCAGGTCGGCCACGTCCCGCGACGTGAAGCCCCGCGGCAGCCGCCAGTCGGCCCCACTCGGCAGCCGGGCGGGCCGGGCCTGGCCGAGAAGGATCGCCGCCACGAGATAGATCGCGGCCGCGGGCCACCAGCCGGAGAGCCACGCCGCCACGAGCACGGCCAGCCGGACCCAGAAGGCCGCCAGGCCGAGCCGGTCGGCCAGCCAGCGGCAGACGCCAAACAGCAGGCCGGGCCGGCGCCGCGGGCGATCGTCGTCGAGCCAGGGTTCGTCGTACATGGTTTTTCTCCAAGGGGCGGACGTCGGTGGCCACGATGCTGCGGGCACCGCGGGCCGCGGTCAGTCGCGGCGCCGCTCCCGCTTCAGCGTCTCCAGTTCCTTCTCGATCTGGTCGCCGCCCCGCAGGGCCTCCAACTGCTCGACGAGCGACGTCTTCACCGCATGGTTGACCAGGCTCGCCTCGGCCTCCATCCGCTCGATGCGGTGCTCCAGTTGGTCGAACCGGGCCACCGCGTCGGGGCTGTTCGCCCGGCGGAGCGTGGTCTGGGCCTGCCTGTGGTTGCGGGCCCGGATGTGCCGCTGCACGAGCAGGCGATGCTTTTCGCGGGCGGCCTGAAGCCGCTCCTCGACGGCGGCGATGTCGGCCTTGTATTGATCCACGATCTCCCCGCAGCCAGCCGCCTCCTGCCGGAAGGCCTCGGCCTGCTCCTCGAACCGCTTCTTCTCCCGCAGGGCCTCGCGGGCGAGGTCGTCGCGGTCCTTGTCGATCGCCAACCGGGCCCGGTCCGCCCACTCGCCGACGGCGGCCGCCGCGGCGGCCGCTGACCGTTCCGCCTTCTTCCGGGCCGCGATCGCCCCGGCGCAGTTCGCCTTCACCTCGACGAGCGTGTCCTCCATCTCCTGGACCATGAGGCGGATGAGCTTCTCCGGATCCTCGGCCGCGTCGAGCATGGCGTTGAGGTTCGAGTTGATGATGTCCTTCAGGCGCGTGAAGACGCCCATGGCGTGCTCCTTGGGGCTGCGAGACTGGGAACGGGAGTCAGTTTTCGGCCGCCCGCGGGCCACGTGACTCGCGAACAAAAGCCTTTCAAACGAATCTCGTGCCAATGGCCAAGAAAAGCCTTAAGTCATTATTTTCAAACGACTTAAGACGAACGCGCAAGTGGTGAACGATTGATTTTATTGGCTTTAGAAAGCGCAGAATGACTTTTATTGCTTATTATTGGCATTACAGACCACATCAATCAGCGACGATGCACGAAGCCCTTGGCCAATCCGAAGCCTTTCTCGCATTCACTGAGCATCTGTCTCGAGTGGCCCGTGTGGACCGGCCGGTGCTCCTCATCGGCGAGCGGGGCAGCGGCAAGGAGCTCGCCGCCGCGAAACTGCACTACCTCTCCGGCCGCTGGGAGGCGCCGCTCGTCGCCCTCAACTGCGCCGCCCTCGCCCCGGCCCTGATCGAGGCCGAACTCTTCGGCCACGAGCGGGGCGCGTTCACCGGCGCCCTCGCGGAGCGGGCCGGCCGGTTCGAGGCGGCCGACGGCGGCACGCTTCTGCTCGACGAGATCGGCCTGATCCCGATCGAGGCCCAGGAGAAGATCCTCCGCGCCGTCGAGTATGGCAGCTTCGAGCGGGTCGGCAGTTCCCGGCCCACGAGCGTGGACGTGCGGATCATCGGCGCGACCAACGCCGACCTGCCGGCGCTCGCCCGCGACGGCCGCTTCAAGGAGGACCTGCTCGACCGGCTCTCCTTCGAGGTGCTGCACGTGCCGCCGCTCCGCGAGCGGCGGGAGGATATTCCCCTGCTCGCCCACCACTTCGCCACGCGGATGGCTGCCGAACTGGGACTGGAAGACCCGCCCGCATTCTCACGGGCCGCCGCTCGGGCCCTGCTCGAGCACGCCTGGCCGGGCAACATCCGCGAACTGAAGAACGTCGTGGAGCGGGCCGTCTACCGGGCCGACGGCGGCCGCGTCGAGGAGATCGTGTTCGATCCGTTCGCCCGTCCGGCCGCGACGCCTTCCGCAGCGGCCTTGCCGCCCAACACAGCGGCCTTGCCGCCAACCAGCCCCGCTCCCTTAGCCGCCCCAGCCGGACCACCTGACGGGGCTGCGATCGCGACCCCGGGCGGCACGCTGCGGGATGCGGTTTCCCGCGTGGAGATCGACATGCTTCGGCAGGCGCTTGCCGAGTGCCGCCACCACCAGCGGCGAGCCGCCTCGCGACTCGGGCTCACCTACCACCAGTTCCGCGGGCTCTACCGCAAGCACGCCCGGTCGCTCGCGGCGGGCTAGGCAGGGCGGTTAGGAACGAGGCCGTTTTTGGTGTATTTTTGAGGGTTCGTTCGACGTCCGCAGTCCCTTCGCCCAACTCCCCGAGGAACCTCCCCATGGCCACCGCCTCACGACCACGCGCCTCTGAGACTGTTCAGACGGGTGCCGACGTCGTCGTCGAGTCGCTCGTGCGGCACGGGGTGGAGGTGATCTTCGCCTATCCCGGCGGCGCGAGCATGCCGCTCCACCAGTCGCTCACGAAATACGCCGACCGGATCCGCACGATCCTGCCGCGGCACGAGCAGGGGGGCGGGTTCGCGGCGCAGGGCTACGCCCGCACCACCGGCAAGCCGGGCGTCTGCATGGCGACGAGCGGCCCGGGCGCCCTGAACCTCGTGACGGCGATCGCCGACGCGAAGATGGACAGCGTTCCCATGGTCGCCCTCACCGGCCAGGTGGGCACGAACGTCATCGGCACCGACGCCTTCCAGGAGACGCCGATCGTCGAGGTCTGCCGCGGCATCACGAAGCACCACTACCTCGTCACGCACCATGACGACATCGCGCGGGTGATGAAGGAGGCCTTCCACATCGCCACGACCGGTCGGCCCGGGCCAGTGCTCGTGGACCTGCCGAAGAACATCCAGCTCGCCCAGTTCGTGCCCGACTACGACGTGCCGATGAACCTGCCGGGCTACCGGCCCGAGCCGCGGCCGCCTCACCCCGAGCAGATCGCGCAGGTCGCCGCGGCGATCAAACGGGCGAAGCGGCCGGTGATCTACGCGGGCGGCGGCGTGATCACGGGCGACGCCTCTGACGAGCTGCGGGAGCTCGTCCGCAAGACAGGCATCCCCGTCACGATGACGCTCATGGGCCTCGGCGCCTTCCCCGCCGACGACAAGCTCTGCCTCGACATGCTGGGGATGCACGGGAGCGTCTACGCCAACTACGCGGTGGACGAGGCCGACCTCCTGATCGCGATCGGCGTGCGGTTCGACGATCGGGTGACCGGCAAGGTGGCCGAGTTCGCCAGGCATGGCTTCATCGTCCACATCGACATCGACCCCTCCGAGATCAACAAGAACAAGCTCGTGCACGTGCCGATCGTGGCCGACGTCGAGGACTCGCTCCACGCCCTCAACAAGATCGTGGAGAAGCCGGCCGCGCCGCTCGACGAGTGGTATGCGAAGATCAACCAGTGGAAGCAGGAGGATCCGTTCTCCTACGACCGTTCCTTCGACGGCATCCTGCCGCAGCATGCGATCTCGGAGCTCTCGCGGCTCACCGCCGACCGCGACACGATCGTCACGGTGGGCGTCGGGCAGCACCAGATGTGGTCGGCGCAGTTCTTCAAGTTTCGCCGGCCCCGCACATGGCTCTCCTCGAGCGGCCTGGGCACGATGGGCTTCGGCCTGCCCGCCGCGATGGGGGCGAAGGTGGCGCACCCTGAATCACTCGTCATCGACATCGACGGCGACGGCAGCATCCTCATGAACATCCAGGAGTTCGCCACCTGCCGGACGGAGAACATCCCGGTGAAGGTGCTCCTGCTCAACAACCAGCACCTCGGCATGGTGGTGCAGTGGGAGGACCGCTTCTTCAAGGGCAACCGGGCCCACACCTACCTCGGGCCGATCGACAACCCCGAGGCCTGCGGCCAGGGGGACGGCATCTCGCCCGAGTGCCGCTACCCTGACTTCGTGGCGATCGCCCGCGGGTTCGGCTGGCAGGCCGAGACCGTCGTCGAGAAGGCCGACCTCGAGGGGGCGCTTCGCCGGCTGATCGATTCCGAGGGGCCGGCGCTCCTCGACGTGCAGGTGCCCTACCAGGAGCACGTGCTTCCGATGATACCCGGCGGAATGACCGTGCGGGACCTCATCAAGCAGTGATGGGCTTTTGATTCTCGCGGCTGCGGCCCCGGATTTTCGATCTCTCCAGAAAAAAGCCGGGTTCAGCTCTTCATGCGTCGGGCCCTCCCGACCATGAACGACACGCTCTCGTTCATGCCCGTCGGGACGAGCACGACCTCAGGATGGGCGGCTGCGAATACGCGGAAAACCTCGTCGCAGAACCCTTGGCCGACGAGTTCTACTCCCGTGAAGTCGATCGTAGCGTGGCGAAAACGCTCGAGTCCAACGGTCACCCGCCGGGCTTCGGAACGAGAGAGGAGTTGCGCGCCGAAGCCGGCAAGCCGCACCGTCGTGCGCGTGCGGTCGAACGCGAGCGTGTCGGGGTCGGTCCACCGCTGAAACACGTCTGCAAGCACGAACACTTTCCCTGGAACAAAGGTCAGTACGACCCGCGTTCCTGATCGCGGCTCGGGGCTGAGTTGAATCGTCGTGTCGTGGGCCTCGTTGTCGGTGATCCAAGCCACCCTGCCCGACTCGAGCACGTAGCGGTTCGCAGCCTTCGAAGCAAAAAAGATGCCCTCTCCGCTGTGCCGTTCCGGTTGCGTTGTGAACCGACCTTTTTCGAGCACGAACAAGGACTTACCGCCCCCCCTCGCCCCGCCCCTTGTCGAACCAGCCGCTCCTGAGCGACGAGTGCCCTGAGTCGCCGCTGGGCGGTCGCCCGCGACACGCCAAGCAAACGCATGGTTTCATCGGTCGAAATCGCGCCTCGGGCTCTCGCGTGCGAGAGCAACGGATCAGTGGATCCCGGAAGCATGACCGATTATGACCTATTCTTCTAGAAATCAGTCACGAGATCGTAACTGCGGGTGAAGCGGTGATCAAGACCCGGCAGTCGATCGATCGTGGCTTCACACGCCGACGAGTTTTCGGAGGTCGGCCTCGAGGGCGTCGAGGCGGCCGGTGAGCAGCCGCTTCGCATCGGGGAGGGCGGCCGCGTCGCAGGGCGGGGCGACGGCGAAGAGGTAGAACTTGATCTTCGGCTCCGTGCCGCTGGGCCTCGCGGCGACGGCGTTGGAGAGCGGCTCGAACCGGCCGGCCGCGAGATCCGCGGGCGAGGCCGGCTTCAGGCCGGGCAGCCCGTCGAGGTCGAAGATCACCACGTCGCCCGCCGTGCCCGGGAAGGGCTTGGCCGGCTGGCCGGGCAGGGTAAACGTGAGCGAAGCGAGATCGCGGATCCGTCGGACGGCGAGGCCGCCGATGGAGGCCGGTGCCGCCGATCGCAGCATCGCCATGATCTCCCGCATTCGGTCCATGCCGGCGGCCCCGGGCAGCGTGACGGAGACCTGCCGCTCGAGGTGGCAGCCGTGGCGGCAGAAGAGCGCGTCGAGGTGCTCGTGGAGCGAGCGGCCGACGGCCCGCAACTTCGCCGCGAGCTCCGCCAGCAACAGCGCCGCGACCGAGGCGTCCTTGTCGCGGACGTGCGTGCCGGCCAGGTAGCCGTGCGATTCCTCGCAGCCGTAGACGAACTTCTCCGGCCCGATCTCGTCGATCGTCTTGCCGATCCACTTGAAGCCGACCTGGAGCATGTCGAGCACCGCCGCGCCGTGCGATTCCCCGATCCTGCGGACGAGTCCGCTCGTCACCATCGTCGTGACGACGTGGTCGTCTCCGCGGAGCGTGCCGGCGGCCGCGCGGGTCGCGAGTACGTGGTCGCACAGGAGCGAGGCGAGCTGGTTGCCCGTGAACGTCCGCCATTCGGCGTTGCGGTCGAGCGTCACGGCCGCCGCGGCGCCGAGCCGGTCGCAGTCGGGGTCGCTCGCGAGCACCAGGTCGTCGCCGCGGCCCTTCGCCTCGTCGATCGGACCGCCGAGCACGGCCGGGTTTTCGGGATTGGCCACGTGACCGGGCACGTTCGGGAAGTCGCCATCCGGCTTTTCCTGAGGCCCGTAGAGCCGCAGTTTCTGGAAGCCCGCGTCCTCCAGCACCGGCACGACCGCCGTCGCGCCGACGCCGTGAAGCGGGGTGTAGAGGATCGAGAGATCCCGCGGGCCCGGCGTCGACTGCGCGAGCACGGCCGCGACGAACGCCGGATCGATCGACTCCTCGACAAACTCGACCCGGCCCGTACGCACGCCCTCCGAGAAATTCTGGCGGTGCACCCTGTCGACCTTCATCACCCGGTCGATGATTCCCTTGTCGTGCGGCGGCAAGACCTGCACGCCCCCCGCCCAGTACACCTTCACGGCATTGTCGCTCGGCGGGTTGTGGCTCGCCGTCACCATGATGCCGCAGGTGCTCCCCGTGTGCCGCACGGCGAAGGAGAGCTCGGGCGTGCTGCGGTAGCCTCGCAGGAAGAACACCTTGAACCCCGCGGCGAGCAGCACCTCGGTGCAGAGCTTCGCGAAGTGCTCCGAACGGTGGCGGGTGTCGTAGGCGATCGCGCAGCTCGGCGTCTCGCCCGCCGGCATCACGGAACGGACGTAGTCGGCGAGGCCCTGCGCGCTCTCGCCGATCGTGCGGTCGTTGATCGCATTCGACCCCACCGGATACATCATGCCGCGGCGGCCGCCCGTGCCGAACGGGATCACCGTCCAGTAGACGTCGTCGAGCTCCTTCCAGGGCAGCGTGCCGGCGACGCAGGCGTCGATCTTTCCTGCGAGCGTCTCGGCAAACTCGGCGTACCTCGGCTCGGTCAGCCAGTCGCGGATCGTGCGGGCCGAGTGGTCTGTGAGCGAGCCGGCGGCATGGGCGGCTTCGACGGCGGCGAGTCGGGCGGCGTGGGCGTGCGGCATGGGGTCGCTCCGGGAGTGCGGACGCGTTTTATACACTGCTGACCGGCGTGCCTTTGCGACGGTTTTTCGGCACGTCAACTCTGGCCGGTTCGGGGTTGGCCGCATCCCCTCGCCGGACGTTCGCTGCGGTCCTCCGGACCTCCGCTCACTCGGACCTGACTGGCGCTTCGGCATCCTGCCTGCGCTGGTCAGCTACGCCGTCTCGGGCACACGGCCAACCCCTCACGGTCGTCGATTAGCGCTCTCGTATTACGGAAGCCCGAGCCGCGAGCCGAGAGGGGCGTTGAGGCGGACCCGCGGGTTGATGCCCGGTCGGTGAGTCAGTTCGTGAGCAGCTTTCCTGCCACCCGTCGGCAGATCGCTTCGGCTGCCTCGGGGTCGGCGGCCTCGGCGACGATCCGCACGATCGGTTCGGTGTTGCTCGCCCGCACGAGGGCCCAGGCGTCGGGCCAGTCGAGCCGCAGGCCGTCGATGCGGCTTGCCGTCACGTCGGGGAAGACGGCCGCCAGGGCGTCAAGCGCGGCGGCGAGCTTCGCCCCCTGGAGGTCCGGCGACACGTCGACCTTCATCTTGTGCATCGCCATCCTTGGGAGCCGCTCTGCGAGCGTCCTCACCGGGGTCACCGGATCGGTCGCACACATCGCGTCGAGTACGATCGCCATCGCGACGAGGCTGTCTCGCACGAGCACGACCTTGGGATCTATCACGCCGCCGTTCCCCTCGCCGCCGATCGCCGCGCCGCAGCCGAGCATGGCGTCCACCACGTTCGCCTCGCCCACGGCCGACACGGTGCAATCGCGGCCGAGCGACCGTGCGATCGCGGCCGTCATGCCGCTCGTCGAGCAGTTCACGACCACCGGCCCCGTGCGGTTCGGCAGCCCGCGGGCGACGCAGAGGGCGAGCGTGGCCTCCTCGCCGATGTAGGTTCCGTCGGCCGTCGCGATCGCGAGCCTGTCGGCATCGGGATCCTGGAAGAATCCGACGTCGGCGCCGCTCGCCGGGATCTGCGGCAGGAGCCGGACGAGGTTCGTCGCGGTCGGCTCCGGCTCGTGGTCGAACCGTCCGTCGGGAATCTCGCCCACGTGCGTCACCCGGCAGCCGAGCGTCTCGAGCAGCTTCTTCGCCCCGACGCTGCCGGCGCCGTGGCAAGAGTCGATCCAGACGTGAGGCCGCACGGCGCGGATTCGCGGCACGTCCACGGTCGCGGTGACAAGCCGGACATGCTCGTCGGTGCCATCCACGCGGCGGATCTCGCCCCGCCGGCTCGCGGCCGCAGACGGCTCATGGGCCTGGAATCGAACGAGCACCCGTGAGCCCGCCTCCTTCGTGAGCACCCTGCCCTCGGCTGCGAAGAGCTTCATGCCGTTGTAGCGGGCCGGATTGTGGCTTGCCGAGATCTGGATGCCCCCGGCCGCCCGCTCCCCCCGCACGACGATGCCGACGGTGGGCGTCGCGGCTATCCCGCAGTCGATGACGTCGCGGCCCGCCGACACGATCGCCTCGGAGACCCGTTCGAGGAGCATGGGGCCGCTCTCCCGGCCGTCGCGGCCCACCACGATCGGCCCCGGTGGCAGCGTCGCCGCGAAGGCCAGGGCGTACCGTGCGGCCACCTCGGGCGTGAGCGATGCGCCCACGATTCCCCGCAATCCCGACACGCTCACGATCAACTGTTCACTCATGGGCAAGATTCTTACCCTGTTCAGCCCAAGCTGTCTGGGCCCCCCCGAACCATCACATGTGACATGCAGGAAAGTGATCGGCGAGCCTGTTCAGGCCGCCTTCGCAAGGCGGGCGATCTCGGCGCGGTCGTCGTGGAGGTGCCGATGGAGCCGCTCGCGGTCGGCGGCGTCGGGCTTGAGCCCGGCGCCGAGCTTCGCGAGCAGGTCGATGTCGTAGTACCGCACGGCGTTGCAGAGGACGAAGAGCTCGTGGAGCAGGTCGGGCGTGCCGGCCGGCGAGGTGATGTCGCAGATGTTGTCGGACCCGATCCGCACGTGGAGCCCGGCGGCGAGCATCTCGAGCACCCTCGCGATCGAATTGAAGGTTGGCGTGTAGGCGGTGCGGTACTGCCGCATGCTGATCGCCGCCGACGGGCACGAGATGACGCCGAGGTTCAGTTCCACGAGCGAGTCGAGCAGCCGCTGGAACCGGCGGTCGTCATAGGTCGACGGCGAGATCACGTGCACGAGCCAGACCCACGGGGTCTCCCAGCGGTTCACGGGCAGGTCGAGTTCTCGGAAGACCCTTACCAGCCGCTCGGAGAGGTTTTCCGACGGATGGTTCATCTGGTCGACGTGGACGTGGATCGGCTTCCCGAGGTCGGCGGCGAGCCTCAAGCCGCGGCGGCAGCACTCCTCGAAGCCGATGTGCTCCGGGTAACGCCGAAGCTCGTCCCGTTCCGGGAGCAGGCCGACGAAGTCGGCGATCCTCGCACCCGCCACGAGCAACTCCCACCGCGCGGGCTCGTCGTCGCGGAATCCGAGCGGTGAGTAGGCGCCGATTTCCAACTCGAGCGATCCGGCTCGTTGCCGCTTGAGTTCGAGGAAGAGCTCGAGGCCGCCGAGGCCGACCCGGTCGGTCGTCGTGTCGACGACGGTCGCGGCGCGGGTCGTGCCTGCCGCCGCCATCAGGTCGAGAACGGCGTTCGCCCGCTCGGCCATCGCGGGCCGGTCGTAGCAGGGGCTCGCGTGAATGGCGGGAATGAGAGAGTGCTTCGTCGCGAGGGAGAGCTGCGACTCGCGGCCCTTCTCACGCTCGGAGAGGATCTCCTTCGTGGCATCGAGTGTGCCGGAGCGATCGAGATGGAGGTGCGCGTTGTGGAGGCCGCCGAGGGCGGAGATCCGTTCGTGCAACTGCTCGAAGAAGGGGCTCGCGTGCTTCATGGTGGCGGAAGGTATGCAGCCGGAGCCTGAGGATGCCAGATCATTTCCCGAGTTTTTTCGGCGGTCGATCCGCGCGCCGCCGGGTCGCCGTCAGGGGGGCGTGGCCGTCTTCCAGCCGCGATACCAGTCCACGAACCGGGCGAGCCCCTCGCGGAGCGGCGTGCGCGGACGGAAGCCGAAATCTCGGGAGAGGGTTTCGACGTCGGCGAACGTGGCCTCGACGTCCCCGGGGGGCTTCGGGCGGTCGACCCGCACCGCCTTGCGGCCGCACAGGTCCTCCAGGGTCGTGAGCAGGTCGTTCACGGTCACGGGCGTGTGGTTCCCGATGTTGTAGACCCGCCACGGGGCCGCACTGGTCGCCGGGTCGGGCCGATCGCCCGACCATGCCGGGTTCGGTGCCGCCGGAGAATCGACCATCCGTGCGATCGCCTCCACGACGTCGTCGATGTACGTGAAGTCGCGTCGCAGCAGGCCCCCGCCGAAGACCTCGATCGGCCGACCCTCGAGGATCGCCTCGGTGAACTTCCAGTAGGCCATGTCGGGCCGTCCCCATGGGCCGTAGACGGTGAAGAACCTCAGGCCGGTGCAGGGAAGATCGAAGAGATGGGCGTAGGAGTGGGCCATGAGCTCGTTCGCCTTCTTCGTTGCGGCATACAGGCTCACCGGATGATCGACGGTGTCGCCGACGGCGAACGGAGTCTTCGTGTTGGCCCCGTAGACGCTCGAGGAGCTCGCGTAGATCAGGTTGCCGGTGCCCGCATGCCGGCAGGCCTCGAGCAGGTTGCCGAAGCCGACGAGGTTCGACTGCACGTAGGCAGAGGGATTCTCGAGCGACCATCGGACGCCCGCCTGGGCGGCGAGGTGGATCACGCACCGTGAGCCGGCGGCCCGCACGACGTCGGCGACGAGCGTCGCATCACAGAGATCCCCCTCGACGAATCGCCAGCCGGGTTTTCCCGCGAGCTCCGCGAGCCTGCCCCGCTTCAGCCCGGTCGTGTAGTAGGCGTTGACGTTGTCGAGCCCGACGACCTCCCGCCCGAGTTCGAGCAGCCGGCTCGCGACATGGAAGCCGACGAATCCGGCGGCGCCGGTGACGACGATCATCGACACCCTTTCGAAGGAGTGGCAGGTCGTGCGACGGAGTCCGCCGCGATCATGCGGCCAGGCGACGGTGGTCTTCCCCGTGTATCGACGCCGGCCGCTCGCTCCACGGCCGGAGGTTTCGTGACCGCCACCACGTCGATACGGTCGTGGCGGCGACGACGCCGAGCCCGACGAGATTGATTCCGCCAAAACACCCCGCTGCCGTGAGGCCGACGGACGTCTGCCAGGATACCTCCAGGCCGGCGATGGCACACGCCGAGGAGACGATGACTGGCAGCGGAGCGACGGCGAGCAGCAGCAGCCCCGCGCCGACGAGCAGACGCGTCATGGGCACCGCCAGCCGTGTGAACCAGCAGAGCGTCACGAGATCGACCGCGACCTTGAAGGTGCGGGAGAGGCCGTATTTCGAGACGCCCTGCCGCCGCGGATGGTGGCGGACCGGTATCTCGCTCCACCGCGCCCCGCGGGCGTCGGCGAGCACGGCGATGAAGCGGTGCATCTCCCCCTCGAGCGGCAGTTCCTCGGCGAGCTCGCGGCGGATCACCCTCAGCGCGCAGCCGAGATCGTTCACCGGCACGCCGCTCACCCATCGGATGAGACGGTTCGCCACGAGCGAAGGCAGGCGACGGGACCAGAAGACGTCGTGACGCATCTTCCGCCAGCCGTGCACGACGTCGTAGCCCTCCTCGAGCCTTGCCAGCATGGTGGGAATGTCGCCAGGGTCGTTCTGGAGGTCGGCGTCCATGAACACCAGCACCTCGCCGCGACTGGCACGGATGCCGGCCTCGATCGCGGCGGTCTGGCCGAAGCAGCGTCGCAGGTGGACGACGACGAGATCTTCCCGCGCCGCGGCCAGCCGGTCGAGCATCTCCCCGGAGCCGTCCGTGGAGCCGTCGTCGACGAGGACGTATTCGCGTTTTCCGGCCAGGGAGGCGAGCGATGCATCGAGCGCCTCGAGCAGCGGCACGAGGTTCCCTCGCTCGTCGTGAATCGGGATCACCACCGAGATCTCGATGGGCGGCCGCACGCACCGCAGCATCGTCGACTCACCCATCGTGACGCACTCCTCCTTTTCGAGGCGGACCGTGTCCGCCCCGGAAGAATCACGGGCAACTACCGCGGATCACCGATCGAACGATGTCGGGAATCGGCAGGTGGCTCCCCCTCTCTCCAGTCGTCGTGGACAAGGCACCGTGTCGCCCCAGCCTGCCCCGTCGTCGCACGTGCCCGGGGCGGGGCAAAGCCCGCCGTCGGCTGAAAACCCTGGGAAAACCGGGGTTTCAGGAAATCCGCAGGCCTGCGAAATTTTTTCGTGACGCGGGGGGCGTCGTCGGCAACAGACGAAATGGCGGCCGACCGTGGCACGGAAAGGAACCGTGGACCGAATGGACGCCGGTGAAGCCGAGAGGATCGCGAACGGGACGGTGTTGGACGCGACGCTGACCGACGAACAGCTCGCCGCGCAGGCGGCTCGAGAGGGGTCGGACGGAACCGCGTTCAACGAGCTCCTGGCGCGGTTCAGGGCCCGCGTGTGGCGGGTCTGCTTCCGACTGATGGGCAGCGAGCACGACGCCGAGGATGCGGCGCAGGAGGTCTTCGTCCGGTTGTTCTTCGACCGGGGAAAGTTCGAGGGGCGGAGCCGGTATTCGACCTGGCTGCACGGCGTGGCCATCAGGACGTGCCTGACCCTGAGACGATCCCGAGGGCGAAGGAAGCGACGGGAGAGCCCGGTCGGCGACGAGCTGATCACCGAGCAGAGCGACACCAGGGCGAGCGAGACGCAGCGGATCGACGAGCGGCACGACATCACGCGGCTGCTCGACGGACTGGACGAGGAGGACCGGGCGCTCGTGCTCATGCGATTCGGCGAGGGGCACGACTACGACGAGCTGGCGGAGATGTTCGAGACGACGCCGGGGGCGCTGCGGATGCGGGTAAGCCGGATCCGCGAGAAGCTCTCGGCGAAGGCGGGGCGGATTTTCGGCAAGGACTGACCGGGCGGATACGACGGAGACCGACGACACGACCATGGACCTTCTCGAACAGATCGCCGACCGGCTCGTGGACGCGGAGGTGCCTCCGGTGCCCGAGCGGTTCGAGGCCGGCGTGCGGCGGAAGCTCCATCCGCGTCTGCTCGCGTCGCACGTCGTTGAGTTCGCGGTCTTCGCGATGGCGACGGGGCTGTGGCACATGGCCACGGCACTCGTCGCGTCGGTGCGGTACACGCTCGTCGGCTCGTGGCCGGCGGCGAACGGTTGGATGGCGGGACAACCATCGATTCCCGCCGATGGAGACGACAGGGGGGCGGCGGCCGGGGGACCGGACGGACGCCAGGAATGAAGGAGACGGCGATGAACGATCTGCAGAGTGTCGGCCGGACAGCGGCCGAGACGGTGAATGTTTCGAAGCAGGCGCTGGTGGACAGCTTCACCCAGGCCTGGGGACAGGTGATCATGCTCGCGCCGAAGATGGTCGCGATGGTGATCGTGCTCGTGGTGGGCTACGCGGTGGCCCGGTGGTTCGGCGGGCTCATCACGGTGATCGCCGAGAAGATCGGCCTCCAGACCGCGGCGGAGCGGAGCGGTCTGGCCAAGAGCATGAACGACGTCGGCATCCGCCGACCGCTGCCGTCGATCGTCGGCGGCCTCGTGTTCTGGCTGCTCATGGGCGTGTTCGTGATGGCGGCCTTCAACATCCTCGGCCTCCAGAGCATCTCCGATGCGATGGGCGAGGTGGTGAACTACATCCCGAAGCTGCTCGTGGCGACGGTCGTGGTCGTGATCGGCCTTCTGGCGGCGACCTTCCTGCGGGGCGTCGTGGCGACGAGCGCCGACCGTGTCGGGCTCTCCTACGCCGAGTACCTCGCCGGCGGCTGCTACTGGGTGCTGTCGATCCTCACCTTCATCGCGGCCTTCAACCAGCTGGGCATCCAGTTCGCCCTGCTCGAGAAGCTCATCCTCATCGGCTTCGGCGGCCTGTCGGTCGGCTTCGCGCTGGCCTTCGGCCTCGGCGGCCGCGACGTGATGAATGGGATCCTCTCGGGCTACTACGTCCGCCAGCGGATCCAGGCGGGCGACCGGGTCACGGTCGGCACGCTCGAGGGGACGGTCCGCGAGGTCGGCCCGGTGGCCACGATCGTGGAGACCCGCGAGAACGGCCTCGTGAGCCGCCACACGGTTCCCAACGCGAAGATGCTCCTGGAGGCGGTGCGGTAAGGCGAACCGCGAAGCCTCGACGAGGTGGCGACAAGCAGGGCCCGCGGCGGGAAACCGCCGCGGGCCCTCTGCATGCCCTGCGTCAGGCGGACCGTCGGCGTCGGTGCCACACGAACACGCCGAGGCCTGCGGCGAGCAGCGCCAATGCCCCGGGCTCGGGCACCGCCTGGAACACGGCGGTCGACCCGTTGCCGCCGGTTCCTTCGAAGCCCGCGAACAGCAGGTCCAGGCCGGTGAGGTTGCCCTCCGCGGTGGCGGCGAGGAACTGGATCGACTCCGGCGAGATGAAGGCTCCGCCGGTGTCGAGGCTGCTCGTTACGGGATTGAAGTAGCCGTGCCGGCTCAACGACCCCAATCGAAGTCAGCTGCAATGGAAGCCATCTTCAATTGAAGTCATCGACCGCCGCCGGCGGCGGCTCGCGTTCCGCCTGCTCGTTCGCGGCATCGGCGGCCCCTTTCGCTTCAGCCGCCTTCCGCTCGGCAGGTTCTCCGTCGGTCGCCCCGAAAGGATCGTCGCCGAAGGGATCCGCTTTGCCGCCATCGGCGGCCGGTTCCTCCGCCTCGGGCTTGAGAGGTGCCTTCGCTTTTCGGGGCTCCTCCGCAAAGACGTCGTCCGCGGCCGGCTCGTCGGCGGCGTCGGCGTTCCTCACGGCCAATGGCTCGTCGGCGACATCGCGTTTGGGCATCGCCTTTTTCGCGGCGTCGTCGCCCTCGACCTCCGGCCGACGGCGGCGGAAGATCGACTCGTCGGGTTCGGGCGCGGTCGTCGAGTAGCGGCGGCCGGCGGCTTCCAGATCCCGGGAGATGTTGGCCGAGCGGGCCTTCACGCGGTATCGCTCGACGAGGAGCCGATCGGCCCCCTGCACCCGTTCGAGGGCGCGGCCGATGTTGGGGCCCCCCTCCCCCAGCGACTCGAGCCGGGCGCCCTCGAGGAAGTCCGCCTCGGCCTCCATTTCCCGTCCCGACCGTCGCGCGGCGAGCCCGCGGAAATAGAACGCCCGCGGATCCTTCGAGCCCGCGGCGATCACGCCTGAGAGCCAGTCGAAGCTCGCGGGGTAGTCGCCGCCATGGAAGGCGTGCATGCCGGCTCCGAGGCCGGTGGACGCATCCGTCGCCGCCGCCGGCGTCGCCGTGGCGACCGCGACTCCACAAACCAACACGATCCGCGTCAGTCTCGACTTCACGATTCGATGCTCCTTTTTCAGTGACGAATCCTGATCCTACCCCGGGGCCGAAGTCTCGCCAAAAGCCATGGCGGCTCGTTGTCGAAAGGTCTCCTCATCCAACCAGACGCCCTCGCGAAGCAGCTGCACGGCCATCGCCTCGTGCGGCCAGCCGAAGGCCGCGAGCAACCTGTCGAATTCCGACTCGGGGCAGTCTCCTTTGAACTCCGCGAGGAGCACGTGACCGTTCCGCTCGTGGATGGTGCCGTCGACCTGCCAGCCGCGGCCGCCTTGCTCGCCTCGCCAGACGAACGAACCATCCGGCTCCACGAAGGCCCGATCGAGCGTGGCCACCGCCGCGAGGCAGGCATCGCCGGTGACGGCCATCGGCATCGTGGCGGCGTCCCGCGGGATCGCGAGCGTCGGCCAGGCTCCGAGCCGGTCGGCATGGTCGTCCGCGGCCCGCGCGGAGGGCGGACGCGGGTGGATCGAGATCTCGAAGGAGAGCATCCGCGGTTCGCTCACGGCGACGTGCTCCGGAGCACCCAGTCGGCGTAGGCCGGCGACGCGACGACCTCCGACACGATCACCTCGGGAAGCTCGTAGGGGTGAGCCGCGACGAGCGACGCGACGCACGCGGCGGCGCGATCGGGGCTGGTCTTCACGGTGAGCCTCCATTCGGCCGCCTGCTCGATCGCATCCTTCCAACGGTAGGTGCTGTCGATGCCTCCGTCGATCTGCACGCACGCGGCGAGCCGATCCTCGACGAGTCGTCGGGCGATCCCCTCGGCCGCCGCACGGTCGCCGACCGTCGTGCGGACCTCGGAGATCCGCGGAGGAGCGTCGGTGGTCGGCATGCCGGTCGTCATCGCTGGCTCCTCGTGGGTGCCGATTCAGGCTGCAGCCCTTGGCCAGTCGTTCGACGACACGATCCCGCCGTCGATGTCGGGCCGGGGGATCGCGACCCAGGCCGGCGCCGCGGCCGCGGGACGCGACGCTGCATCGATCTCGACGACGGGACGCCGGTTGCACGTGAGGGGATCGAACGCCGTCGCCGCCGCGGAGGGGTCGCCCGGCGTCGTCGGGCCGAGCGTCACGATCGGTCCTCCCGAGAGCCGCCGGGGAGGGTGGCCGAGCACGGCGAGCCCGTTCCGGGGAGCGGACGCGAAGAGATCCTCCCGGCGGGTGTCGAGCCAGCCGTCGGCGCACGGGCCGCCCGCGACCGCGCACGAGTCACCAAGCCGCGGCGGATCGACCCGCTCCATCCACGACGCGAGGGCGCCGACCGTATCGAAGCCGGTTGCGATGCTCGGAGGATCGGTCGTCGATGCGGCGTGCCAACGGTCGACCGACCGCCGCCAGGTGTCGAGCAGGACCGAGGCGATGTCCGACGGCAGGGCCCCATCGACGAGGTGACGGCCGAGGATCGCCGGCGCCGCGGTCCACGGGCCGACCGCGACATCGCGGACGACCCGCTGCGCGACCGCCGCCGGACAGGCCGCGTCTGCGAGGCCCGCCGCGAACACCGCCAGCAGATCGACGGCGAGGCTCTCGGAGACCGAAGGCTGCCTGCCGAACCGGTCCCCTTCACGCTCGATACCGGCGGGTGGTTCGTCGACATCGGTGCCGCAGAGCGGGTCAAATTCGTGCCCGTGAACGATCGACACGCTCCCGCCATCGGCGTCGAGCCGCTCCCAGCAGGAACCGACGCCGAACCCGTATCGCGACGCGGCGACCACGAGCGGTCGCTCGAGCACGCCGTCGCGGTCGCCCGGCAGGATCGTCACGCCGACGCGGACCGACACGTGCTGCCCCAGGACGGGCCGCCGCCGCCGATCCGCCGCCGGCACTCGAATGCCACGGCGACCGAGCCGACCGAGTCGCGAAAGCGGATCGCGGCCGCACCGGAAGGCGGCCCGGAGAATCTCCTCGGCGAACTCCCGCCGCGCGGCTCCGGCGTGCCAGGGCCGCACGCGGCCCAACCACCGGTGACTCGTGAGACCGTCGAACGTGTCGCCGGCGAGCACGACGTCGATCCGCTCGATCGGCCGGTAGCTGCCATCCGCTCCGACGCCCGCGAGGCACGCGAGCCTCGCGAGCTCGCGAAACAGAGGCTCCACCTCCCGGCGTGGCGGTGCCGGGACGAGGCTCCCGTCCGAGATCAGCCAGTTGCTCGAGACCACGATCACGCGAGTTCCACCAAAAGCCGGCAGCGTCGACACCATCCCCCCGAAAAATATCGGCGGAGGCTCCCCTGGAACGCTGCGAAAATCCAGCGCAGTCGAGTATTACGCCCGCACTTGAGACTCGGGAGGGGGCACCCCCGACCCACGCGACGAGCAACTTCTGCCGCGATACGAACTTGGCAAACGTCGAAACTACGGCGCGATCATGGAGGTCGAGCAGGATGCGTCGACTCTGCCGTCGATCTCGGGGCTCGATACGGTCGCCGTCGCTTTCCACGACCCCGCGACCGGCATCCGGTACGCCACCTGAAAGGTCGCCCTCGATCCCGCCGCCAGGCTGGGGAGTGATTCGAAGGTGATAGTGGACCGGTCGATGCGGGTGCGGCTCGGAACGGGGTCGCCGACGACGAGCGCCTGTTCCGGTAGCATGATCGACACGTCGAGGCCACCGATCGGGCTCGTCCCGTCGTTCGTCACGGTGCAGACGAGCAGCGTGCCCCCGCCGACCCGAACAGGGTCGTCACAGTCGGCCAGGGAGACCCGCAATCCCGCCTCGCGGGCGGTGCGGGCCACGGGCCGCCTCGATCGGACGAGCACGCACGACTCGTCGGCGACGATCACGCCGCCACCGGTCCCGGCGAGCGTGCTGCGAACGCACGGCCGGCTGGCCGGCCCCGCAAAACGACCGAACGACGTGGATGCCGTTGCAGCCCGCAGGTTCACCTGGCGGCGCAGTTGTTCACCCGGGCCGATCGCCGGGAGGCTCCAGGCGACCTTCCCGTTCGACAGCTTGTAGCCATCGGAGGCCTCCAACGGGGCGAACGCCGTGTCCCACGAGAACTCCAGGCTTCCCGGTGACGACGCGACGGAACCGGTGTTTTTCACGGTGGCGACGAATTCGGCGACCGCCCCTTCATCGACCTCCGACGGCCCCTTGAGGCCGAGTTCGAGCGATGGCGTCACCGGCACGGCCGGAGGAGTCGGTGGGGGCGGCGACACGATCACGGGCGCCGGAATCACGGCCGCGGGCGCCGCCGCCGCCGGCACCGCCGACGGCAGCGGTACGGTCGGCGTGGCCGACGAGGAACCGAATGTCGATGCCGAGGGGCTCGGCGTCGTGGGGGGCGGCGTTCGCTGGAATGCGGAAACCGGCTGCGTCACCTCGACGCAGGCCGTCGCGCCCCCGACGAAGACGCCGGTCGGATTGAGGATCTCGACCCGGTGGCACTGGCGGCCCGGTTCCGCGGCGATGAAGTCGAGCGTGATCCGCTTCGAGGTTCCGGCCGCCAGGTCCACCGTGCCCTTCTGCTCGATCGGGCTCGTAGACGCCTCGTGCTTGAAGCCCTTGTCGAAGTAGTCGATGACCCGCAGCCGCTGCTGGGGCTTGCCCGAACGGTTGACGATCTCGACCTCGAATGAAACCCGTTCGCCCGCGGTGGCGGTAAGCGGCCCGGTAACGAGCACCGCGACCGGATCGTCCGCGTGGACGATCGCCGCGCAGGCTGCGACCGACACCACCACCCAGAACGCTACGACGGACCGGCTTCCCATACGCGGGAGAGACTACCATCCCGGGAAGCCTGGGGGAAATGGGCAATTTCCGTCAGCCGCACCAGGTTCAGTCAGCAACCCAGGTTCAGTCAGCAACCCAGGTTCAGTCAGCAACCCAGGTTCAGTCAGTAACCCAGGTTCAGTCAGTAACTCTGTGGCGGACGATCTCCCCTTCCACCATGTAGATGACGTCCTCGGCGATGCTCGTGGCCATGTCGGCCAGCCGCTCGATGTGCTTCGACACGGAGTTGATCCGCAGGAGGCTCTCCACCCGGTCGGGGTTCGACTTGATCCCCCGCAGGATCTTCTGCCGGATCTGCATCCGCGCTTCGTCGACCGCGTCGTCCTCCTCGCGGACCTGCCTCGCGAGCGACGGGTCGGCGTTCACCACGGCGTCGAGGCATTGCTTCACCATCTCCTGGGTGAGCGAGGCCATCGTGCGGATCTCCGGTGGCAGGTCGACCGGCTCCGCCCGGGCGAGTTGGGCGACCCGCTTGGCGATGTTGCGGGCGAGGTCGCCCATCCGCTCGAGATCGTTGTTGATCTTGAGCACCGCCACGACGAATCGCAGGTCGGCCGCGACGGGCTGGTAGAGCGCGAGGATCTTGAGGCACTCCTCCTCGACCTCGACCTCCATGCGGTCGATCTCCTCGTCGCTCGCCATCACCCGCTGGGCGAGCGCCGTGTCCTTGTTGATGAGCGCCGTGATCGCCTTGGAGATCGCCTCCTCGACGAGCGTGCCAACCCGCAGGATCTTCTCCTTGAGCCCGTCGATCTGCCGTTCGATGTGTTTCGTCATCGCGTGCGCTCGTCTCTTCGGTCGCTCAGCCGAACCGTCCCGTGACGTAGGCCTCCGTCTCGCGGAGGATCGGCTTTGTGAAGATCTCGGTCGTCGGGCCGTATTCGATGAGCCGCCCGAGGTACATGAAGGCGGTGTAGTCGCTCGTGCGGCTCGCCTGCTGCATGTTGTGGGTGACGATGAGCACGGAGTAGCGGCCCCGCAGCTCCTGGATGAGATCCTCGATCTTGCCGGTGGCGATCGGGTCGAGTGCGGAGCAGGGCTCGTCGAGGAGGAGCACCTCCGGCTCGGCGGCGATCGCCCGGGCGATGCAGAGCCGCTGCTGCTGTCCGCCGGAGAGCCCGAGGCCGCTCTCGGTCAGCCGGTCCTTCACCTCGTCCCAGAGGGCCGCTCCCCGCAGGCTCTTCTCGCAGACCTCGTCGAGCACGCCCCGGTTGGTCTCGCCGTCGATCCGCAGGGCATAGACGACGTTCTCGTAGATGCTCATCGGAAACGGGTTCGGCTTCTGGAACACCATGCCCATCCGCTTCCGCAGCTCGATGACGTCGGTCCGCGGGTCGTAGATGGAATCGCCGTTGAGCCGCATGTCGCCGACGATGCGGACGTTCTGCACCAGGTCGTTGAGGCGGTTCACGCTCCTCAGGAGTGTCGACTTGCCGCAGCCGCTCGGGCCCACGAGCGCCGTCACCTTCGACTGGGAGATCGGCATCGTGATGCCGTGCAGCGCCTGCTTCTGCCCGTACCAGAGGTTGAAGCGGTCGATCTCGAGCACCGGGGTTTCGCGGCCGACCTGGGCGTGCACTTCCGAAGGCACGTCGATGCCCGCGGCCACCGCCACGAGACGGTCGGAAGCCACCGGGCCTGGCGGGCTTTCGGGGATGGCGGGGGATTCGATCGCGGAGTTCATGGGAGTCTCGCAGGAAAGCATACCGCAGCAGGGAAGGTCTGCCAGCATCCGGAAAGGGTTTCGTCCATGGCGCAGCGTGGAAAGCAACGGGTGGCGAGCGACGTGCAGCGTCAGAACTGCTGGACGACGTAGCGGCGGCGGAGCCTCGCCCGGATCCAGATCGCCGCCACGTTCAAGAGCGCGATGATCGTCACGAGCAGGAAGGTGATCGTGAACACCATCGGCTTGGCCGCCTGGGCGTTGGGGCTCTGGAAGCCGACGTCGTAGATGAGGTAGGCCAGGTGCATGAACTCCCGTTCCGGGTGGATAAACGGAAACGTCCCGTCGATCGGAAGGTCCACCGCGAGCTTCTTGACGCCGACGAGCATGAGAGGGGCGACCTCGCCGGCTCCGCGTGCCATCGCGAGAATGAGCCCGGTCATGATGCCGGGCAGGGCCCGGGGCAGCACGATCCGACGGATCGTCTGCCATTTTCCGGCGCCGCAGGCGTAGGAGCCCTCCCGCATCGAGTTGGGGACCGATGCGAGCGCCTCCTCCGTGGCGACGATCACGACCGGCAGCGTGAGCAGGGCGAGCGTGAGCGAGGCCCAGAGGAGTCCGCCGGTGCCGAAGGTCGGCTGATTGTCGGCGACGAGGCTCGCCTTGAAGAAGAGTTCGTCGATCCCGCCGCCGAGCAGGTAGCAGAAGAATCCGAGGCCGAAGGCTCCATAGACGATGCTCGGCACGCCCGCGAGATTGTTGATCGCGATGCGGACCGCGGTCATCACCGCCCCCTGCGAAGCGTACTCCCGCAGGTAGAGCGCGGCGAGCACGCCGAAGGGAGCGACGAACACCGCCATGATGAGCGTCATGGCGACCGTTCCCCAGATCGCCGGAAAGACGCCGCCGGCGCTGTTCGCCTCGCGGGGGTCGTCCGCGAGGAACTCGCCCCACCGCGATGCGTAGACGGCCAACTTGCCGGGAATGTCGAGCCGGTTCGGCTGCCATCCCCGCACGATGTTGGCCAGCGGCATCGACACGGTCTCGCCGGCGGCCGTCTCGAACTCGAGGGCGTAGCGGTCGTTCTCCCGACGGAGTTCGTCGGTCGTGGAGTCGAAGCGTTTCGTCTCGCGATCGGCCTCCTCGGCGACCTTCTCCTCGCGTTCGACCGCGTCGCGGTGGCGGCCGCTCGAGCGGCCGGCGTCGAGTTCGGCCTGCACGACCGCGAGCCTCGCCGCCCTGAGCCTCCGCTGGACGACGCCGCGGTCGTGTCGATCGATCCGCCGGATCTCCGCCACCCGCTTTCGCACGGCGGGATGAATCCGCTCGTATTCCTTCCAGGTCGCGGCCGGGCCCTCGGCGATCGCCTGCCCGCCGTCGATGAGCCGGCGCGGCGTGCCGTGAAAGCGGCCCCCCTCGACCCGCTCGATCGCCGTGGCCCACTCGGGCAGCGTCGTCGCGGCGATCGCGTCGTCGTCGAACCACTCGTAATGCTTCCCGGTCAGCTCGAAATTGGCGACCCGGAGCAGCCGGCGGACGAGGAAGCGGCCGGCTCCATCGTCCGCACCATCCTCTTTGACGCGTTCGCGGCCGGCGACCTCGCCGAGCACCTTGCGGCCGTCGGCGAGTTCCGCGAGCTCGAGCGGCCGTGGCCAGAACGTCGACCCGCCGCGGACGACGATGAATCCCAGGAGGCCGGTGATCATGAGGAGCGCGACGGCGAGCGCACCGCCGGTGAGCCAGACCCATGGCTCGCCGTGGGCCGCGAGGTTCGAGTAGGCGCTGCGAACACGTCGGGATCGGGCCGGCACCGCGGCGGCGGCAGGGCTTTCAGAGCTCATGGGCCCTCCGACGGAAACGCTGGCGGACGAACTCCGCGACCGTGTTGACGGCGAAGGTGATCGCGAAGAGCGTGAGGGCGGCGAGGAACAGGATGCGGTAATGAGCGGAGCCCCTTGCCGCTTCGGGAAGCTCGGTGGCGATCGCGGCGGACAAAGTCTGGAAACCGTTGAACACGTTCCAGTCGATCAGGGGCTTGTTGCCCGCCGCCATGAGCACCACCATCGTCTCGCCGACGGCGCGTCCGAGGCCGATCATCGCCGCCGAGAACAGGCCGCTCGCCGCGGCGGGCACGGTGACGCGGATGGCCGTCTGCCAGGGCGTGGCTCCGGCCCCGAGCGAGGCGCTCCGCAGGTGTTCCGGCACGCTCGAGAGGGCGTCGTCGGCCAGCGTGAAGATGAGCGGGATGATCGCGAAGCCCATGCCGATGGCGACGATGAAGGCGTTCCGCTGGGCGTACGTCCCCACGAGGCCGCCGCGGGCGTCGAGTCGCAACGCGTCGATCATCACCGCCGCCGCCACCGCGAGCACGACCGTCGCCGCCACCCCGACGGCGAACGTCGCCAGCGACACGATCGCCGCCTTCGACGTCGACCAGCCTCCGCTCGCCTGCCGCAACGACGGGGTGACGGCCCGTCCCATGCCGATCATCACGGCGACGGCGGACACGGGGAGGAGCATCACGACCCAGCCGCCCAGGCCGCTGCCGCCGTGCCCGTCGAGCCAGGCCTGCACGTCTCCCGCGAAGAGCCACCGCTCCGCGGGCTTCGCGACCAACCAGCCCGCCGCGACGCCGAGGGGTATCGCGGCGAGCAGCACGATCGCGAACCTGAAACCGGAAAAGCGGGCCCTCGAGGCCCGCGGCAGGACCTGCCAGAGATGGGCGGCGAGGGCGATCGACAGCGGCACGGTGAACAGCGAAGCCCCGAACGCCATGAGCGATCCCTCGACCGCCGGCGCGAGCACGAGGCCGGCGAAGAATCCGAGCACGACGCTCGGCAGGCTCGCCATCATCTCGATCATCGGCTTGACGCGTGCCTTCCACCTCGGGTGCATGAACTGGCTCGAGTAGATCGCCGCGAGAATGGCGATCGGCGCCGCGAAGAACATCGAGTAGACGGTCGCCTTGATCGTCCCGAACACGAGCGGCACGAGACCGTACTTCGGCTCGAACGACTCGTGGCCGGTCGTCTCCCAGGCGTGCACCGGCTGCGGGTACTGCTCGTACCAAATGCGGCCGAAAAGCGTGGCGAGCGTCACCTCCGGATAGCCGGCGTCGAACCGCCAGGCGGAAACGGCGTCACCCCGCGCGGCGAGGAGAGTCGTTTCGGGGAGCGAGATGGCAAGCGGACCGAGTGCCAGCCCGTCCGCCGCCTTCGGGACCGCCGTCGAGACGACCTCGGAACGGGTCGTGGAATGCAGCAGCCGGATGCGGCCCGAGGCGTGAGCCGCGGCGAGGAGCCGGGACCGCGGCGAGGGGGCGATCGCCACGACGGCGTCGGCCGGCGATTTCGTGGAGATTGGCGGGTCGAACGACTTCGTGCGGGTGAGCGTCGAACCGTCCTCGGGCAGCGATGTTCCCTCTCGCGCCGAACGGGTCGTGAACCAGACGTCCACGCCTCCGGCATCATCGGCCACCGCGATCGCGTTTCCGCCGTAGAGCCTGGCGATTGCCGTGACCGTCCTGCTCCCTTCGGCCACGTCCACGGTTTCGAGCAGCCGCGGGGCTTGGATTGATTTCGTGGAGTAGCGGCGGGCGGTGCCGTCGGCCGCGACGAGCAGGACCTGGTCTCCCAGCTCCGAAACCCGCACGAACGACGCCCGCGGCTCCGCGCCGTCGCCCGCGGGGATCGTCCCGACCACCTTCGTCGTGACGACCTCGTCGGTCAGAAAGTTCCGCCGGGACGACGTCGAGGCGATCCGTGTGCCGCCGTCCTTCGCGAGCAGAGCCACGAGCGGGCCGGACGCCGTCTTGGTGAGGTCGCAATCGACGATCGGCGACGGCGAGGCGGCGGCCTGCCTTTCGTCGATCTCGACGACGAGCTTTACCGTCGCGTAGAGGTCGCGGGAGGCGTGCACGAGCACGCGGTCCTTCCAGGCCACGGCGGCGCCCGGCGTCAGGCGGCCGATCTCCGGCGGCACGTCGGAGGCCGCGAGAAAGGTCGATTCAAGTCCGAGTCTGCCGGTGGCGTGGCTGCCGTCCTCGAATCCGATGACGGCGTCCATCCCACCCGGTGCGATGCGGACCGCCGATACGCCCGCCAAGCCCGTCTCCTCCGCCGACCGACCGAGAATTCTGCCCCCTGTCTTGACCGCGAAGACCTCGATCTCGCCGTCCCCTGTCAGGGCGAAGCCGATCCGTCCCGACTCGTCCATGCCGAGGTGCGCGAACCTGGTGGCAGCAACGGACTCGCCGCGGCCGGCGGCCGTCGTCACCGGCTCGATCCAGGGCCGTTGGAAGAGCGGCAGTGCGACCGCGAGGAGGAAGACGCAGACGAGCAACACCGCCACGATCGTGCCGATGCCCCCCGCCGTGATCACGACGCGGGCCACGAGGTCGCTGCCGCGCACCCAGGGGTGCGTCGTGCGTCGGCGAGGTCGGCCCGTGAAGGTTCCCGGAGCATTCATGCGCGGACTCCAAGTCCCTTCAGGGTATCCGTCCGGAAAATGCCGTCGAAGGGCAGGCGCCCGCCCCGGCTTCAACGGCGATTTTGCCTTCCCGCTCGGGGGCGGCTCCCCACTACTCGATCCACTACCAGAACCTCTACTCGATGCCGACGCTCGCGAGCGCTCGCTTCGCGATCGGCGGGGTGATCGGCAGGTAGCCGTCCTTCTTGACGTCGCCCTGGCCGTCGCCGCTCAACACGTATCTCAGGAACTCGCGTCGCAGCGGGTCGAGCTTCGAGCCCGGCTGGTAATTGACGCTCAGGTAGAGGAACCGGGCGAGGGGATACTCGCCGCTGTAGGCGAACTGCGGCTCCGGCTTGACGGGGCTGCCTCCGACCGGGGCGATGGCCACGGCCTTGACGTCGGCCGTGCGGTAGCCGATGCCGCTGTAGCCGATGCCGAACTTGTCGCTCGCGACGGCCTGCACGACGGCCGAACTGCCGGGCTGCTCGGTCACGGTCGGCTTGAAATCACCCTTGAAGAGCGCGTGCTCCTTGAAATACCCATAGGTCCCGCTCGTGGCGTTGCGGCCATAGAGGCTGATCGGCTTGTCTTTCCACTCGCCCGTCAGGCCGAGGTCGCCCCAGGTGCGGATGTCCTTGGGATGTCCGCCGGTGCGGTTCTTCGAGAAGATCGCGTCGATCTGCTCCATCGAGAGGCTCTCGAGCGGGTTGTCCTTGTGGACGAAGACGGCCAGCATGTCGATCGCCGTCGGCACGACGGTGGGCGGGTAGCCGTGGCGGCTCTTGAACGCGTCGACCTCCGAGGGCTTCCAGTCTCGGCTCATCGGTCCGAACGTGCACGTGCCCTCGGTGAGGGCCGGCGGGCCGGATGCCGACCCCTTCCCCTCGACCGCCTCGCGGACGCTCGGGTAGTGCCTTTTGAAACCTTCCGCCCAGAGCGCGACCAGATTGTTCATCGTGTCGGACCCGACGCATTTGAGCGCGCCGGAGACCTCGCCGGCCGCGCGGGCATACGCAGGCAGCGAGCCGGCCGATGCATCGGGCTCCTTGCCGATCGCTGAATCGACCAGACGTTCACACCAGAGCGGCAGGCAGACGACGAGCGAGACGGCCGCGACGGGGGCGACGCGGCAGGCGAAAGAGCCGGCGCGAGCAGCAAAACGTGGACCAGAGAAGAGCGACACATCGACCTCCATGGTTTGTGACGGGTTTAGCCCGCAGAATCTACCGGCGGCGCGTGAGAATTTCATGAAGCCCCCCGGACCGCCCGGATTGGCCTCGGATCCACGAAAACTCCGCTCGAAACGGCCGGCTCGCTGCGTTCGCGGCGGAATGAGGTTACACTCCGACAGAGTTTTGCATTCGTACAACCCATTCGGCCGGTGAACCTTCGGCCGGTGAAACGGTGCGAAAACCGCTCTCGAGGAGCACGTGAGGTGTCGCAGCGGGCCGCGTCGGCCCGGGGCGAACGCCTCCGATCAGTGACGCGTCAGGACGGCCAGACAGTTCGATCAGCGGATCAGGACCGCGGCCCGGCGAGGCTGCCGGCGCCGGGGCCGATCATCATGCCGTCGCTGCTGTTGTGCGACTTCGGCAACCTTGCCCGCGAGATCGAGCGTCTCGAGGCGGCCGGGGCCAGGGCCTTGCACCTCGACGTGATGGACGGGCGATTCGTGCCGCAGCTGACCTACGGGCCGGTGGTTTGCGAGGCGGTCCGGCGGGCGTCCTCCGTGCCGATCGAGGTCCACCTCATGATCGAAGACCCGGCCCGGACGGTCGACCACTATCTCGATCTCGGGGCGGATTGCATCACGGTGCACGTCGAGGCGGTCGATGACGTGCGGGCCGTTCTGGCCGCAATCCGTCGCCGTGGCGCCGTCGCCCACCTCTCCCTCAATCCGTCCACACCGCTCTCGCGGGTCGAGCCCCACCTCGAACACTGTGACGGCGTGCTCGTGATGAGCGTCGAACCGGGATTCGGTGGTCAGGCCTTCCTGCCGATCGCGCTCGAGAAGCTCTCGAGCCTGTCGGAGATCCGCCGCCGCCGCGGCCTGTCGTTCCGCATCGGCGTCGATGGCGGCATCTCCACCTCGACGGTCGCGGCCGCGTCCAAGGCCGGGGCCGAACTGCTCGTCGCCGGAAGCGCCGTCATCCGCTCCGGCGACTACCAGGCCGCGATCCGCACCCTCGAACACCTGGCACGGGAGGCTGCATGAGCCGCCTCTCCGACGCCCCGTCACGGGTCTCAACCGCCATAGAACGGGTCTTGCCCGGGACAGAACGGGCCGCGTCCGCCGCGGAATGGAAGCCGCAATCCCCGAGGAGCGAATTCGCTCGATGGCCGATTTTCTGCTGCTGATCCGGTCCGGAAAGACCGCCTACGACCAAGAAGGTCGCATCATGGGGACGCTCGACCTCCCCTTGAGCCCGTCTGGCATCGAGGAGGCCCGCAGCTTCGCCGATCGAGCCGGGCGGATGCTCGATCCGCTTCCGACGGGGGTTTCGTTCGCGTCCAATCAGATTCGTCGTCTCTTCACCTCCCCGGCCCGCTGCGCCCGCGAGACTGCGGAGATCGTGGGCCGTCGCCTCGGCCTGAAGCCGCAGGCCTGCCCCGGTCTCGGAAACCTCGATCACGGACTGTGGCAGGGTCTGCGTGTCGACGAGATCGAGGAGCGGCAGCCGCGACTCCATCGACAGTGGCTTGAGAATCCCTGGTCGGTGGCGCCGCCGGAGGGAGAACTGCTCGACGAGTGCTGCGACCGGGTTGCGGCCACGCTCGAGCGGATCGCCAGGAGCCACGGCCAGGGAGGCATCGCCATCGTGGTTCCCGAACCCCTGGAGCGGGTCATTCGCTGGGTCGTGGCCGGCGAACCGGTCGGTGACCTCTGGCGGTCGGTGGAAGGGGAAGAAGGCGTTCGTCTCCTGTCGCTGGCGGAGCAGTGGGCGATCCGGCCGCTCCGACTCGCTCCCGTTCGGCCGTCCGAACCGCCGCGGATGCCGTTTTTCAACGGCGGAACCTGCTGAATACAGGCCCGCCCGCCTCGGTCGCGTTTGGCAGGACACGACGGCGGCGGGAACTGGCGCTGCGTCGATCCCCGAACACCGCGTAGAATGACGGCCATGGAAACGGTGCAGACAGCCCTTTCGGCGCCCATCGACGCCATCACCGAAAATCCCCCATCCTCGAAGAAGCAGCCGCCTGCCAAGCGGGGCGTGCCCGAGGGGCTCTGGCTGAAATGCGAGGGCTGCAGCGGGACGATCTACCGCAAGGATGCGGAGGCGATGCAGAACGTCTGTCCGCAGTGCGGCCACCACTGGTATGTCTCGGCCGTCCAGCGGATCGCCCAGCTGATGGACGAGGGGACGTTCGAGGAATGGGACGCCTCGATCCGGCCGACCGATCCGCTCGGCTTCAAGGACCGCAAGGCGTACGCCGAAAGGATCGTCGCCGAACAGAAGCGGACGGGCCTCACCGACGCGGTGCTCACCGGCACCGGCATGATCCGTGCCCGCCGCGTCGCCTGCGGCGTGACCGACTCCTCGTTCATCATGGGAAGCATGGGAAGCGTCGTCGGCGAGCGGCTCGCCCGTCTCACCGAGCGAGCCACGGCCGAGAAGCTGCCGCTGATCATCATCAGCGCCTCCGGCGGCGGCGCGAGGATGCACGAGGGGATCCTCTCGCTCATGCAGATGGCGAAGGTCTCGGCGGCCCTTGCGGCCCATTCGAAGGCCGGCGGGCTTTTCATCTCCGTGCTGACGAACCCGACCATGGGCGGCGTCGCGGCGAGCTTCGCGAGCCTCGGCGACCTCGTGTTCGCCGAGCCGCGGGCCCTCATCGGATTCGCGGGGCCCCGGACGATCAAGGCCACGATCCGCATCGAGCTCCCGAAGGGCTTCCAGACGAGCGAGTTCCTGCTCGAGCACGGTTTCATCGACCGGATCGTCCACCGCAAGGATCTCAAGAGCGAGATCGCCCGGGCGATCGACTACTGCGGCGGACGCGGCGCCGGCTAGAACCGATCGAATTTCTAGAACCGTCCCTGGAAGCCGGCGAAGCCGCCGTGCACGATCGTGCTGCCGGAGGCGTCGGGCGGCGACGCCGAGGGATCGTCGGGAGACGACGCCCACGACGAACCCGCCTGGGCGATCTCGTTGACGCCGACGACCCGGTATCCGATCCAGAGGCTCCAGCGGGTCGTCACGTCCCATGCGATCGAGGCGTCCACGCTGCCGAGCCACGAGAAGACGCCGTCAGAGGTGTGGAAGCTCGTCGTGTCGCCATCCATCGTGACCGTCGTCGTGTCGGTCACTGAGTTGCCGGCGAGCATGATCTTGGGAACCGCTGAGAGGCGGACCGTGGGCGTGATGTGCCAGTCGAACTTCCCGCCGAGCTGGCCGCCGAAGAGGTTGTTGTTGACGTTTGTCGAAGCGTCGATCGTATCCGTCGCGTCGGGAGTGCTCTCGAGCGAGAGCACGTCCTGCAGCTGGAAGAACCGGAAGCCCGCGAGTCCCACGAGCGTGAAGCGTCGGTCTTCGCGGCCGTTGAACTCGGGCCGGCCTCCCGGAGCGACGAGCCAGTTGATTTCGGCGTCGTTCACCATGTCGTTTCGCGACAGGATCGTGTCGGTCACCGGCGAGGTCGGCGACGACGTGATGCCGTAGACGCCCCAGTAGATCGCCTCCACCCCGTGGTGCTGGTGTTCGCCGAACCACCGGCCGGCGAAAAGCTCGACACCCCCCGGCCACGTCGCGGCCGGCTCGCCCTCCGGGAGCGATCGGGTCATCACGAGACCGCTCGACCCCGCGAACCACGGCTCCGGTGATCGCCGGGCCTGTGGGAGATCGCCGCCCGAGGATGCCTGGCCCGCCATCGTCGCAAGCGTCACGACGAGGAGGAAGAAGATGCCGCGGAAGATGCGATACGGATTCGGCGAGGGCATGGGGGAAGGGTCTCGAAGGGCATCGGGTGGGTCAAGGCCGTTTTTCGCGGTCCACGGGTACACTTGCGGCGGGTTTCGAACCTTTTTTGGAGCAGGAACGCCCCCGTGCCCCGTGCGAGACAACCCGGATCGTCGCCTTCCCGGGACGCCATGCTCGCGTGGCTTGCCGCCCGGCAGAACCACGAGCGGACGCCCCCCTCGGGCCCGCAGTCGTCGGCCTACGGGCTCGGTCGCACCCGCACGTTGCTCGAGATGGTCGGTTCGCCGCACGAGACGCTGCGTGTCGTCCACGTCGCGGGCACGAAGGGGAAGGGTTCGACCGTCGCGATGATCGCCGCGATCCTCGGGGAATCGGGGCTGCGGGTCGGCCGCTACATGTCGCCCCACGTGCATTCGATCGAGGAGCGAATCTGCATCGATGGCCGGCCGATCTGCCCGCGGGAGCTCGACGCCGCCTTCCGCGTCGTCTCGCCCGCCGTCGATCGTCTCGACGAGCGGGCCCGGGCCTGCGGCGAACGCGGCCCGACCTGGTTCGAGACGGTGACCGCCATCGCCATGGTTGCGTTCGCTCGCGAAAACGTCGACATCGCCGTGCTCGAAACCGGCCTCGGAGGCCGGCTCGATGCCACGAACGTCTCGCGTCCCCTGGTCTCGGTGATCACGAGCATCAGCTTCGACCACATGCGGCAGCTCGGTCGGACCATCACGGCGATCGCGGGTGAGAAGGCAGGCATCATCAAGCGGGGATGTCCCGTGGTGAGCGGCGCGACGAGCCCGCCGGCCGCCAGAGTCATCGCGGCGACCGCGGCCAGGAGGCACGCCAGACTGTTTCGGTTGGGACACGACTTCCACGCCCGTTTCGTTCCCGCAGCCGGGGCTGGCGGCCTGCTCGAGCCCGGAAGCCTCGAGTTCGAGGCGAGGGCGGCCGAGCTCGCGGCCGCGAACGGCACGGGGGCCATCGAGCGCTACCCTGTCGGAATGCGGGGGAGCCACCAGGCCGTCAACGCCGCCCTCGCCGTGGCCGCGGTGCGGCTGCTTGCGCGGCACCGGATCATGGTCGCGGAGGCGGCGATCCGCAGGGGACTCGCGTCGGTGACGCTTCCCGCGAGGATCGAGGTCGTCTCGGGAAGGCCGCCGATCGTGATCGACGCCGCCCACAACGTCGCCTCGATGGAGTCGCTCATCGACACGATTCGTCCTGCGGTCGCCGGTCGGACGGCGACGGTGCTCGTGTTCGCCGCAAGCGCCGACAAGGAGATCTCCAAAATGCTCGCGAAGGCCGCGGGCGTGTTCCGTCATCTCGTGCTCACCCGGTATCGCACGAATCCGCGGGCCGCCAAGATCGAGAAGCTCGTGGCTGCTGCAACGCGGGCCGGCTTCGACGCCCCGAAGATCGCCGAGGGGCCGGCGGCGGCGATGAGACTCGCCCGGAAGCTCGCCGGGCCCCGCGGACTCATCTGCGTGGCGGGGAGTTTTTTTCTGGTGTCCGAGGTGCGGGAATCGACGTGAGCCATCCAACGGCCCGACCGAGCACGGCATCGATTCGTTCCGGCGAGTCTGCCAGCGAGGAAACATTCGACCGATGCACGGTGTCCGGCACGCTCCTGGGCCGGACGAGATCGACCTTCGGCCTCACGAGGTCGCGCTGCCGGCGCCAGGCAGCGAGCTGACGCCTGGCGTCGCGGCCCATCGCGCTCTCGAGCCCGACGTCGGGCATCACGCCCCACGATTCACCGGCGCCGAGGCCGCCGCGGCCGATCGCCTTCCCGTTCGGCCGAAGGTACTCGCTCGAGGTGACCTTGAGGAGCCCGCCGTCGGAGAAGAGGGGCAGGATCTGCTGCACGGTTCCCTTGCCAAACGTCCGAACTCCGAAGATCCTCGCTCGGGCGTGATCCTGGAGCGCCGCGGCGACGATCTCGGCGGCGCTTGCCGTCTCACCATCGACGAGCACGGCCATCGGCAGTCCGTCGAGGATGTCTCCCGCCGACGCGAGCCTGCGGTCGGCCGCGGCTTCGATCGCGTCTCCTGGAGCCGGGCCGCTTCCATCGCCGACCGATCGGTCTGCCGGCCTTCGGCGGGTCGCCACGATCAGCTCGCGGGAGTCGAGGAAGAGGTCGGCGACCTCCACAGCCGTCGTCAGGAGCCCTCCGGGATTGCCGCGGAGATCGAGGACGAGGCCGCTGGGCCTGTTGTCCGCGAGCGTTTGCGTGATCGCCCGCTCGAGATCTTCCCGGGTGCGCTCTCCGAAGCCTGTCAGGCGAATGAAGGCCACGTCGGGCCGTCCCTCGAGACGCCAATCCCATGATCCGTCGTTCCGCCTGCGGTCGCCGAGCACGCTCTCGATCCGGATCGACTCGCGGACGAGTTCCACGTCGCGGATGACCATGCCGGCCGCATCGGCACCCGAGCCGGCGACCGTGACGACGACCCGGCTCCCCGCGCGGCCGCGAAGCCTCGCGACCGCCTGCGACGTGGGCATGCCACGTGTCGAGACGCCGTCGATGGCGAGGATCGAATCTCCCGCGGACAGTCCGGCCCTCCAGGCGGGAGACTCGGGCAGAAGACCATCGACCTCGAGATATCGTTTCGTTCCCGCGTCGCCTTCGCCGGAATCTCCTCCCACGAGTTCCAGCCCGACGCCGCAGAACTCGAGGTCGATCGACGCCTCGAAGTCCGCGCGGTCCTCGCGGCTGACGTATCGCGAGTTCTCGTCGAGTTTGCTCATGACGCCTTGCACGGCTGCGTCGAAGAGGGCGTCCGCGTCGATGCGCTCGATGTAGGATCGCTCGACCGCAGCGATGATCTCGCCGAGCCGACTGCCGTGGGGCGTGCGATCGCCCGAGCCGCGGGCGAGCACCGCGATCGCGAGGGCGAGCGACATCCAGATCAGGTTGCGGGTGGGCATTGCGGCACCATTTATACGCTCCGCCGGCACGATACGGCGACGGCAGAACGTTGTTTTTTCCCCGAAAACGATCTGGTTCGGGCCTTTCCGATCCCCTAGTCTTCCGGGGTTTCGGGGCCGCCAGACGGCGCCCCAGGGTCAATTCGGAGCCATGCCGCCGATGACAACTCGTTCCAAGGGCCGACCGAAGCGGGCCGCGGATCCGTTCGAGGCGGTGAAGCCGCTCGTCGTTCTGGGCCTGCTGGGGATGATTCTCTATGGGGCCTTTTCCGTCATTCGACGGGGCCCTTCGGGATCCGCCGGGGCTTCGTTGCCCGGACTCTCCCCGCCGGCGGTCTCGGTCGGCGGCCCCCAGGCGGCTCAGGTCGAACTTCCGCCCGTTCCGCCCCCGCCCGTGCAGGCCGCCGTGCCGGCGGCAGCCTCTCAATCCCTGGCCGCCGGCGAGGCTCCGTCGGCCGCGGTCGATCCGACGCCACCGATGGTGCTCCGGGCCGTGTCATCGTCGCCGCCGGCATTCGGCGGCGTCGAGCCCGTTCAACCGCCGCCGACGGTCGAGTCGCCGCCGGCCGCGCCGCAGCGGCAGCCGGCCGCGTTCGCCGCCGCCTGGGCCGACGCCCATGAAAAGCTCGCCGCGACGCGATACGCCGAGGCGCTCTCGCTCCTGTCGACGTGGCATGACGACCCGAGCCTCGGTCCGGAGGAAACCCACCGGCTCGAGGAGCTGCTCGGGCAACTTGCCGGGAGCGTCATCTATTCGCAGGAGGACCACCTTCTTCCACCGCACATCGTCGCTCCCGGCGAAAATCTGCGCGACATCGCCGCCGGCCTCAACGTGCCGTGGCCGGTTCTCGCCAAGATCAACGGCGTCGAGGGGCCGGCGAGGCTCATTCCGGGAGAGCCGCTCAAGGTGATTCGCGGTCCGTTCGATGCGGTCGTCAGCGTTTCTCGTCGGCGGCTCTCGCTGCAATTGAAAGGCACCTATGCCGGCAGCTTCACGGTCGTCGTCGGACGGCAGTTCGAGTCGCACATCGGCACGTCGCTTCCGGTCAAGCGGGTTCGTCGGGCACCGCGGCCGTCGGCGGCTCCTGTCGCGGCGACCGCTGTCTCGCAGGCGACGCACAGTGAGGAGGAATCTCTCCCGAAGCAGATACTCATCGAAGGAGGCCTCCTGATCGAGGCGGCCGACGACCCAGCGGCGGTCGCCGAGTCGGCCGCCGCGAAGAGCATCGTCGTCTCATCCCGCGATCTCGACGAACTCGTCGACATCCTCGGCGAGGGCTCGCGGGTGTTCGTGAAGCCCTGAGGGCGTCAACCGCAAGCCCAGGCTGCGTCAGCCGCCGCCGCTTCGCGCGGCGGCGATGGCGAGGGCGGCCCAGCCCAACAGCAAAAGCACGCCTCCGATCGGCACGATCGCACCGAGGATTCGTAGCCCGGAGAGGGCGAGTGCCGCCAGGAAGCCGCTGAAAATGAGCGTGCCGAGGAGGAAGCAGATCCCCGCTGCCACGAGCCACGGCCGGGCGGGCTCGGCCTGCGGCAGACCCGCGAAGAGGCCGACCGCGAGGACCGCGATCGCGTGGAAGAGGGCGTAGCGGACTCCCGTCTCCCAGTTGGCCGCCTGGCCGTTCGCGGCGAGCAGGTCCTTGAGGCCATGGGCCCCGAACGAACCGGCCGCGACGGCCAGCCCACCGAGCAACGCACCGGCGATCAACCAGAGTTTCATCATGCCTGAAGTCTACCGCCCCACGAGCGGTCGGCGAGCCGGCTGCTTCGACTGGCCCTCCAGGGCGTAGGCGGCTCGTCCGGAGCGGCCTACGCCCTCACCTCGACGGTCACCCGCTGATTCTTGGAGAGATAGATCTCCACGAGGTCGACATCGCGGGATCCCCATTTGCCGTTGGGTGATTCGCCCCAGAAAGCATTCGTCGTGAAAGACCATGTGAAGTCAGCATCTCAGTCGTTGAAATCCCTGAGCACGAGCCGACCGGTGGTTCCGGATGGCGACGTCAGATACTCCTCCACGTCGCCGCGATACGCGGGCGTGATTGGCCCCGCACACGTTGACCGATGTCGTGCGGGTGACGCTGGAAAAGTCGTTGACCGGCGCATTCACGAGCAGGGTCCCTGAACCGAAGGTCTGCGGCGGCGTCACGCCGGAATACTTCGCCGCCTCGGAAACGAGTTCCGCGGCGTCGATGAGCCCGAACCCGTAGTTCATGTTGAAAGTGTTGACCGCGGCCGCGGAAGTCGCCACGGCCTGCACCAGGAGCGTCGTTCCCGAGTCGATGACGTAGGGGTCGGAGTAGTCGTAGCTGTGGTTCTTGGCCTTGATCGTCTTGTCAGCGCCGCTGCTTTTGTGAAGCGTGGGGCCGTCGTCCACGATGCCGATCGTGACCCGCTGGCCGGTGAACCCGGCGGTCCACGCTCCCGTCACGCGGGCGTCGCGGCCAGAAGTCAGCGGGTTCGTCAGGTGCCATTGCCCCGGCCATCCGCCGGGCGGGCGGCAGGGCCGCGGGTTCCATGCAAGACCCTGCCGCGGAGGCCTCAGGGCGACTCGTTGCCGAGGAGCCGCTGCTCCTCCTCTTCCTGGATGATGATCCGGGGCGTGACCATCAGCATGAGGCTGTCGGTCGTCCGCCCCAGGCCGACGTTCTTGAAGAGGCGGTTGATGTAGGGAACCTTCGAGAGGATCGGCACGCCGAACTCGTTGCGGCCCTCCCGCTGCCGCTTGATTCCGCCGAGGAGCACCGTTCCGCCGTCCGGCACGCTCACCGTCGTGGTCACGGTCGTGAAGAGGAACTCCGGCAGCTGGATCGTCGTGCCGCTCGAGCGGAACTCCTGCTCGCGTTCGTTTCGAAGGCCCGTGGTCAGGCCGGCGCCGAGGCCGGTCCCCTGGACGGCGGCGTCACCATCGACGCCCGACTTTTCGTCGCTGCTCTTCGACTTCGAAGAGCGAGTTCCCTCGAACTGGAATTCCTGCACCTTCCCGATCGACGAGAAGAAGGGAACGAGCGTCAGCCTGACGAATCGCCGGTCGCTCGAGACCACGGCCTGGACGTTCACGGCCGTGCCCTCGGAAAGCACCGTGATGACCGGCTGCTGGGCGGCCGCGAAGTCGCCGACGACGGGCACCACGCTCGTCACGAACGGCCGCTGGCGGGTGTCCGAGACGAACGCGTTCTGGCCGTTGAAGAGCGTGACCTTCGGGGCCTGCATGATGTTGCTGCGGGTGTTGCCCTGGGCGGCCTGGATCAGAAAGTAGGCCTCGATGTCCGAGAGGATTGCGAAGCCGAAGTTCGCCGCGGTCGTGGTCGGGTCGGGCAGCCCCGGCAGCTGCGGGACGGTGGCGCCGCCGTAGCTGTTCTGCCGAAATGGGATCGAGAAGAAGTTTCGCTGGGGCAACACGGCGTTGGGATTGTTCGGATCGGCGATGACGCCTCCCTGCTGGGGGGCGAGTGTCACGCCCGGGTTGCCGGAGTTGTCGAGGCCGATCGTCTGCGACCGCGAGCCCGGCTGCGGGGCGAGGCCGAGGGCGTAGGGAGACGTCGAGCCGTTCCCCTGGGTCGGTATGGCCGTCATGTTGAGCGGCTCGCCCGTGTTGGTCTGGATGTTGAAGTCGAAGTCGACGCCGATCCGCTCGAAGAAGGTGTCGTTGAGGCTGATGAAGCGGACCTCGATCGTGACCTGGAGATCCTGGAGCCGGCGGAGCTGCTCGAGCAGGTCGGCGATCTCCTCGTGCACCTCCTGCGTCTGGCTCACGACGATGCTCAGGTTCGTGCGGAACTCCTGGATCGCACCCTGGCCGCCGACGGTGTTCCAGGTCTGCGGGGCGACGGTGTTCTGGATGAGCTCGATGAGCGAGGCAAAGTCGGCCTGGCCGCCGCCGACCGTGGGCGGACCGAACGGGATCGACGGCGTCGATCCGGCCGCGGGGCCACCGCCGCGGACCTGCGCGAGGGCCTGCGGATTGACCGACCCGTCGCCGCCGTTGGCGGAAATTCCATTGACGCCGACCTGGGGCCCGCCGGGCTGGACCGACACGGTCGGACTGCCCGACAACCGCGAGTATCCGTCGCGGAGGGCTCCGGTGATGCCGAGGCCGTCCGAGGAGAAGTTCGGGACCGCGATCACGAGATCGGCCACCGGATAGGAGCGGCTGATGTAGTCCCCCTTCATGAGTTCCGGCGCGGTGACCTTGAGGACCTCGTCGCGAACGATCGCGTCGAGCGCGTGCTGCTCGAGCACGAGCTTGAGGGCGCTCTTGAGCGAGATCGGCTGATCGATTGTGAGCGTCACCGTCGTGTCGCTCCGCACCCCGGCCTTCTCGAGACCGGCGGGGTCGAGATGGATCGGGATGCCGGCCTGCTTCGCGAGATCGTCGAGCACCGCCGACAGGGGGGCCGGCTTGCCGTGGGAGAGCGTCACCGGCGTGGAGAGCTTCTTGAGGATGACCGCCTCGGCCGGGCTCGAGCGGCTCCTTCCGTCCGCCCGCAGCCGCGAGCGGTTCTTCGTGAGGTCGGCCCAGTCCTTCATCTGCGGGTACTCGATCGGGCCCACGAATGGCCCGCTCGACTTCTCGGCGTCCTCCGCGACGTCCAGGAAGGCGGCCTGCTTTTCCCCCGCGATCGACCGCTGGGTCTCGATCCGGCGGATCACCTGGCTTTGGGCGAGCAGCTGCTTGACGACGGGGTTGTCCGGGGCGAGCTTCGCCGCCCGCTTGGCGACCGTCTCGGCCTCGGCGAAACGACGGGCGTCCATGAGGTCGTTGTATTCCTCGATCAGCATCGCGAGTCGCTCCTCGCGGGCGGCGCCGGCGGCCTGCCGACGCTCGATGTCCTTCTCGATCTCGGTGTTGCGTTTTTCGAGAGCGAGCTCGCCCCGCCGCTTCCCGGTCGCCTCCTCGATCTCCCGCTTCGTCCGCTCGATCCGGCGGGCGATCTTCTCACGGGCGTCGGCGGGCATCTCGTGGCGGCCGAGATCGGCCGAGAGGGCGTCGAGCATTTCGAGCGCCTCCGCGGGGCTCTTCTCGGACCTTCGCTTCGCCTCGAGCTGCCGCGAGGCGGCCTCGGCCGCAAACCGGGCGGCCTCGAGGTCGGGCGGGAGCTTTTCGGGTGGCGTGCGGGCGGAGGCCGGTGCGGAGGCCGCCGGATCGGCGGGCGCCGGAGCCGGCGGCAGCGGGGGGCTGCCGCCGCGGGCCTTCGCGATCGCCTCCTCGATCTTTTGGCGAGCCGCCGACGCCTCCGCCGGCGGATCCTCCGCTCGCGCGTGCGGAGTCAGCAACATCGCGCAGAACAAGCCGGCCATCAACGGTGTCGATCGAAACGGGCCTACCATGAGAGACGCCCCTCGGGGGTATCGGGTGCCCCGGGAACCGGAGACACGGCCGGGGAATACGGGCGCGGGCGGGCCCGGGTCAAGGCCACGTGCCGGCCGGGAACGCAGGCTCCCGGAAATCCCCTTCTCGCCCGACTTCCTGTCTTGCCGGCCTTCCCCCCGCGAGCGGAGGCCCGCGGCGTCGGCACGGATCAGGAGGGCTTCGCCACGCAGGGCTTCGTTCCGGCGACGGCCCTCTCGACGGTATCGAGCAGTTGATCGACCCGAAAGGGCTTGAACAGCACCAGATCGATGCCCGCCTGGCGGGCCTTCACGATCGAATGGCCGGGGTCGTACCCGAAACCGGTCATGAGGACCAGGGGCACATGGTCGAGGATCTCCTGGAGCTTTAGGAACAGCTCGTAGCCCGACATGTCGGGCAGGCGGATGTCGGCGATGATGACGTCGTAGCCCTCGTCGCCGCTGGCCCGGACGAGTCGGCAGGCCTCCGTTCCGTCGCGGGCGGTCTCGACGATGCAGCCGCACCTCTCGAGCAGCGCGTGGGCGGCCGCCCTCACCTGGTCGTCCGCATCGACCACGAGGATCCGGCGGCCGCCGAGCGTGGAACGCCGCTCACCTTGCCGCAGCTGGGAGTGGGCCGACGTGGGCGTCATCTTCTCGCCGACCTTCTGGATCACCTGCTTGATGTCGCGGGCGTTGCGAAGGATGCGTTGCAGCCGCTCCACCACGTCGTGGTCGTGGCCGATGTACCGCTCCATCACGCTCACGGCGTCGCTGAGGATGCGGTCGACGGGAAGCGCCACCGCCCCGTGGATCGCCTCGACGCTCTCCGCCGCCGTGGAAGCCTTCTCCGCCACGAGCAGTTCGAGCGTGTTCAGGGCGACCGCGACGTCGCGGGAGAAGATCTCGAGGAACTGCAGGTCGGTGTCGGTGAATCCCGCCCGCGGGTCGCCGGGATTGAACGGGCTTTCGACGTTGAAGGTGCCGATCACCTCGTCGTGGAGAACCAGCGGCACGGTGAGCGAACTCTTCGCCCCCTTGCAGCCCTCGAGGTAGAGCGGATCCTTCGTGGTGTCGGCGCAAACGTAGCTCTTGCCGGTTGCCGCCACGTAGCCGGTGACACCGTTGTCCTGCGGCAGGGCGTAGAGCACGCGCGACTGCGCCTCGGGCTCCATCCCCTCGGCAAGCAGCGGCTCGAGCCGTCCGGTCTGCTGATCGAGAAGCCGGATCTCGACGACGTCGAACTTCAGCAGGTCCTTGGAGTAGTGGAGGATGTTGCTCTTGAGCAGTTCGATCCGCTCCTCCACCGACATGTCCGCCAGTTCGTCGGGTGAGAGGTCGGCGAGCGTCTGGCCGGCGCGATGGATCGCCGCCCGCTTCTGCTGTTCGAGGATGTCTTCGGTCACGTCGCGGGCCGTGGCCAGGACGTACGGAACGCCCTCGATCGCCGTCGGCTCGGCGTTGACGTGCAGGTAACGATTGTCTCCGACCCGCAGCGTAACGCTCGTCATCCGGCCGCCGGCGAGGGCCGCCCGAAAAGGGCAGGGCTCTCCGCCGAGCACCTGCGGTCCACCGATCGCCGCGTAGAAGTCACTCCCCTCGACATCCGGCCCCAAGCACCATTCGACGAACCGGGGATTGGCCCATTGGATCGTGTTTTCCGCGTCGAGGAGGGCGACGCCGTCGGGAAGGAGGAGAAGAATCTCCTTTTCGTGGCCATCGAGAATGGAGCGGGCCTTCGACACGCATGCCCTCCGTGCAATCGTCCCACAACGTCTTCAGAAGTATAAAATCGGCCGGGGCCCGAGCCAAATCGAGGGCCGATTCGTTGCGGCGGACCCGATCACGGCCCGCCCGCGTTGCCCTGCCTGCCAGGCCATCTATACTGCTTCCAAACCGAGGTTAACACGTTGAGTACGAAGTTTGCGAGCGGTCCCGAGTCGATCGATTCGTTTTTCAGTCGCCACCAGTTCCTGATCTACAGGCTGTTCTCCCTTTCCGGTCTCATCCCGGTCGGAGCGTTCCTTGTCGTCCACTTGCTGACGAATGCCTCCGTGCTCTTCGGTCCGGAGTCGTTTCAGTCGCGGGTCGATCTCATCCACTCGCTGCAGCCGCTCCTGCCGATCGTGGAGTGGGCGTTCATCTTCCTGCCGATGCTGTTCCACGCCTCGGTCGGGTTCGCGATCATCGCCGGCGGGTTGCCCAACGTCGGCTCCTATCCCTATGTCGGCAACGTCCGTTACACGCTCCAGCGTGCGACCGGAATGATCGCCTTCGCCTTCATCATCTGGCACGTCTGGCAGCTCCACGCTCTCGGGAAGCCGTTTGGGGGTGGGGCCTTCGAGCACGAACGTGCGACGAGCACCGCCGCGGCTGCGATCCAGTCGGCACCGGTGGCGATCCTCTACGCGATCGGCGTGCTTTCCGCCGTGTTCCACTTCGCCAACGGCCTCTGGACGCTCGGCATCACCTGGGGCATCTGGACGAGCCCCGAGGCGATGCGGCGGGCGAACTGGGTGAGCATCGTGCTGGGGGTGGCGCTGGCCGCAGCCGGCCTCGGCGGACTGGGAGGAATGCTCGCGACGGACATCGAGGAGGCCGAGCGGATCGAGGAAAAGCTCCATCCGAAGAAGGACGCGGCGTCCCAGGACGTCCACTAGCCAAGGCTTCACGAAACAGACTGGTCCAAGAAGGAATCCGGAGTCAGGTCATCATGTCGCAGCCGCGTGTGCTCGTGATCGGTGGAGGGCTCGCAGGCCTGTCGGCCACGATGCGGCTGGCGGAACTCGGCATCGGGGTCGATCTCGTGAGCCTCGTGCCGGTGAAGCGGTCGCACAGCGTCTGTGCGCAAGGGGGAATCAACAGCGTCAACTCCCTCACCCGCCAGCAGGGCGACAGCGAGTGGAAGCACTTCGACGACACGGTCTACGGCGGCGACTTCCTGCAGCACCAGCCGCCGGTGAAGGAGATGGCCGAGTGGGGGCCGAGGATCATCGACCTCATGGACCGGCTCGGAGTGCCGTTCAACCGGACTCCGGAGGGCTTCCGCGATCAGCGGCGGTTCGGCGGCACGCTCTACAAGCGGACGGCGTTCGCCGGCGCGACCACCGGACAGCAGCTGCTCTACGCCCTCGACGAGCAGGTCCGTCGCTACGAGGTGGAGGGCAAGGTCAAGAAGTGGGAGTTCTGGGACTTCCTGGAGCCGGTGCTCGACGATGGCGGCCGTTGCCGCGGCGCGATCTGCCAGGATCTCGTCACGATGCAGTTCCGGGCCTTCCCGGCCGAGGCGGTGATCCTCGCGAGCGGAGGATGCGGACTGCTGTACGGTCGTTCGACGATGTCGATGGTCTGCACAGGCAGTGCGGTCAGCCGCGCCTATCAGTCGGGCGCCGCGTACGGCAACGGCGAGTTCATCCAGGTGCATCCCACCGCGATCCCGGGCGCCGACAAACTGCGGCTCATGAGCGAAAGCGCGCGGGGCGAGGGAGGCCGCGTCTGGGTTCCGCGGATCCCGCAGGATTCCCGTGATCCGAGGCAGATTCCGGAGGCGGAGCGGTGCTACTTCCTCGAGGAGCGGTATCCAAAGTACGGCAACCTCGTTCCCCGCGACATCGCCACGCGTGAGATTTTCGACATCTGCACGAACGAGGGCCTGTCGGTCGAGAAGGACCGGCTGTGCGTCTACCTGGACCTCACGCACCTTTCGCGGGAGACGCTCGACCGCAAGCTCGGCGGCATCCTCGAGATCTACGAGAAGTTCCAGGGGGTCGATCCCCGGTCGGTGCCGATGAAGATCTTCCCCGCCGTGCACTACTCGATGGGCGGCTTGTGGGTCGACTACGAGAGGAGCGGCTCGGGCGGGATGGTCGAAGGATCGCCCCGAAACCACCAGACGAGCATCCCCGGGCTCTACGCGATCGGCGAGTGCGACTACCAGTACCACGGCGCCAATCGCCTCGGGGCCAACTCGCTGCTCTCGTGCATCTTCAGCGGCCTGTTCGTGGCGCCGAGCGTGATTTCCTCGTTCGATCTCGTGAGGCGGGGGGGCGGCGGTGGCCACTCGGGGCAGGTGTTCGAGCGGGCGACCGGCCGTCAGGAAGAGCGGCACGAATCGCTCCTCTCCCGGAGAGGAGGCCGGGAGAATCCCTACTCGCTCCATGGCGAACTCGGCGACATCATGACCCGTGCCGCGACGGTCGTCCGCCGCAACGACCAGCTTCGCAAGGCGTACGAGGACGTCTGTCGTCTCGAGGAGCGGTGGCGGGAATGCAGCCTTTCCGACACCGGCAACTGGACGAATCAAAACGTCGTCTTCACGAAGTCGCTCGGCGACATGTTCCCGATCGCGAAGGTGATCCTGAAGGGGGCGCTCCTGCGGGACGAGTGCCGTGGGGCCCACTACAAGCCGGAGTTCGCGATGCCGGGAATCGCGGCGACCAGCCCCGACGAGCAGCGGCGGGAGGCGGAGGCATGGTGCGACCGCTTTGAACGAAACACGGCGAAATGGCTGAAGTCGACGATCGCGAAGGCGGGCGCCGACGGCCACCCCGAGATCTCCTACGAGGACATCGACAGTTCGCTCATTCCGCCGCGGCCAAGGCTCTACGGGCTCGTTGGTGCGGAGTTGATCGAGGAGGTCTGGAAGGAGCGGCAGGCCGCCAGGCCGCCGGCTTCGGCGACGGAGGCGGCGGGAAGGCAGCCGATGACGGTCGGTGCCGGCTAGGGATCGTGCGGGCCGGGAATCCGTGAGCAGTCAGAACTGGAGGAGCGAAACGATGATTCGAGCGGTCGAGACCGATGTCGTGGCTACGGATGCGGACTCGTCTGTCGCGGCGAAAACGATCCGCGTGAGGGTGCTTCGCCAGGACGCGCCGGGTCGAGAGAGCTACTGGGAGCGGCACGAAGTTCCCTACGAGCCGAACATGAACATCATCAGCGTCCTGCAAAAGATCGCGGCGAAGGCGACGAGCGCCGACGGCAGGGCGGTGCCGCCGGTCGCGTGGGACTGCAGCTGCCTCGAGGAGGTGTGCGGCTCGTGCACGATGCTGGTCAACGGCCGGACCCGCATGGCGTGCTCCTCGCTCGTCGACAAGTTGCTGGTGGAGAATGCCGACGAGATCGTGATCGAGCCGATGACGAAGTTCCCGGTGGTTCGCGACCTCGTGGTCGATCGCCGGCGGCTGTTCCGGTCGCTCGAGCGGGTGAAGGCCTGGGTGCCGGTGGACGGCTCCTACGACCAGGGGCCCGGCCCGCGGATCTCTCCCAAGGAACAGGAAGACGCCTACCCGCTCTCGACCTGCATCAGCTGCGGCTGCTGCCTCGAGGCCTGCCCGCAGTTCACGAAGATCGATGTGGTCCGCCGCGACGACGAATCGCAGGAGGAGTTCGATGCCCGACGGAAGGCCGCGTTCGACAAGGGTTTTCTCGGGGCCCACGCGATCAGCCAGGCGATGCTGTTCAACGCCCACCCGACCGGTGGCATGATCGCCGACGAGCGACTCAAGTCTCTCACGTCCCAGGGGGGCATCCAGATGTGCGGCAACGCCCAGAACTGCGTGGCGGTGTGCCCGAAGCAGATTCCCCTCACGCGTTCCATCGCCCGGGCCGGCCGGGCTGCGACCCTTTGGGCCATCAAGAGGCTGTTTGACCGATAGTCGCCCTGGATCCCGGCAGAGCCGCTTTGAGTGGCCCGCGTTTCGGTGGTACACTTTGCGACCGAAACAAGAAGGGTGATGCGAGGTGATCGTTTCTGAATCTGCCGACTCGTCCGGCGGCGCCGGTGATGCGGCCGCCGTTGGCCCGTCGTTCCGCACGCTTGGTCTGTCGGACGTGACACTGGCCGCGATCGACCGGGCCGGGTACACGAACGCCACGCCCGTTCAGGCGGGACTCATCCCTCGGGCCATCCTCGGCGGCGACGTGCTCGGGCAGGCCCGGACTGGCACCGGCAAGACGGCCTCCTTCGTGATCCCGATCCTCGAACGGCTTTCGAAGCCAGCCCAAGGCCATGTTCAGGGCCGGCCCACGGGACCGAAGGCACTCGTGCTCGTCCCGACCCGCGAGCTTGCCGTACAGGTTCGTGACGAATTCGAGAAGCTCGCCCACGGCTCGCGGATCCACTGCGTCGCCGTCTACGGTGGCAAGCCGATCAAGGGGCAGATCGACAAGCTCGCCAAGCACCCGGCCGTCGTCGTCGGCACTCCCGGCCGTGTGCTCGATCACATGAGCCGCGGCACGATCCAACTCAATGCCCTCGAGATCGTGACGCTCGACGAGGCGGACCGGATGCTCGACATCGGATTCCGCCCCGACATCGAGAAGATCCTGCGGCGTTGCCCGGCCAGCCGACAGACGCTGCTACTCTCCGCCACGGTCCCGCCACCGGTGGCGAAGATCGCCGAGCGATACATGCACGACCCGGAGACTCTCGATTTCTCGACCCGCGACATCGCCGTCGAGACGATCGAGCAGTTCTACTTCACGGTCGATGCGAAGCGGAAGTTCGATCTCCTCGAGCGTCTCCTCCAGAGGGAGCAGCCGCGGCAGGTGATCGTCTTCTGTCGGACGAAGCGGGGCACCGACAAGGTTTTCGAGCGGCTCGCCCGTCGTCGGGGCCGGGAGAACGACGTCGCCTGCATCCACGGGGACCTCGCGCAGAGCGTCCGCGACCGGGTCATGCGGCAGTTCCGCGAGGGGACGGTGCGGATCCTCGTGGCGACCGACGTGGTCGGCCGCGGCATCGACGTTTCGAGCGTGTCGCACATCGTCAACTACGACATCCCGGAGTTCTGCGACGACTACGTCCATCGCGTCGGTCGAACCGGCCGGATGGGCCGCGAGGGAGTGGCCTACACGTTCGTGACCCCCGAGGAGGGGCCGCAGTTGACCCGGATCGAGATGCGGATCGAGAAGCTCCTCGAGCGGGACGAGATTCCCGGTTTCGCGGCGGTCGATCCGAATGCCGCCGGCCGGCCTGCGGGCGGCCCCGGTGACGGGGAACCCGCATCCCAGGAACCGCCCCCTCCGGAGCCGAAGAAGCCGACCGGTCCGCCGCTGCTCGGAAAGGGCAGGGCTCCGAAGCGGTTCCGTCGCGCGCTGTAGTTCATGCAGTCTGCCCCCGAACCGCGGCCGATGGTGCTGAAGCAGAGGCTCGAGAGCCTCGCGATGGCCGGGGTGCAGCAGCTGCCGAAGCCGCGGATCGCCGCGACGTCTCCCGCGGCGGTCGCCTCATCACAGCCGGTCGCCACGTTCCAGCCGCTCGCGGTGCTCGATCCCGCGGCGCTCGCCGATCGGGAGCGACGGCTCGACGAGGTCCGGCAGGATGTGGCCGGCTGCACGCGGTGCTCCGAACTCGCCGCCGCGAGGACGCACACGGTTCCTGGAAAGGGGCATGCCGCCGCGAGGATCTGTTTCCTGGGCGAGGCTCCCGGCGCCGATGAGGATGCCAGCGGCGAGCCGTTCGTCGGTCGTGCCGGGCAACTGCTCACGAAGATCATCGAAGCCTGCCGCCTGTCACGGGAGCAGGTCTTCATCCTGAACGTGCTGAAGTGCCGTCCGCCCGGCAACCGCGTTCCGTCGCCCGAGGAGGTCTCGCACTGCCGGGGATACTTCGAGCGGCAGTTGGGCATCATCGATCCTGCCTTCGTCGTCTGCCTCGGCACCACCGCCGCGCAGTCGCTCCTGAAGACCACGGAAGCGATCGGCCGGCTCCGCGGTCGCTGGCATCGCCACGGCAACGCCGACGTGATCTGCACCTACCATCCCTCGTACCTGCTGCGGAACCCCGCCGCGAAGCGTGACGTCTGGGACGACATGAAACGGCTCATGGAGCGGGCCGGCGTCGAACTCTGACGTCGACCGCGAACGGCCGGGCCGCTGGAGCGCGGCAGTCCCGCGCCGTGGCCCGGATCGTTTGGCGCGATTTTTCTCAATATTCCCTTCGTGCCGTGCCGAAAAAGATTTCCGTGGGGGGGAACAGCCGCTGACTCGTGGACCTGGGCCCGGAGGAATCGCGATGGCTGTGGAACGCGGGCTGCGGTCGGCCGCAAGGCCGATCCGCGTGCCGACGGGCGGGGGCGTCGTGCCGCTGGGCGTCGTGCTTTTGGTCGTGGGGACGGCCGGATGCACGATGTGCCCCGATCTCTTCGACTACTCGGGGCCGGTGCCGAACGGAGCGGTCACGCAGAATGATTTCTGCGCGAGATCCAACGGGATCCTGCCGCTCGGCCGTTCGTCCTCGCCGTGGCCGACGGTCGTCCATGTCGATCGCGACGATGCGGATCGGGACGAGGTCGGAGAGGGCGAGCCGGTGACGGCCGAGCCGGCGGACACCGAATCGGTGCTCAGGCTCGCCGAGGTGCCGGAGTTGCCCGATCCGAACGTCACCGACGGGCCGAACGTCACCGACGGGCCGAACGTCACCGACGGGTCGCAGGCCCGTGAAGAGCCCGGGGAAGTGGAGCTCGACGAATCGGAAGTCCGCTGAAGCCGGACCGCCTCAACGCGGCGCCTTCGCGAGCCCAGGTTCCGGAATCCAGCCGTCGGGCAGCACGGCCTCCTTCGGCACGACCGCGATCGCGTCGCGGATCGTGAAGAGGTCGCTGTCCGGCGTGGCCTCCCAGCCGTGGTCGTTCACGACCCTGACCCTGCGGCCGATCCGGACGTTCTTGTCGACGATCGCGTTCTCCACGATCGTGCCCTCTCCGATGCCGAGCGTGGGGATGCCACGGGACGCGGCGGCGGCGATCTCTTCGGCCGACTCGTAGAAGTCGTTTCCAAGGATCACGGAGTTGCGGATCACGACGTTGCGGCCGATTCGGCACCGCAGGCCGATCACGCTGTTTTCGATGACCGCTCCCTGCTCGACGACGCACCCGTCGGAGATGAGGCTCGCCCGAACGCTCGCCCCCTCGATCCGCGACGGTGGAAGGAAGCGGGCCCGCGAGTAGAGCGGGGCTTCCGCGCTCGACAGCTCGAAAGGCGAGGCGGCCGAGGCGAGGTCGAGATTGCACTGGTAGTAGGAGCGGATCGTCCCGATGTCCTCCCAGTAGCCGTCGAAGAGATGGACGTGAACCCGCTTCGCGCGGATCGCGGTGGGGAACACCTCCCGGCCGAAATCCTGGTAGTCGGTCTTTTCGAGCAGTTCGACGAGGCAGTCGCGGTTGAAGAGGTAGATCCCCATGCTCGCGATGAGGCTGCGGCCCTTGGACTGAACGCCGTGGCGGTCGATCCAGGCGGGATCGGTGTGGACGTGCTCGAGCTCCTTGGGCGTCTGCGGCTTCTCGAGGAACCCGACGACACGGCCCGAATCGTCGACCCGCATGATGCCGAGGGCCGAGGCCTGTTCGTTGGGCACGGGGATCCCGGCGATCGTGACGTCCGCGGCCGCGGCCTTGTGGGTCGCGAGCATGTCGGCGTAGTTCATCCGGTAGAGCTGGTCGCCGGAGAGGATCAGCACGTGCTTGATGTCGGGCTGGTGCAGGTAGCGGAGGTTCTGTCGGACAGCGTCGGCGGTGCCCTGGTACCATCCCGAACTGTCGATCGTCTGCTGGGCGGCGAGGATCTCGACGAAGCCGCCGCTGAACGGGTCGAAGGTGTAGGTGCGGCGGATGTGCCGGTGGAGGCTCACGGAGTTGAACTGCGTGAGCACGTAGATCCGCTGCACGCCGCTGTTGATGCAGTTGGAGAGCGGCACGTCGATGATGCGGTATTTGCCCGCGAGCGGTACGGCCGGCTTCGAGCGATCCCGTGTGAGCGGAAAGAGGCGCGTTCCCCGTCCGCCGCCGAGCACCAGGGCCAACACACGCTGCACGCTCATGGAGGATTTCCTTTTCGGGATTTCCGGCCCCGACGCCGGGAGGCTCCTCACTGTAAAGGAAGGGCTCCGGGCTGCCAATCAATCGCAGCAAAAACGAACCGGGTGGGTCGCCAGGGACACCTGGACAACCCACCCGGCCGTGAGGGAACCGTGATCCGCCCGATGCGATCGGGCGACCGTTTCAGCGGAGGCTGCCGGCCGCTCCGTGCGCCGCCTGGAGCATGCCGACGAGCACCGCCGTCCGCGGCGACAGGATCGTCAGGCCGTACATCAGGCGGGCCTGGGTCGTCTTCGGAGGGGCGACCGCCAGGGCGGCGATCGGGCTGACACGCGGAGCCACGACGCCCAAGCCGCTGAGCCGGCCCGCCTGGGTCTTCAGGCCGCCCTTCTGGGCGACCAGCACGGCATTGCTGAGTCGCGGGGCGATGAGGCCCAGCGGGCTGATCGTGGGAAGACCGGGAAGCGAAGGCATGCCCGGCACGACCGGCTTGTTGAGCCGGGCGAGCAGGCCCGCCTCGGCCTGACAGGGAGCGAGGACCGACGCCACGACGACGAGGGCCAACGCGATCGAGAGGGAGGAACGTTTGAGACGCATCGATGCAGACTCCATGGAAAGGTGAAGAAAACCAACGGCTTTCCGGGCGGTGCGTCCGGCGATTCATGCCTCGCGCGGTCCGGCGGTGATGCCGTCTTCCTTGGCGACGCTAGTTGCACGATCCGACAAATCAAAGCGGACAGGCCCGTGGATTTGGCCGGCCCTCGGCCAACGCCGTCACGACCGTCACGACCGTCACGACAGGATGCCCACGGCACGTCGAGCCCGAAACGGCCTGCGAAACGGCCGGGGCCCCGTCAGCCCTTGACGACGAAGTTCACGAGCCGGCCCGGCACGGCGACGACCTTCACGATCGTCTTGCCCG